>JAKURE010000004.1 GCA_022450005.1 Halobacteriales archaeon
CAAACACCGCTAGTTCATGAGCTCGCATTTGAAATTCCCCCTTTCAGTTATTCAAATCAGCCCTCAAAAATCGGGTCCCTGTTCTCCCTCTGATCACCAATGGATTTGCCCCTATCTCTGCACAAATTTCACATAACGCAGTTACTAAATCATCTGCAATGGGGTTCGCATCGATGACAACATTATCTCCCCTTTCTATGGAAGTTGAATGCATCGAAATAATTTTTGCATGTTCCCTAATTCGCTGATCCATGCCCCTTCTTTTACAGGCCATAGTATACGAATTTCGATGTGATTTGTTATTTTCCCCGACTAGATTCAAATCCATCTTTGAATCCCACCACTGCCTTCCTAAGAATCAAATAAAACATAAAAAGGACCAACACAAATCCTCCTATCACCAAAAAAACAATCACTTCCATATTATACAAATTTCATCTCCATCAAAACCGTTTCATAGCAAGGAATGCAATGGCCCCAGCCACACTAAATATGGCCATAGCTGGATATGCTATTGTAATGTCTGTACGTTCCAATATTAAACCAAACACAAATGGTCCGACAGAATTTCCTAGCGCAGACCCCGTCAAAGTTAAAGCGAATAACATACCTGAGAAATCTCTTTTTGCATACACCGACGTTAGTGCATTCATCACCGGAACTGTGGTCCACATCATGGCACCTATCAGGAAAAATAACCCCAACAGAAGTATCTTATTGGGCGGAATTATTCCTGTCAACAAAAGTAAAAATCCTGTCACTACAAAAGTCAATGCACCAAGATTTCTTTTATCAAACATATCTGCCAAAGGACCTATCACAATCGTAGATACACCTGCTCCAACAAGCATAACAAAAAACACAGTATTTGCAAAACTAACCACTTCCGAACTTCTCAAAAACACATAAGATGTAGTAAACGTTCTCGCAGCACCGATTTCTACACCCAATAAAAAATTAACGGTCACCAAACCAACTACCCATGGATCCCACGGAAAATTCTTTAGCTGAGTCCTTATGTTTTCCCCCCTTGTTACAATTTTTTTCTCTAAATTCCCCACAACGTTATCTGGCTCAGCAAATTTTCTATGGAAAACCACGGCGTATACTACCCCAACAATTGCGATTAGGGACAGAGAAAAACGCCAAGAATCAGTCATTAGAATAATTCCACCTATCACTGCTGGAGCCAATGCAGTCCCGATGGCCCCACCCAATCCATGAAATCCCATGGCCTTTCCTGCGGTATTATCTGCTTCCAAATCCGAAACTGCAGACAAACCCGCAGGATGATAGGTGCTCCCTCCTATCCCCGCTACAACTTGTGATAACAATAACGCCTGATATGTATCTGCTCTACTTGCAAGAAATACCCCAAATGCCAGCAGAACCAACCCAAATCCAAGCACATATCTTTTTCCAATTTTATCCGCTATAATTCCCGCTGGCAATTGGAATATAGCATACACCACATAAAACACAGTCACCAACCAACCTGCCTGGGCATACGAAATATCAAAATCAATGACAATAAGGGGTATAATTGGTGGTAATGCAACACAATAGAATTCATGTAACGCGTGCGCAATAGCAATAAGTCCCATTTGCTTGGGATGCGATAAACGGTAGATATTTTTCCATTCAATCGCTCTCATGCACTCTTAGGGGTAGTTTTCACTCTTGTCTTTTGCGATGTCAAAATTTTTGTCCTTCCCCTTCAAAACACACGAGATATGAGTCGAATTTACTTATTCTTATCAAGCATAACTTGATTTTTTTTCTTTCTTTTATCCCCATCCCAAAATTCTAGTGTCTTAGCAGTCCACCAAGTTGGACCTGAAAAATCACTAAAATCAATATTTTTTACACCACTCCCCCTAGCTATAGTTATATGTGGAATGTAATTTTCTCCTTCTACCCCTTTGACACAACCAAAAACACTAACAAGAGTTTCATGAATTAATTTCATGCCTATGCTTTTTACTTCTATATATAACACCGGTGAAGTCCCTCTATCTGCCACCTCAAACATTTCCAAATTTCCAATTTCAACAGTAAATGGTTCTACATTTTCTAATAAAAATTTTATTTCTGATTCTATATGCCCATCCAAATCTTCCTTTTCAAAACGTTTGATAACCAGAGTCGGCTCCTCCACAATCTCTTCCCACCCCCCCGACACGGGCGCTATTTCTTCAATCGCCCTAACTATCCCTTGTGGAATTGAGACATTTAAACTCCACACAACTATCTTCTCCTATTCATACAATCTCATATATGAGAATCCCTGTGACAATTATCCCATATATGATGTTCACCACCATAAATTTAATACGAGATTGAATGACTAGTTTGCCCTCCCATACCCAATCCATTTTCATTCCCAATACAATCTCCATCCCAATTTTATCACCTATTATCCCCACTATCAACCCAACTAAAACTCCCCACACGAGGACATTCACAATAGTCATCGAGATTATTGGGAGTATTGTCGCTACAATTCCCCCCATTAAAGATCCATAAATTATACTTAGTAATATCCCTTGATTCAGATATTCATCTGCCTCCCCCGTGCCTATGTATTTAGATACGAATATCGACGCAGGTAGGATACTTTTATTTCCTACTCTTTTATCCATCACAGAAACTATTAACAATGTAATCGCACTCGCACCTACGATCCCCGCTATCATTCCTCCTACAACTGTTGACATATAGCTGATCCTTTTTTTTCTACCCTTTTCTAAGTTTTTATTAATATTTCCACACTCGTTACTCTCTTTATCCAAACCCATGTCTGCCCGTTCCAAACATCATATATTATAAGCCGTCACTCCAATATACTGATCATGAACCGTGTGGCACTTGCATTCTCTGGTGGTCTCGATACAACCGTTTGTGTTTCAATTCTTAAAGAAGAATATGGATATGAAGATGTTATTGGAGTTTCAGTCAATGTAGGTCAACCTAAAAACGAATTCGAACAAGCAAAAGAAACGGCAAAAGAGATATCTCTAGATTTAAAGATACTCGATGCTAGAACTGATTTTGCCAATTTATGCCTCGATTCTGTTAGAGCAAATGCAAGCTATCAAGGATACCCCTTGGGAACTGCACTCGCCCGGCCTATCATAGCAAAAGCCATCCTAGAAGAGGCGAAAAAGACCAAATGCAATGCACTCGCACATGGGTGCACTGGCAAAGGAAACGACCAATTACGATTCGAAGCCATTTGGCGTGGATCCGGCCTTGAAATAGCAGCCCCTATACGCGATCTGGGGCTAACCAGAACTTGGGAAATACAATACGCAAAAGAAAATAATTTACCTATCAAATCCGGAAATGATGGGATTTGGAGCATCGATACAAATCTTTGGTCTAGATCAATTGAAGGGGGTGAACTTGAAGATCCCAGTACTATCCCTCCAAGTTCTATTTATGAGTGGACTCAATCTCCTTCTTCTGAATCTAAATTAGTAACCATAGAATTCGACGAAGGATATCCTGTCGCAGTGGACGGAACTAACTATTCTCCTGTAGAATTAATCGACCATCTAAACACACTATGTGGCCCTTTCGGAGTCGGAAGAACTGATGTAATGGAAGATAGGATACTGGGACTCAAAGTCCGAGAAAATTACGAACATCCTGCTGCAACTGCCCTTCTCAACGCACATTCCGCATTAGAAGATCTAGTACTTACTAAGGAAGAGCGAAAGTTCAAAATCTCAGTCGATGATGCATGGGCAGAACAAGCATACTTGGGACTAATTTATTCACCTTTTATGGAAGCATTGAATGGCTTCATTTCTACTACTCAAAAACGAGTAACAGGATCTGTGACGTTAGACCTTCAAGGTGGCCACGCAAGAGCAGTTTCTCGAGAAAGTCCCTACGCAGTTCATTCTGCATCAGCAGCTTCTTTCAATACCCCTGGAGTCATAGATGACATAACACAATCAGATGCCATAGGGGTCGCAAAATACCACGGCCTCCAAGAAAGAATGTCTTCAGCACTCTTCGACTCTGAAATCCCTACAACACAAAACAAAAAATGAAAAATAACTCCGACCCAACCCCATTTGGAAAGGAAGTTGAGAAGTTAGAGAACTTCACAGAACTAATACAACGTGGAGCGCGCATGGGGATTTCGTTGTCCATTTTATATATATTAGTTCGGGTAATAGCTGAACGGGAAATTGATTGGTTAGTTGCAGATATCGTGGTGGTGTTTGCATTCTCTCTGATCTGTCTCATGATGTTTTTAGGGGCATATGTGGGCCATGCACTGGATATGTTTGAAGATCCACCACAAACAACTAAGCAGATGTTCAAATCACTGGATATCCCTCCCAAAAGTAGCAAAGGGTGGTGGTTTTTGGGAGGTGCAGTTGTGACCATTGTGATGGTGACTGTGGTGACTCTGTACTTCCTTGACAGATATTACTGGATGGGTTATCAATGGCAGATAGCACCATTGGTGGGTTTGGCGGTCGTAATGCTAGAGATGATGCTCATAGGCGCGGGGGGCAGTAATGCTGAATTTGTACTGAAAACTATCCAAGCATCAGGGGTAGTTGGCAGGGGTAATAGACGGGTAGAAAGAAGGTAGGAAATCCACGTCAATAATACGGTTCAGTGTGACATTATATACTGACCAGAGCCTCCCATTATACATGACAGCCGATTATGTCAAAGTGGAGCTGGGAGAATCTAATATTTTACAAACTATGAAAGGCATTTTACAAACTATGGAAGGACCATTTGAGGACATTTTGCCCAATTTCCCATCTAAAAAGAGCTTTATAGTTCGTAAAACATAACTTTTACAATGGTTAGGAAAGTTGAGTTCCCAAAGAAAAAAGGCAAATTTGCCTGCTGGCTAAGCCGTGAGGAAGTAAAACACCTCATCGAACAATGTACAGAATCAAGAGACGAAGAAATAATTCTCACCCTTTTAGCCTCTGGTTTGAGAGTTCACGAAGCCTGTAAAGCTTCCTCGGAGGATATTTTTGAAGACGGTCGAGGTCTAATGATAAAAATTTGGGGTAAAAATTCCCAATACAGGGAAGCCCCCATTCCGGCCACCCTGAAAACGGCCGACCTACCAATCACACGTAAATACAACGGAATCCACAGGCCCATTTCAACCAACACAGCTTTAGCATGGGTAAAAAAAGCAGGGAAAAACTTGGGATGCCCAGAACTCTCACCACATGATTTACGTCGTTCCTACGCCTCGATCCTGCTTGAATCCAATATCGACCCGACCGTTATAATGGAATGGCTGGGCTGGAGTAGCTGGGAGACATTTCAACGATTCAATATGAACGTGGCAAATCCAGATTTTCAAAAACACGAACGAGAAAAACTGAATTTCCTACCCACAAAACAAAAAACAAAAAATGACTCCTCCGATATAATACGTGGAACCCGTTTCAGCGGAGGGCCTGCTAGAAACTTCCTCTCTTCAATGGATGTAGATCACCAAATCTTCGATGCAGATATCGCAGTAGATTTGGCACACGTAGTAATGTTAGCAGAAGAAAATATAATCTCCAAAGACAACGCCAAAGGCATACTAGAAGCTCTTTTTTCCATTCACGAAATGGGATTTGAAAGCTTACCTCCTGCTGAGGATGTCCACGCAGCAATTGAAACAGCGGTAGTAACTAAAGTTGGAGATTCTGGTGGGAGAATGCATACTGCTAGGAGTAGGAACGACGAAGTTTCAACATGCATTCGTTATCAATTGCGAAGTGACATTTTGTCTCTACTAAATTCGGTTTTATCTTTGCGAGAAACTATCCTTTCCATCGCCAAGAGCCACACCTCTACTCTAATCCCTGGGTTCACTCATCTACAAAGTGCACAACCATCAACCCTTTCTCATTGGCTCGTATCCTACTATGGATCTCTCGAACGGGACACTAACCGATTATTTGATGCTTATAGTCGCATCAATCTATCCCCTCTCGGATCTGCAGCCTTTGCAGGAACTCCCTTCCCCATCAACCGTGAACGAACCGCAACCCTCCTTGGATTTGAAGGTATAATAGAAAACACAATGGACGCCGTTTCTTCTAGAGATTTTTTACTAGAATCTGCGGCAGCTCTGTGCTCTCTTTCTATTACATTCTCAAATATGTCTGAAGATTTAATTTTTTACTCAAATAAGAGCTTTGTTGAGATAGACGATGATTACGCGTCTACTTCTTCTATCATGCCTCAAAAGAAAAATCCAGACACACTAGAATTAATACGAGCGGCTGCAGCAACAACCCTTGCCACCTTTTCCGGTACTTTTACAACTTTAAAAGGCCTCCCCCGTGCTTACAATAGAGACCTTCAATCAGCGACCCCTTATATTTGGAACTCCGTCGAAAAAATGATCGATTCCGCAGAAATTCTCTCCAAAATAATAGAAACTTCAACCTGGAATGTCGAACTTCTTTCTAGTTCTGCAGGAGAGGGATTCTCCACCGCAACTGGCGTTGCCGATACCCTAGCTATGGCCGGAATACCCTTCCGAAAAGCGCACCAAATCATAGCAAAATCAGAAAGTAATTATGAAGATATTTCTTCAAATTTCAACGAAATAATGGGATCCCCACTCAGTGAATTTTGTACCCAGGATTCAATAGAATCTGCTTTAGATCCCCTCAAAAACGTCGATATGAGGGATTCATTAGGGGGCCCTTCGCCCACCATTGTTTTAAATTCAATTTCCAATGCTAAAAACAACCTAAAATCAGATTTTTCCCTCCACACGGCGCATAAAGAAAAAATAGACCAATCAAAAGAAAAATTGATTCAAGAAGCTATGAGTTACTTGAAATAACTTCTCACAGTACCCAATAATCAAATTAGGAAATTTTAAACCGAAGTCTTGTTTATTCTCCTACTATGACAAGCACAACTTGTGTGGAATGTGGCTCAGAACTCACAATATCAGACGACGTAGAATCTGGAGAAATTTTGGATTGTGATACTTGTGGAATCGAACTAGAGGTAATTGGCGTGGGCCCCGTGGAACTCTCCAAAGCACCCGAGCTCGAAGAAGATTGGGGAGAATAACAGTTTTAGGTATATAGGAACACTTATTAATCGAGTAATCCTAAGTGATCCTCTCATGAATGTCGGGTTTTTATATTCCCAAATTAGGGCGGACGAGAAGTTACTTCTAACCGAATTGAGGTCTAGAGGCCACGACATACTCAAAATAGATGTCCGAAAACATCAATTTTCTATACAAGGTCCTTCCTCTGAATTCAAAGATTTAGATGTTGTAATCGATAGATGTATAGCACAAAGCCAAAGTAAATTTGCTTCTCTCTTTTTTGCTTCATATGGCATTCCTATCATCAACGATCCTATGGTCGTCGAACGGTGTTCTGATAAAGTTAAAACCAGTCTTTTACTAGCGAATGCGGGAATACCCACTCCCGAAACAACGATAGCATTTTCTCCGGAAAGTGCTCTCGAAACAATCGAAACCATGGGATATCCTTGTGTAATAAAACCAATTGTGGGGTCCTGGGGGCGCCTAATGGCAAAAATAGACACCAGAGCTGCCGCAGAGGCAATTATAGAACACAAAGCAACACTTGGGCACTATGAACACAAAATTTTCTATATACAGAAATTTATCAATAAACCCAACCGGGATATCCGTGTAGTTGCAGTCGATGGGAATGCCATCGCCGCAATGACTAGAACTTCAACACATTGGCTAACAAACGCTGCAAAAGGAGCCACAGTCGATGCATATAATATACCCAAAGAAGTAGCGTCACTCGTCGAAAAAGCTTCGAAAGTCGTTGGAGGAGGCTTACTCGGGGTCGATCTTATGGAACTCGACGATGGAGGATTTACTGTGCACGAAATTAACCCTGGAACTGAATTCAAAGCACTCAATGAATGTGTGGATGTAGATGTTCCTTCTCATATAATTAATTGGATAGAATCCGTTACTAACAAAAAAGGTGAAACCCAATGACATTTTCAGCCTCTGTAATTGGGGCAAGTGGTTTCACCGGAGGAGAGTTGCTAAGGCTACTAACCGACCATCCCCAATTCGAAATAAAGCAAGCTACCAGTCGTAAATATTCTGGCCGTTCTATCGGATACACACACCCAAACCTTCGAGATTTGAAATTAAAATATTCTTCCCCTGAAGAACTAGAATCTGTCGACGTACTCTTTGCGGCAACTCCTCATGGGGTTTCTATGAGTAGGATCGATGATTTTTCTGAAGCTTCTGATATTGTGGTGGATCTAAGTGCAGACTTTAGACTCAAAGATCCTCAGAAATATGATCAATATTACGATGGCCATTCTCGCCCAGAATTACTTGAAAAAGCCGTCTATGGACTCCCCGAGATCCACCGAGAACATTTACGATCCGCAAAACTAATTGCTTGTGGTGGGTGCAACTCTACAGTCACCCTTCTTGGCCTGTATCCTTTGTTCAAAACAGGAATACTAACCCCAAAAGACACTATCGTAGCAGATATAAAAGTTGGTTCCTCCGAAGGGGGAGCTAGTGGGAGTACCTCCTCTCACCATGCAATCCGATCTGGTATCGTTCGTCCTTACGCTCCAACTGGCCATAGACACGAAGCAGAAATAGAACAAGAACTAGGCTCAAACGTAGCCTTCACAGTTCATGCAGTCGATATGATTAGGGGGGCATCTGCAACATGCCACAGTTTCCCAACAAAACAGAACTTAGACAAACCAATGATTTGGCAAGCATATAGGAATTCTTACGAAAATGAACCATTTGTCAATTTATTGAGTGGCGCTGGGGGAAACTATCGCTACCCCGAACCAAAGGTAGTTGCTGGAACCAACAATGTGGAAATAGCATTTGAAATCGATGAAAGGAACAACAGAATCGTAGTCTTTTCTGTGATTGATAATATGATGAAAGGATCTGCAGGACAAGCTATTCACGCTACCAATATAGCGCTCGGTCTCGACGAAACCTTGGGGCTTTCATATAGAAGTTTACACCCCACTGGGTCACCCTAATTTAACAGCATTATAACTTAATTATGACTATTGTATTGAAAATTGGAGGGGCGAAAGCAGTTGATCCAGCAGGGGCTCTAGATGACATTGCCCACTTATCTTCTCAGGGAAATTCACTCATCATAGTCCATGGGGGGTCAACCGCAATAGATGAAAATCTAGAGCGAATGGGACTATCTCCAAATTATGTAGAAACACCCGCAGGTGTTATAGGGCGTTTCACCGACGAAGCCACAATGAAGGTATTCACCATGACCATGGCGGGGTCACTCAATACGAATCTCGTAGTAAAATTACAAAATTTAAATATCAATGCCGTGGGCCTTTCTGGCGTCGATGGGCGTTTACTATATGGACCTAGAAAAGATTCTATCCGTGCCATCGAAAATGGAAAGAAAAAAATCCTCAGGGGAGACCATTCTGGTAAGATCACTTCTGTCAACACAGACCTGATACAACTTTTACTTGACAATGGCTATGTCCCTGTGATCTCCCCCCCTATGCTGGCCGAAGATGGTATAGCAGTCAATACGGATGCTGATAGGGCCTCATCATCACTTGCAGGATCCCTATCTGCAACTTTAGTTTCCCTAACAGACGTTTCAGGTATCTACCGCGATATATCCGATCCTACTACTCTCATCCCTTCTGCACAAACACCGGAACAATATTCCCTTCTTCAAAACGCGGCAGAAGGATTTATGACACGCAAGTTAATGGCTGCTACAGATGCACTCCAACAAGGAGCAGAAAAAGCCATAATAGCTAGTGCAAACGAAGAACATCCTCTCCTTTCTGCACTCGATGGTGGTGGAACTCATATCTACCCTGAGGCGATATTGTGAATAATTTTATTTTTTCTAGGAAAAATATCCAAATAACTCATGGAAATGGGGTTCACCTCTATGACACTGATGGCACCGAATATTTAGATTTAGGAGCTAGTTATGCATGCGTTCCTGCAGGACATAACCATCCACATGTACTCTCCGAAATACAAAACCAACTAGAAAAAATAACCTACATACAAGGGTCCTATCCAATTTCCATACGTGATGATTTCTATAATAAATTAGTTGAAATATCTCCTGGGGACATAAAAAATATTTGGCTCTCCAATTCAGGAACCGAAGCCAATGAGGCAGCCATAAAATTCGCCCGTCATGCAACTCAAAGGTCTCAAATTATATCAACTAAACAAGCTTTTCATGGCAGAACTATGGGTTCTCTTTCTGCCACTTGGAAACCAACTTACAAGAAAGGATTTGGACCACTTATCTCCGACATCAATTTCGTTAACTTTGGAGACGTCGAATCTTTGACAGATTGTATATCTGAAAACACAGCTGCTGTTATAGTTGAACCCATACAAGGGGAAGGAGGAGTAAATCTCCCTCCTTCTAACTACCTACAAGAAGTTAGGAAAATCACTGAAGAAGTCGGCGCAGTCATGATACTCGATGAAATCCAAACCGGTCTTGGAAGGACTGGTTCATTTTGGAATTGTAATCATACCAATGTAGTCCCGGACATACTTACTTCTGCAAAAGGACTAGCAAATGGATTGCCCATTGGAGTAACCTTATGTAAAGATTGGATTGCAGAGAATCCTGGGAATCATGGAAGCACTTTTAGCGGAGGACCCGTTGTTTGCGCCGCAGGCAACGCTACTATAGATGTCATTTTGAATGAAAATCTACCTGAAAACGCATCTAAAATTGGTTCCTATCTACTCAAAGAATTAAAAGAAACCATCGGAACAAGAACACGTGATATACGTGGTTCTGGTCTGTTAATCGGAATTGAGGTAAAACGTGGATCTGGTTCTATACTCGGGAAACTTGCGAGAGATCATGGAATTCTGGCATTACCTGCAGGAAAAACAGTCGTCCGTATTTTGCCACCTTTAACCCTCGATCGTTCCCATGCAGACGATTTCATATCTGCAATGGATAGCCTCCCGGAGGATATATTATGAGTTCCAAATGGAGCAAAAAAGAAGCAAAATCTTTACTCTTCGATTTGGTATCTACCCCCTCTTATTCGGGAAAAGAAGCACAATGTGCAGAAAAACTAATGAATTTTTTCCAAACTCACCAACGGGAGGCATGGATAGACGAAGCTGGAAATGTGCATTCTCCCTCAAATGATGCAGTTCTTCTAACTTCTCACATGGACACTGTGCCTGGAGATATTCCCGTTAAACTAGATGGAGATGTGCTTTGGGGCCGGGGTTCTGTGGATGCAAAAGGACCACTCGCTTCCATGGCCATTTCTGCAATTTCCACTGGAGTAAGTTTTGTAGGAGTTGTAAGTGAAGAACACAATTCATATGGGGCAAGACATTTAGTCAAAACCAGAGAATCCATTCCTGACAATGTGATCAACGGAGAGCCTAGTGGATGGGATGGTATTGCTCTTGGTTATAGGGGTCTACTCAACGGAACATACGTAGCAACAAGCAGATCTGGACACACCTCCCGTCCTGAAAAAAATGCCCTCCAAGATGCAATAGATTGGTGGTCCACTGTCGAGGCACGTTTCACAGCAGACGATTGGCCATCTGAAATTTCACAAACACATCTTGAAAATTCTATTTTCGAACAGGTTACCCCAAAACCGATTACAATCACTGGTGGTATTAGCGAAGATGGACTTTCTGTAGAAGTCACTTTCGACGTCCAATTCCGCGTCCCACCAAATTTATCCGTAGATGAGGTCCGTGAAATAGCCGACAACGAATTGACCACCGGAACCGTCCGCTGGAAAGATATGGTCAATCCAGTTATGATGAGCGCTAGGACCCCCCCTGCAAGAGCATTCCGCGCGGCAATACGAACTTTTGGAGGAGTTCCTAGGCAATTACGAAAAACCGGAACTAGTGATATGAATATTTACTCCGAATCCTGGGATGTCCCTATGGTTACATATGGACCTGGTGATTCTTCACTTGACCATGCTCCAGACGAACGAATTTCGATATCAGAATTCTATCTCAGCATAGATGTTCTCAACAACGTTTGCAAAAGACTATCAAAATTATGACCCACTTACTAGATATAGATGATTTAACTAAAACGGATATTGATTCTATTTTAAAACTCGCAACAGAATTAAAACAGTCCCAAATTGATGGAAACGTTCCATCTTTACTCCATGGGAAAACGCTATCTATGCTATTCGAAAAACCTAGTACTCGCACACGTGTTTCATTTGAGGTTGGGATGAATATGCTCGGGGGAGATGCAATAACATTTGATTTATCCCAATTACAATTAAGTAGAGGGGAAACACTTTCCGATACTACAAAATCTCTTTCACTTTATGTAGATGCAATCTTGGCAAGAGTCACTGATCATTCCCTGTTAGAACAATTATCGTTAACATCTACAATTCCCATTATTAATGGTTTATCGGATAAATCTCACCCCTGCCAAGCCCTAGCAGATTTATTAACTATTTATGAAAATTTTGGAAACTTTGATGTCCAAGCAGCTTGGGTTGGAGATGGTAATAATGTCGCAAATTCTTTCGCCAGGGCATGTTCCATTATGGGAATAGATCTAGTCATGGCCACTCCTAAAGGGTATGAACTTTCACCCGAAACTTTATCGAAAATAGAATCTTCCGGAATTTCTTTTTCTGCAACACATGACCCCCGAAAAGCGGTTTCAGAAGCCGATGTGGTATATACCGATACCTGGGTTAGTATGGGAGACGAATCTACAAGAGACAAACGTTTATCCGACTTCGATGGTTTCCAAATAAATTCTAAATTATTAGACAAAACCGAAGCTTTGGTTATGCATTGTTTACCTGCACACAGGGACGAAGAAATTTCTACAGATATCCTTGATGGGAATAGATCTTTGGTCTGGACCCAAGCAGAAAATAGACTCCACGCACAAAATGGACTGTTAGTTCATATCCTCAACCCCACCCAAGACATCCCCGAATAACACCGAATATCTCCTCCAAAATTCATTAATCCATGGAAATTTTTGACCTTTGGTATTTCGCTATAATCACTCTATTTTTTCTCGGTTATTTTCTTCATAGACACCATACAATCACAACAAAAATACCCTTTAGCCCACTTTTTGGAAACCTCAAAATAGGAAGTAACTATTTGTCCAACTACGATCTCCCCCTTTCGCCCCCTCCCAATGGAGAGATAGATGATATAAACCATTTTTCTGGACCTAATTTTGACCCAACTATTCTCTCACCCTCTGTCAAACATTTTTACGAACAAACTTCTTCTTATTCACTCAATTATCGCGTATTTTGGCATTTTCCATTTAGAACTGGAGCATTTGTGGCTAGCTACTTGACTTCCTACATCGAACAATTAAACCTCCCTGGAAAAAACGGCGAACTCCACGAAATGAAAAGCGAATTTGTCACCATTCCCCCTTCAATTGACCCTCGAAGTGGAACTAGGGCCTGGATTCGAACCAATTCTTCCAATGAAACCATCTTCGTCGCGTTCTATGCCACTCATAAGAAAGAATCCACAACCTATGTTAATATCGCAGCACCCTTGCCTTTCTCCAATCTTAGCACTGTTTTAAATATCAAAAATTTTGAATCTGGAATTGAGCTAAACACTCTTCCATCTACCAGCGATGGGGGTATCTACCTAATCACTCCTATAGGGCCAATTTCTCTTCCCCTATCACAAAGATTCCAAGTTTTACCCTCTACCTTTTCTCCCTCCTCGAACCTCCCCCCTGAAACTATAATTGCAACCCATGAAATGTGGGTATGTGGACTTAAATTTCTTACAATATCCTACATAGCTAATAAAACCTAACTCGATGACTTTAATTGCAACTCAAAAGTACTCCGACTATGGTCGAAGACTTTTTGATGCTAAACCCCGGTCCGGTACCTCTCTCAAAAAATGTAAGAGATGAAATGGCCCGCACGTTAGTTTCTCATAGGTCCCCTGAATTCGCAGAAACATATCAACAATTTAGAGATGGTCTGGACTATGTGTTTCGACACTCCACGATCGATGGCAGCTCTAGTACTGATAATGGAATGAGCATACCACTTATGGGGACTGCAACCATGGGGATGGAATCGGCAATCATCAACCTAGCTGGCCCAAAAGACGAAGTAGTCGCACTAGATAATGGAAAATTTGGAGAACGCTTTGTGGATATTGCAGATCGAAATTGTATGGTCAAACCCATTCGAGCGAATTGGGGTGATTCTTTCGACATGGAATCTATCAAAGAAACAATTACTTCCAATACCCATCTAGTCGCAATGGTCCACCAAGATACCTCTACAGGAATCTTGAATCCTATCAAAGAAGTTGGGGAAATAGCGAAAGAAAATGGGGCCTTTTTCGTAGTTGATGGGGTCTCCTGTATTGGGGGAGATGAATTTAAAATTGATGAATGGGGTGTAGACGTAGTTGTAGCAGATGCACAAAAAGCGTTAGCTTCTCCCCCTGGAATTAGCGCAATTTTTGCCACCGAACACGCGCTCGAATCCTTCGACAACACCCACGCTGGATATTACCAAGACCTCCCTGCGTATGTCAAAACAACAAAACAAAACAAAACACCATTTACTAGTGCTGTAACTCTAGTACGGGCGTTCGTAGTTGCACTAGAGAACATCAAAGAAGAAGGAATTCAAAATAGAATTTCCCGCCACAGGACACAAGCTATAGCAAATCGTGCAGCATTTGCAGATATGGGCCTTCCAATGTTTCCAAATTTAAATGACCATAGTGACTATTCAAATACCGTGACTGTTGTCAATCTACCCGATCCAATTTCTGGTAATTCTTCGGATTTTTTCAACGCGATGAAACAAAGAAATGTTACTGCTAGCGGGGGGCATGCACACCTCAAAGACCTCATCTTGCGTATGTCTAATATGGGAGATCTTTCAACTGCACAAGTACTTCGGGGAATTCAAACAGTCGGAGAAGCTCTATGTGATTGTGGAGTTAACGTAGACACTGATTCTGCTCTTGATATCGCGGGAAAAATACTATAATTTATATCCACTTTTCCAGTAAATATTCGCAATTATTAGTTATATTTATTCAAATAATTATACGTAACAGTTATATTACCCCCCATAAATATACATAATACAAAACTTTGGTCTACAAAGAGGAAAACATCATGAATACCACACGAGACATAGTGGATCTCGGCGAATTCACATTCGCTTGCGGCGAATCCATCTCAAATCTAACACTAGCATACGAAACTTACGGCGAATTCACCGGGGATAATGCTATCCTAGTTTGCCATGCACTAACTGGGAGTACCCATATTGCTGGTCATCACCGAACTGATACCACTGGCCAAGCACGTGCGTGGTGGGACACTATGGTTGGTCCTGGAAAATCAATCGATACCACTGATTATTATATCGTCTGTGTCAATTTAGTTGGATCTTGTTATGGTTCATCTGGACCTTCTTCAATTTCTCCAGAGACTGGGTCTCCCTACGCCACTACATTCCCTCCCGTAACTGTCACCGACTGGACACATTCCCAAAGAATGCTACTAGACCACTTAGGAGTCGGACGGTTACACGCCGTTATTGGGGGATCTGTAGGAGGCATGAATGCTCTGGAGTGGGCCAAAATCTATCCTGATGATATAAATCGACTCATACCAATTGCAACCGCAGCAAGATTAGATTCCCAATGCATCGCATTGGATTCCATCGCAAGTAGATCTATTACTGGCGATCCAAACTGGAATGGAGGGAATTACTACGGTTCCACTCCCCCCTACCAGGGATTGGCACAAGCAAGAAAAATTGGCCATGTAATGTATCTTTCAAAAGAATCAATGCTAGCTAAATTTGGTAGGAGATCTGCTGGGAGGGATTCACTCTATGACTTTTCACCATCGGATCAAGCAGCAGCATTCTTTCCCTACACCGAAGTCGAATCTTATTTAGATTATAATTCTGAAAAGTTCACAACTAGATTCGATCCTAATAGTTACCTATACTTGCTCCGAGCAATGGATAATTATGATTTATCTTCTGGATATGAGTCTGATTCCGATGCAATTTCTGCATTTACCGGAGAAGTTCTCTTGATATCTTTTACCGGAGATTGGCATTTCCCTAGTTCTGCCTCCGAAGAACTAGCACATTCCTTTAGAGATGCAAATATCAACACAATCCATCATGTCATCGATTCACCATATGGACACGACGCGTTTCTTGTAGAGCCAAACAACGTTGGTCCTCCCATCTCCGGATTCCTCTCAGATGGAATAAATTCAAGTTCAATTACAGATACGCTATCCGAACCAAAAAGCAAATTCGCCCCTGTCCATAATAGTCTCTTCTCCAATTAAGTGCCCTTCTATCTCACAAAATATTTTTTTCTGTTAACAACTCTCGTAATTCTCCCACCGTATCCACAACAACATCACAATACTGCTTCACAATTCCCTTCGGTCTGAATCCTATGGAGAAACCAGCCCTTTCTAACATAGGGATGTCATTAGCCCCATCTCCAATGGCGACCACTTCTTCTATTGATATCTTTCCCATTGCACAAATTTTATCTAGGGCCTCTCTTTTTGATTTATGCATAAATTCTCCCCGCACTTCTCCTGTAAGATGCCCTTTCTCTACCATGAGGTCATTAGCAACAATCCAATCTACACTCGTATCTGAATTTTCTAGTGCCCTTTCTACCCCCTCTACAAATCCCCCTGTTATGATTGCAATTTTTATATTTTTTTCCTTTAAATTTTCTAATAATTCTCCCATCCCCGGGCGTAAATACGTATTTTGATAAACCTTACCTGCATCTTTCTCCGAGAGGCCTTTTAACAAACCTGTCCGTAAATTGAGACTCTCACCAAAACTTATCTCACCCCTCATACCCCTTTCTGTAATTTCACTTATCTGGGATCTGTGGCCCACTTCCGTAGCTAATTCAACTATCATTTCCCCTTCCGATAATGTCCCATCGAAGTCAAATACCACAAGCTGCACAACACTTTCCAGGTCTCTTTATATATATATTTTCTTAAAACTCCCTATTGCTTCCATAAGAAAGTGTTAATAATCGTCGACTAGTCTTCCCAAGTCATGAAGGTCATAGTAGCAGAACCTATCGACAACTCTGGCTTAGATACTCTCAAAGAAGCTGGTCACGAAGTGGAATTGGCATACGATTCCACCGAAACAGAACTTTTAGATATGGTTAAAAACGCTAGTGGACTCGTAGTTAGATCTGGTACTTCTGTTAATAGAACCTTAATCGAGGCTGCACCAAATCTTATCATCATTGGGCGTGCTGGGGTTGGGATAGATAATATCGACCTGGACGCTGCTTCTGATAATGGTGTTATTGTTGTGAATGCACCAGAAGGAAACATACGTGCTGCAGCTGAGCACACCGTTGCAATGACATTTGCAATAGCGAGAAAAATTCCCCAAGCTCATATCTCCCTTAACGATGGAAAATGGGAGAAGAAAAATTTCATTGGGTTGGAACTTGATGGAAAAACTGCAGGAATAGTAGGACTCGGGCGAGTGGGCCAAGAAGTAGCCAAGAGATTTCTTTCACTTGGAATGAATATTGTGGCATTCGATCCTTATATTTCTCAAGATCGAGCAGACCAACTTGGTATCACCCTAATGGATCTTCCCACTTGTATGGACCACGCAGACGTCCTTACAATTCACACTCCACTCACTCCTGAAACAAAAGATCTCATCGGAAAGGAAGAACTCACAAAATTAAAAGGTGGTTATCTGATCAACTGCGCACGGGGTGGCATAGTAAATGAGCCTGCATTAGCAGAAGCGATATCAGATGGTGTCCTCGCAGGCGCTGCTATAGACGTTTTTTCTGAAGAACCCGTTTCTCCTGACAATCCTCTTCTTGGATTGCAAAATGTTATTGTCACCCCCCATCTCGGAGCGAGCACAGAAGCTGCACAAGAAAATGTTTCTCTCGATATAGCAAAACAGATAATCGCAGCATTAGATGGAAGCCCTGTTGAAAACTCTCTTAACTCTCCCTCCATCGACGAGGCAACTTTCTCAAAAATATCTCCCTATCTAGGCCTCATGGAAACTGCAGGAAACCTCGCTGTTCAATTACTCGAAAATCCTGTTAATTCCATTGAATTAACCTATTCTGGAGAGATTGCATCTTTAGATATCAGTCTTGTCACGGCAAGTGCACTCAAAGGTGTTTTTACCTCACTTGGGTGGCGAATTAACTCTGTAAATGCTCTCCGGGTGGCCCAAGAACGTGGGGTAAATATTCAAGAGAACAAACACCCTCATATAGATGGTTTTCAAAGTTTAGTATCTGTCACTCTCCGAAGCGAAACTAAATCTATATGCATAGAAGGCACCGTCTTTGCCAATAACGACCCCCGAATTGTCAGCATAGATGGCTTCCGAGTCGACGCAATTCCCTCTGGCCATATGCTCATATCTCGAAATCTAGACCGTCCTGGAGTTATCGGATTCATAGGTACAATCCTGGGTGAACATACAATAAATATTGGGGCGATGTTTAACTCTAGAGAAAATATTGGTGGCGGAGCACTCACTGTGTATAACATCGACGACCCCATCTCCGAAGACCTTCGAAACCAATTGATATCTGACGACCGTATCACTGATATCTATTACATCTCTCTAAACGGATGAAAAATACTTTCAGTTTAAAATAGCTTGCATAACATCTTCCACACTTGCGGGAATTTCTTTTGGAGCCTCCCTAGCAAAACTTGCTGCATCTGGATCTTTTAGTAATATTCCTGTGGCCAAACAGACAACATACTCTTCTTTTCTAACTATACCCTCTAAACGCAGTTTCCTTAAACCCGCAACCGAAGCAGCAGAAGCAGGTTCCACTCCAATTCCTTCTTCTGCCAATTCACATTGAGCTGCTAATATTTCCTCATCTGAAACAGTTATCGCAGTCCCCCCTGTCTCCAGTATTGCTGGAATGGCTTTCGGAGCGTTTACCGGATTTCCAATCCTAATCGCTGTCGCCTTTGTTTCTACATTTTCCCATCTTTGAATGTGACTAGCATTACTGTTTATTGCTTCAACAATAGGCGCTGCACCTTCTGCTTGTATAGCTGTGATTTTTGGTACATCTTCCACTTTAAGAGCCCCACTAGCCACTAATTCTCTAAAACCTTTGTACAGTGCTGCCGTATTTCCTGCATTACCCACTGGTAATATAATTCTATCTGGATATCTGCCCACTTCTTCTAGCGATTGCTCGAGTATTTCAAATCCAATAGTTTTCTGACCTTCTAATCGAAATGGGTTTACAGAGTTCAATAAATAAACCTCACCCTCATCTGCCAACTTGGTCACAATATCAAGACATTCATCAAAATTCCCGTCTAATTGTAATATTTTTGCACCATGCAAACTTGCTTGAGCAACCTTGCCCATCGCAACCTTACCTGCGGGAAGCAATACGATTACTTCCAAACCAGCCCTCGACCCATAAGCTGCCAGAGAGGCGCTAGTATTTCCGGTCGAAGCACAGGCCAATCTTTTTACACCCAATTCTTGAACTACTCGGACACCCACCGTCATTCCCCTATCTTTGAAGCTCCCTGTTGGATTCATCCCCTCATGTTTAATTCTTAAAGCCTCTACTCCTACGTCGGATTCTATTCTAGGCACTGTGTACAACGGAGTGTTTCCCTCCTTTATGCTAACTCCCATTTCAAATGGTAATGACGCCTTGTACCTCCAAACACCACTCCCTGAAAAATCTTCAAACGTCGGGAGATTTTCATATCTTACTTCCAATAGTCCTCCACATTTTTGACATCTATATATCACAAAATCGAATGGGGGGTATGCCTTTCCACATTCAATACAAGTTAACCAGACATCCCCTTTAATGGAACTAGGTTTATTTTGTCCAATACCTTCGATTGTTAGGTCTACCATCAATAATTCTCAAATGGTGTCTGTGGTCAAAAAAGAAGTGGTCTATACGATCTAACAATCTAACCCCCTGGCCCATCAAGATAGTTTCAAAAACCTCGGAAACATATCTCTTATAATGGATAGAAATGATATCCTTTCTTGGACATCCGACTTCCCCGCAAAACCGGGTGTATATTTATTTTATTCCCAAGATTTTCCAATCTATATCGGAAAAGCAGTTAACCTCCGTTCACGAATCCGATCCTATACTGATCCTAGATCTCCTCGAATCCAACAAATGGTGCAGAAAGCAGATCGAATTGATATCTCTATAACCAACACAGAAACCCAGGCGTTACTGCTAGAAGCAAATCTAATCAAACGCCATGCTCCCAAATACAACGTCCGTTTGCGAGACGACAAATCTTACCCTCTCATTCAAATTTCTAACCATGCCTTCCCCCGTATAGAAGTAACCCGGGATCCCGATACTAAAGCAAAAGTATATGGGCCTTTCACCGACCGGAAAAAAGTGAATGAAACAGTCAAAGCAATACGAGAAACTTTTGGAATTAGGGGATGTTCTGACCACAAATTTTCAGGTAGATCCCGTCCCTGTCTGGATTACGACCTTGGTTTGTGCACCGCCCCTTGTGTTGATTATATATCTCAAGACCAATACCTAGTGGATATTTCATCCACAGAAGCATTCTTTCACGGAGCAACCGGAACTTTACTCGAACCTCTATTGGAAAAAATGGAATCCTCCGCAACCAACCAACAATACGAACAAGCGGCCACTCTTCGAGATCGAATAGATGCAGTCCGAGGACTCCATGGAGGCGGAGATGCCGTTCAAAAACATGGGGAATCAAAAACAACTGATGTTCTTGCAGTTTCTATAGAAGGTACTCATTCTATCGTTTCTCGTTTTCATATTGAAAAAGGAATGCTACTCGACCGTGAACAACATTTACTCGATACCCCTGATCACTCAACACCCGAAACAGTACTCTCAGCTTTCATATCTCAATATTATGCAGATAGAATTCTGCCCAACAATTTAGTCTTATCTGACCGACCCAACGACTCTGAAATTTATACTTGGCTAGATTTAGAACATGTCGAAATATCCACCCCAACCACCGGAAGAGAAGCCGTTTTAGTCGAAATGGCACTCAAAAACGCCCGTCAAAATTTTGTTTCCACCGATGCCATTCTTGCACTTCAAAATTCTCTTTCAATTTCAAAAGCAACCCGAATAGAGGCTTTCGATATAAGCCATTCTACTGGAGAAGATGTAGTCGGAAGCAATGTCGTCTTCGTAGACGGTTACCCCGAAAAATCTTCTTACAGACGACTTAAGCTCAACGAAACCAACGACGATTACTCTAACATGTATGATCTTCTCGCCTGGAGGGCAGACCGTTCCATCTCTGGAACAGATTCACGTCCAGATCCCGATTTACTCATAGTCGATGGAGGTCCAGGCCAACTGAACGCAGCTTTAAAAGCCCTTTCTGATCTAAAATGGGATGTACCTGTTATCGCACTTAAAAAACCAAATGATATGGTCATAACCCCCACTGGAAATCAAACTTGGCCATCAAACGCTTCTCATTTACATCTGGTCCAACGCATCCGAGATGAAGCACATAGATTTGCTCTCACTTACCACCGCTACTTACGCGACGACGTCACAACAACCCTGGATTCTGTATCTGGAATAGGACCCGAACTTAGAAAAAGACTTTTCCAAAATTTTGGATCTATAGATGGAATCCGCCGCGCTTCAGTCGTCGAACTTTGTGGTATTAAAGGAATTGGAAAACAAACAGCAATCAAACTTAAAAACCAACTTTAATTAGTTCTATTCTTCAGGGAGTATCCAATTATCTTCACTTTTAAATTTTTTCTGCAATTCTCTAATTCTATCCCTAATATCCGCTGCGAGTTCAAACTCAAGATTCTCTGCAGCCTCTCTCATCTTTTCACCTAGAACTTCACATACCTCTAAAGCCTCACCATAATCTTTTGGCTGTGCCTTCCCAATGCCACCTGTATTCGTTCGCATACCCGGTAAACCCGAATCCCCAACCGGCTTTTCAATCGATTTAGGAACATGCCCATATTCCCTATTAAAAGCTTCCTGTGTCGCACGCCTACGTTCGGTCTCAGCCATGGCAGCTTCCATCGACCGAGTAATCCGATCTGCGTACAATACAACCTCTCCATTTATATTCCGTGCCGCTCGCCCAATTATCTGAATTAGTGCCCGTGTAGAACGTAGGAACCCTTCTTGATCTGCATCTAATACCGCCACCAACGAGACTTCTGGAAGATCAAGTCCTTCTCTTAACAGATTAATTCCAACTAATATGTCAAACTCCCCCAACCGCAAACCCCGAATTAATTCATATCTCTCCAATGTTTTTGTCTCACTGTGCATATATTCTGCATCAAAACCGGCCCCAACTAAATACTCTGTTAGATCTTCGGCCATTCGTTTCGTCAATGTCGTCACTAAAACCCTTTCCCCACCCTCAATTTTCAAACGAATTCTCTCCATCAAATCATCTATTTGATTTTTAGCAGGCATAACTACTATTTCGGGATCAACCAAATACGTCGGCCTTACTATTTGTTCTACGATCTGATCTGAAACTTCCAATTCGTAATCTCCTGGGGTGGCAGACATATAGAGAGTTCGAGTATCTATACTTTCAAATTCTTCAAATGTCAACGGGCGATTATCATAAGCAGTAGGCAATCGAAATCCATTTTCCACTAGTGCCTCTTTCCGTGATCGATCCGCTGCAAATTGTCCCCGGATTTGGGGCAACATTTGATGCGATTCGTCTACGACAATCAAAAATTCTTCTGGGAAGTAATCAATCAAAGTATATGGGGAATCCCCTGAAACCCGATTAGAAAGATGCACCGAGTAGTTTTCTATCCCTGGAACATGACCCATTTCCCTCAACATTTCAACATCGAACCTAGTCCTGTCTTCTATCCTCTGAGCAGCAACCAAATCTCCTCTCCGTTCAAAATATTTTATCTGCTCTTCCATTAGAGATTCAATTTCTGAAATAGCATTGTCCAATCTTTCCATCGGAATAGAATAGTGCTCGGCAGGGTGAATCAAGACCACAATATCTTCTCCTTTTAACTTTCCCTCTAGTGGATCAAACCTAGTTATTCTCTCAATTCGATCGCCCCAAAACTCAATTCGTATTGAGTATTGCCCATAAATAGGATATATCTCAATCGTATCTCCTCTGACTCTAAATTTCCCATGAGAAAAATCAATATCATTTCGCCGATAGTTTAGATTGACTAGATCTCGAACCACTTCATCTCTATCAATCTTCTGCCCTTTTGATAATCTAATGGCCATGTCCTCATAATCTGCAGGATCTCCCAAGCCGTATATTGCAGAAACAGAAGCCACTACGATAACGTCCTTCCTGGTTAATAGAGAATGGGTTGCAGAATGACGGAGGCGCTCTATTTGTTCATTTATCGACGCATCTTTTCCGATATATGTGTCCGTCTGTTCTATATATGCTTCCGGTTGATAGTAATCGTAATGCGAAACAAAATATTCCACTGCATTATCTGGAAACAATGTTCTAAATTCTTCGTATAGTTGTGCAGCAAGTGTTTTATTGTGGGTAATAACTAGAGTTGGAATCCCTAACTTTTCAATTGCCCACGAAACTGTGTTTGTTTTACCCGAACCTGTTACTCCTAACAATATTTGACGTTTCATTCCCTCTTGGAATCCCTTCACAACATTCTCTATGGCATTTGGCTGATCCCCCGCGGGATCAAACCCGGCATCCACACGAAATTCATTCCCATCCAGCCCCATTATCTCACGCTAGCAACTGTAACTATTTCAGACAAACGTTATTCCACTTGATCTACTATTTTTTCAAACCCATTCTTTCAATACGATGGAATCAAACATAGAAGCACATATCCAAGCCCCATCTTCTGTAATATCTGCTATTATGAGGTTTGGAGTCTTCCCATCCATGTCAATAGAAGCCATGACCTCGTGGCCATCTCTGCTTCTTGATACTCCTACCATATCGTGCGAATTGCTGTCATTTAACATAAACCCGTCGAAATACTTTTCGTCACCCACCTTTCACAAGCTAAAAGACAGTAATTAAAATCCATGACCAATATAGATGTCCTAAATGAGCTGGCAAAACGCAGGGGATTCTTTTTTTCTGCAAATGATTCTTATGGTGGATTGGCAGGATTTTACGCGTATGGTCCTATGGGTGCCGCATTAAAAAGTAATATTGAAAATTCTTGGAGAACGAAATTCGTTATTGGAGAAGGTCACTTTGAAATTTCAACCCCCACCATCTCCCCTTCTCCTGTATTCAAAGCATCGGGACATTTAGATGGATTCGATGATCTTCTTATAACTTGCTCAACATGCGAAATATCCTATCGAGCTGACCATTTACTTGAGAGTCAACACACACTTCTTCAGTCCTCAGATGTTTCTGCTAAGGAGTTCAAAAAACTCCTCTCTAAGTATTCCCTCACTTGCCCCTCTTGTAAAAATACCTTGGACGATTCAACCTTGCAGGAATTCAATCTCATGTTCGCCACAAAAGTTGGACCAGGTTCTCAAACCCCTGGATATCTCCGCCCCGAGACTGCACAAGGAATTTTTGTTGAATTTCCAAGACTATCTGATTATGCGCGTGGAAAATTACCATTTGGAGTAGCCCAAATTGGAACTTCTTATCGAAACGAAATTAGCCCCAGAAAGGGACTCACCCGCTTGAGGGAATTCACACAAGCAGAATTAGAACTATTCATTCACCCCACTGACCTTGGCCCAGAAATTACTCCAACAACTACTAAACTTCCTCTCTATTCCGTTTCTCAACAAGAATCAAATGGGAATATCGAATTTGTAACACCCATCGAAGCAATAGATCAAAACATAATTGAAAATCGATGGCTAGCCTATTATTTAGAACTCTCTACCAATTGGTATGATTCCATTGGCATTGACCTCACTCGATTCCGGTACCGACAGCATATGCCCAGTGAATTAGCACATTATGCATCAGACTGTTGGGATGCTGAAGTAGAAATTGATGGGGATTGGATCGAAATAACTGGATTCGCACATCGTGGAAATTATGACCTTTCTAAACACAACACCCATTCATCAGCTGATTTTACGATGTTTATTCCTCTCGATGAACCCCAGGAGAAACTACAAACTAATCTAAACCCAGACATGGGTTACTTCGGACCAACTTTCGGAAAATTAACCCCCGAAATACTATCTAAAATAGATGAAATGGCATCGGAAGATTCCACTATTTTTGATTCCCCTGAATTATCTGTAGAAATCGATGGAACTACACATTCCATTCCTTCAGAATATCTTCATCCTACAACAGAAAAAATCACCGTGACCGGTGAACGCATACTACCTCATGTGATAGAACCATCATTTGGCATTGATAGAATTATCTACTCTATACTTGCCCACACTTTCCATGAAGATACGATAGATGGTGAGGTACGATCCTTACTTTCTCTCCCCTCTTCAATCTCCCCAATTTTTGTGGGCGTATTCCCACTACTAACCCGCGATGATTTAGATACGGTCTCACAAGATATAGCTTCCAATCTCCGTACAAGTGGCCTCTCTGTCCTTTACGACGAGTCCGGTAGTATCGGAAAACGTTACCGCCGCCAAGATGAGGTTGGAACTCCTTTTTGTGTCACCGTTGATCACCAATATTTTGAAGACCAAACCGTGACCCTTAGAGAACGAAATTCAGCGATGCAAATAAGGATCGATGTTGATTCTCTGTCTACAATATTGGAAAGTCTTCGAAATGGATCTTCTATCTTTTCTGATCTTAAATAATCCCAACGAATACCTTAACACCACAGGTTTCGAATTTACAAATTGAATTGGTGATGCAAGAAGAGAATTCAGTTAGTGTTCAACACCCACTCATACGTCCGGGCACTCTCGAATCGAGACCGTATCAATTAAAACTCGCCGAAAAATCACTTTCTGAAAATACTCTGGTTTGCTTACCAACCGGTCTCGGAAAAACTGCAATTAGTCTATTAGTAACTGCCCATCGACTAAATCAAAATGGAGGAAAATCTTTGCTCCTTGCCCCCACAAAACCACTCGTAAATCAACATACAAACGATTACCGAAACTGGCTGAATTTATCTACATCTGATATTGTATCTTTCACTGGAGAAATACCCCCTAAACAACGCAGTGAGTTGTGGGAGCACGCCACTGTTATCGTATCAACTCCCCAGGTTATCCAAAACGATCTAATCAGCGGGAGAATTTCACTCAAAGATGTAGTTCACTGCACCTTCGATGAATGCCATAGAGCAACTGGAAACTATGCCTACACTTATATTTCAGAACGATATGTTTCCGATGCATCAAATCCTCTTTCCACTGGTCTTTCTGCATCTCCTGGAAATGATGTTGAGTCCATTCTCGCCGTTTGCAATAATCTCTCCCTTTCAAAAACTGAGATACTCACAGAAGAGGACCCCGAAGTTGCTCCTTTTGCTGGAAAAACCAATATTGAATGGGTCCGAGTGAACCTATCTTCGGAGGCAATAGAAATTAGAAACTTACTCCGTAGCCTACTGAAAAAACGTCTCTCTCGAATGAAAGCTATCGGAATTTCAGTCCCTTCTTCAAATAGTTTATCCGAGAGCGATCTCCGAAAACTTAGATCCCAAATTCAATCTCAAATCGACGCAGGGAATGGAGATGGTTACGAAGCCCTTTCTCTCCATGCAGAACTTAGAAAAATAAAAGTCGGAATCAACTACGTAGAAACCCAAAGTGTAGATGCATTAAACCAATACCTTGAACGTCAAAAGAATGCATCCCGAACATCTGGGGCTTCGAAAGCAGCTCAAAGATTTATATCCGACCCATTAACTCAACAAGCAAAACACCTATCAAAAAAACATCAAGGACTTCACCCAAAATTTGAAACTACCCGTGTCCTAATCGCAGAGGAACTCGGAATTTCCGGCGGTGTACGTGTTATTGTTTTCACCGAATCACGAGATACTGCAGATTCCCTCACTGAATTTTTATCCCCCGTTTTTTTGACAGAACGATTTGTTGGGCAAACTACTAGGGACGGATCCACTGGAATGACACAAAAACAGCAACACGAAACAATCTCTAAATTTAAGAACGGGGATTTCAACGTTTTAGTTTCAACTTCCGTCGCCGAAGAGGGCCTAGATATTCCTGACGTAGATCTAGTCATTTTCTTTGAACCTGTCCCCACAGCAATTCGGACCATACAACGCCGAGGTAGAACTGGGAGAGGGACTCGCGGAAAAGTAATTGTTATTATAGCAAACGACACTCGTGATGAAACTTATTTTTGGATTTCTCGAAAAAGAGAACAACAAATGCACAACGAACTGAGGTCTTTAAGATCTTCCATTGCAAAATTAGACACCAAATTGCCCCCCATAAATCCCCCTCTTCATCCCCAACCAACGCTCACAGATTTTGCTACCACCGATGCCCCATCTGATATCGAAATCATCATCGATCAAAGGGAGCTAAACTCTTCAATAACCAAACAATTAGCTTCCAACGAAAATATACAAATTAAGCTAGAAACCCTCTCAGTGGGGGACTATATACTCTCTGACCGTGTTGCAGTCGAACGAAAAACAATCGATGATTTCCTAGATACACTTGTTGGGGCCGACCGATCCTTATTTGATCAAGTGAAAAACCTATCTCAAAACTACTCCCGCCCACTCGTTATCATAGAAGGGGAGGGATCTTTATACTCTAAACGAAATATACATCCCAACGCAATCAGAGGGGCTCTGGCCTCCCTCGCAATAAATTTCGGAGCTAGTGTATTAAGAACATCCGACGAAGACGACACTGCACAAATGCTTGAACTAATCGCACGCAGAGAACAAATTTCCACAGGGAGATCTATACAGATTCACGGGTCAAAATCCCAAAAAACCCTCTCCGAACAACAAGAATATGTAGTTTCTTCAATGGCAGAAATAGGCCCGATAACCGCCCAACTATTGTTATCTCACTTCGGCACTGTCGAAGCTATTATGTCAGCTAGCGAAGACCAACTCCAACAAGTAAAAGGAGTTGGAAAAATAACAGCAGAACGTATTAAGAAAATCACTTCTTCTTCTTATTCTCCGTAACATTTCGACCATTTACCATGGGTTGTATTTGAGTCGCCGCTACACATATGCCCAACCAGACCCACTATCTTTCATGGTAACTGTAATAGCCATGCAAATAGTAGGCGCAGTCTGCGTCATTATCGGAATAGTAATGAATATCGATCCAGTCGGCTTCAACGAGAGAATAATGGGTAAGGTTGTCAAATCAGCCGTTAAACCGCTTGCCGGCCTGAGGCTCCCACTCGGAGGCAGTCTCATGGCCATTGGTATTATCAATCTCTACTGTAGTTTGACGATAACGAGCGGCGATGCGCTGAAATCTATCCTTCTGGCAACTGCAATTGGGGCAATAGTTATAGCGGCTACTGTCATTTCTGCAAAACTCCGTGGTTTCAGTGATGGAATCCCACCAATTCCAATTGCCGTGTTAAGCATTCTGACAGCCATTTGCCTCTATGCCTCATTGATCGCATAGCCCGAATATACACTACTCCAAACGAGGTAGTGACGGGATCAAGATCTTGTAGGCCAACTTTTGCGATCTATTATAAAATTTCTAATAGTGGACAACAGATATCTATTGCAATATGTCCCTTTATTAGTTTCAATCACTAATTTCATCCATAGCCTGAAGAACTTCAGTGGCTTCTTTTATCGCACTTAAGTATTCTTTCATCTTCTGTATATCTTCTTCTTGTTCTACCTTTTTTGTGAGGTCTTCTATCGTATCTAGTATCGCAGAACGAACCCCGGTCAGGTGTTCTCCTCTTCCCTCTCGTTCAACTTGACCCTCTTGAGTATCTACATTTTTTCCAGTTGTGACTTGTTCTCCGTTTTTGCAACTTGGGCAAAATTCTTCCCCCTCCTGACGAAAAATAGGATCTCCACATGTTTTACAGTGTTTTCTAGTCATAGTTGCACCTTGCAACAAGAGAGCACTCATCACCCGCGCCGATTCCCTGCTTTTGGCTTCCTTTTCAAATTGCAAACGAAGTTTTTCCCTTTCCGCTTCTTTATCAATTTTTGCCATTGATATCTCTAAAAATCCATCGGCACAAAAATCCTCCGAAGAGCCAGTTATTCTCCCGTCCCTTTTCGAAGCACTTTAAATATTCGACTGAGTTGTTTCTGATAATGTCAAAAATTTCTATTATCGGAGCAGCAGGAACGGTAGGCTCTTCATTTGGATATCATTTAGCAGTTCAAGCCATAGCAGATGAAATAATATACGTCGATATTCCCTCGAAATACTCTTTCACGGTTGGACAAGCAGAGGACACAAACCACGCCCTTGCCTATCATTCTGACACCAATGTCTCTTGTGGGGACTATTCAGACACAGAAAATTCCGATATCATAGTTATCACCGCCGGAAAACCAAGACAACCTGGACAAACTAGAATCGACCTAGCCGCTGATAATATTGCTATTTTGGATTCTATTATTAATTCCCTTTTAGAATACAACGACAATTTTATATCGATTATAACAACCAATCCTGTAGATTTACTCAATCGACATGTATTCGAATCGGGTGACCGCCCCCGGGAAAGCGTACTAGGGTTTGGTGGTATTCTCGATTCTGCACGATTCCGTTACACACTTTCTAAAAAACTTTCTCTCCCTGTCACTGACATCGACGCAACAATTTTAGGTGAACATGGTGATTCTCAAGTGCCTATTTTTTCTCAAATCAAACTCCCTGGAAACACTACCCCTTCATTTTCAACCGATGAAAAAGAATCCATTCTCTCTAGCTTAAAAGAATCTGCAATGCGCGTAATTGAACAGAAAAAAGCTACCCAATGGGGGCCCTCAGCAGGATTATACCACATGGTAGCTTCCATCCTAGAAAGCAATAATCAGACCTATCCTTGTTCCGTGGTACTCGACGGAGAGTATGGTTTATCCGATGTTAGCCTTGGTGTTCCCATCCACCTTTGCCCCACGGGAATGAAGGAAATTCTTGAATGGAATCTTTCTCCCACGGAGGAAGATGCTCTCAAAAAATCAGCAGAAAAATTAGCTTCTGAATACGCCCTTTTAAAATAATTCGATCGAATTCCTCATACAACCCTATTTCCTGCATCATCATATAATTTTATTGCATCAACCGGACATACCCGTGCAGCCATTTCCGCCTCAAATTCTTCTCCCTCTGGAACTTCCATTATGAATATGTCTTCTCCTTCTTCTATTGAATCTCTTAAATCAGCTTTCCCCCGTTTGAGATTTTTCTGAAACCCTTCCCATTCATAAACACATTGAAACATCCCTGTGCAGGTATATCTATCAAATTCTATTTTCATATTTACCCCTTCGTCTTAGTTTGTCTTATGTATACCGAGATTTAGCAACTAATATCAAAAAATTCTATCCACCATACTCATTACTTCTGCTAACTTCTTATTATCAACAGACGTGAATGTAGATGACCTATCCGATCTGCCTAATAATGCAATAGATCTGCTCAAATCTAGCGGAGTACACACACTCTACCCTCCCCAAATAATAGCTGTCGAAGCAGGAATTACTCAAGGAAAAAGTGTAGTAGCCAGTGTCCCCACAGCCAGTGGGAAAACTTTCATAGCCGAGTTAGCAATGCTTTCGACAATAGCCCGTGGAGGAAAGGCACTCTACATAGTCCCCTTGCGAGCCCTAGCCAACGAAAAAAAACAAGAATTCGATAGATTCGATTCCATTGACATATCTGTAGGAAGTTCAACCGGAGATTATGAAAGCACCGACGATTGGCTATCAACCAAGGATATTATCGTTGCAACTTCTGAAAAAGTAGACTCTTTAATTCGAAATTTTGCCCCTTGGATTTCCGATTTAACTTGTGTTGTCGCAGACGAAATTCATCTCTTAGACGATGCTTCTAGAGGGCCAACCCTAGAAATGACTTTGGCAAAACTGATTCATATAAATCCCAATATACAAATAGTTGGCCTATCTGCCACTGTCGGGAATGCCGATCAAATCGCAACTTGGCTCGACGCAACCTTGATTACATCAACATGGAGACCTATCTCTCTGCGAACTGGTGTTTACCATGACACTTCCATTCATTTCGACGATGGAACTATTCGTGACATTCCTAAAAAATCCAACCCGGTTGAGGACATAATTCACGATGTCTTGCAAGAAGATGGATCTGCTCTAGTTTTTGTAAGTTCTCGCAGAAATGCAGAATCTGCAGCAAAAAAAATAGCTAGTGTAACTGATGGTTTTACCAACGAAACCAAACCAAATTTAATTGAACTAGCAAACCAAGTCCGGGATGAAGGCGAAACCCAATTGGCGAACACATTGGCCAATTCCATTGAAATGGGATCTGCATTTCACCACGCTGGATTGGTAAATAATCATCGCAGATTGGTTGAAAAGTCTTTTCGAGAACGTACAATAAAAGTGGTATGTGCCACTCCCACTTTGGCAGCCGGTGTCAACACACCTAGTAGACGTGTCATAGTTCGAGATTGGCGTAGATATAATTCTTTCCGTGGAGGTATGGAGCCACTCTCCGTCATAGAAATGCATCAAATGTTTGGTCGGGCTGGCCGACCCAACTTAGATCCTTATGGGGAAGCAATACTGTTGGCTTCGACACCCGACGAATTCAATGAACTTTTCGACCGATATATTGGAGCAGAACCCGAGTCCATCGAATCAAAGTTAGCTGTAGAACCTGCTTTAAGAACTCATATTTTATCTGCTATAGCTACTGGATTTGCTACCACTACGGAAGGACTCCTAGACTTTTTAGATGGAACTCTCTACGCGACACAAACCACCGATACAAGAAGATTAAAATTTGTTACACATTCTGTGCTTGAATATTTAGAGGTCAATGGATTTCTAACTATGGTTGATGGCGATCTCTCCGCTACAAAGATAGGGGAAGAAGTTTCTCGAATTTACCTCGATCCAATGTCTGCAGCCGAGATAATCTATGGACTAAAAACTTCTGAAAATCCTAGCCCCTTAGGTCTATTCCATCTCATCAGTCGTACCCCCGATACTTACCCTTTATACCTCAAATCTGGAGACCGAGAATTTTATTACCAATTGGCATACGAATCTCAATCAGACTTTTTAGGGTCTTCTCCCTCTGAATTTGATCCCCATTGGGAAGATTGGCTTTCCGCTCTTAAAACAGCAAAAATGATAGAAGACTGGACTCAAGAAACGGATGAAGAAACAATTACCAAACACTATCGAATGGGACCCGGGGACATACGTGCTAAAATAGATACCGCAGATTGGCTACTACGCGCAGCAGAAAGACTTGCCCTCTCTTTAGATCTACAATCCACTTCCACCATCCGAAATCTCCAAAGACGGGTAAAATATGGTGTAAAAGAAGAATTACTCGAATTAGTTGCAGTCCAAGGTGTGGGAAGAATTCGGGCCAGGCAATTGTTTAACCATGGAATCCACACCCGATCCGATCTACGCACAGAAGACAAACAACTTATTCTCACTGCCCTTTCTGGAAGAAAACTCACCACCGAACAAATCCTCCAAAACGCAGGGCGAACTGACTCTTCGTTGGAGGATATTTCTCCCAACCGACCATTTTCTTCTATAACACACAAAAAAACATCCAACCGGGAAGATGAAGATCAAGCGAATTTAGGAGATTTTAAATGATTCTCATCGAAGGACACCTAGTCGACACAGATACCTCTTCTTTTCTCGAAAACCTCACCGGAATAGCCACCGAGCAAGAATGTGTTATTCAATCATTCGATGCGCGGTATATAGCTGGGAAATCCCATCTAATTCTAGCAACAGAATATTCTAAAAGGGCATTTGAACGTGGGGATTCCATCGCAAAAAATCCTGCAATAGAGCTTCTTTTATACGCTTCTGGAAGGCGTCAAATAAATCGTGCGATGGAGATGTGTATCAGCCCCAAAACCACCGATGTAGTCATAGCTATTTACGGGGAAAACGAGACTAATTCTTCCGATCTACTACAGGAATTAATTCTACCCTCTGATGTGATAAATCCCACTAAAAATCTCGAATTACTTTGTACTTTTTTCGACATAACCAAACAAGAACTCGAAGTTTCCTCTACTGATATAGAATCATTAGTCCTCGAACGCGTAGCACTTCTCAATCTATCTAAATAACCCCCTTTTCATTTCCTGTAGTTTTATGCACTAGCACGTCGTATGGGGGTCAGGTAAAATTCATGCACCGTTACACACAACAAATCTTATTCGCTATAGTTATGTTACTAATAGATCTCCTCGTACTCCTTCCCCTTTTCATCTTCCGCGTCAGCGGAATCGCTGGATATGGTGGCTGGGGATACCCCGGCCCCGGGGTCATGTTTGTAAATGTCTTACTCATTTGGCTCCTTTACATTGGAATCTTCAATGTTTTCTTGGCGGACTACGGAGGAAACATAGGAAAAAGTGTAGCAAAAGCTATCTTTGACAAATTTCTATGATGATTCACCCCACACATTCCCTCTCTATTCTTAATTAGAAACACCCCCCCTATGACAAATTCGATAGGATCTCGGATTCCTTCAAAATTAGGGGAAATTTTTGTCACTGGATCTGGTACTTTCGTCGATGATATGGCGTTTCCCGGAATGCTCCATGCACGTTTCGTCCGTTGCCCACATCCACACGCAAAAATCGTTTCAATAGATACTTCGCATGCCCTTTCTATCCCCGGAGTTGAATTAGTTTGGACTTGGAAGGATCTATCACCTTATCTAAGCTCTAATCATTTTGGGCATGATATCCTCGATGAAGAACCCCTTGCTATCGATCGAGCTCGTTATGTAGGTGATGAAGTTGCTATAGTTCTAGCCCAAGACGCTCATACAGCCCTCGAAGCATCTGAAGCCGTTAATATCACCTACGATCTCCTACCCTCAGTCACTAGCGTCGAAGACGCTCTTTCATCTACATCTCCGCTGCTACATCCCCGCCTAGATGAGGATCCTAGCTCTTCAGTCAAAGGAAATTTATTACATTCCTTTTCAATTAAAACCGGGGATGTCCCGGCGGCTCTAAAATCTCCTCATGTTTCTGCATCCGGATCCTTCAAAACCAACCGAACTAGTCCATCTGCACTCGAGCCCCATGGAGTCATAGCTAGCTACACACCCGGAAGGGAGCTTGCTATTCATTCTCCCAATCAAAAACCCCATTCGATGGTGACTAATTTAGAAACTATATTTGGGTTTGAACCCGGATTTATCACCTGGAATGTACCTGACATTGGGGGTTCTTTTGGTACTAAAGCAGAATTACTTTCTCATGAAATTTGTGCCTCTGCACTTACACTCGCCACCCGTAAACCTGTAAAGATAATCCTCGATCGATTAGAAGAATTACAGACAGGAAGAGGTCGGCCAGAAGAACATTTTAATGCGTGCTTAACCGCAGATAAAAATGGTAATTTTATATCACTCACGGTCGACATGATTCAAAACACTGGAGCATACGCTTCATACGGCATCCACACCTCCGAAACACCCGGACTCCTTGCAGCCTGTCCGTATCTAATCGAACATCAAAACATATCTGGAAAAGTTGTCTATACAAATGTGGTACCCTCTGGGGCTGTTAGGGGGTTCGGCGATTCTCAATATACTTTCGTCAGAGAACAACTAGTTGATGCAATCTCTAGAAAACTCAATAGAGATCCCATCGATTTGAGATTGCAAAATATAGCCACGAAAGACCAAATGCCAGTTACAACGGCAACTGGCATTAAATGGAGAAACACGGATTTACCTTCTTGTATTACTGCAGTAAGAGATTCACTTTCTCTACCATCCGCTCCTCCTTCAAACAATAAACTTCGAGGTATAGGACTAGCCGTTTCTGTCAAACGAAATGGAAAAAAAGGTGCGAACTCTGATTTCTCTAAAGCCACAGTTGAGGTCAATAACAAAGGCACGGTTTACATATACTCCGACGTTATCAGCGTTGGTCAGGGCACCGAGACTGGTCTTGCTCAAATAACATCAGAAATTTTGGGAATTTCTCAAAAGAGAATAAAAGTTATAACTGGAAACACAGATACAATTGCAGATGGCCACGGAGTAGGCGCCGATAGAGGCACTGTATTCATTGGAAGTGCAACTGCAAAAGCCGCAGAAAATCTTCGAGAAAAAATTATCAAAATCGCATCTAATTTCTTACAAATAGAATCTAAATATGTAACCCTTTCTTCTGATAGGATCTTCGATGCATCCAACCCTGACAATGGGATGGAATTCACAGAATTCGCTCGCCGCGCTAGATTCGACGATCCCTCTACTAAATTAAATCAAAATGAAACTGGGGTGTCCCTGATAGGGCATGCAACTTTCGAAAGTTTAGAAGCACAAACCGTAGATCCTAAAACCAGGTTGGGGAACGTTTCTCATACTTACACCCATTCTGCTGTCGGAGTAATTGTAGATGTAGACCTAGGTACTGGGGATATTGACATACTCGATATATGTGTTGCAGAGGACTTGGGTTGTGTAATTAACCCCCTTTTAGTCGAGGGACAAATTCAAGGGTGTATCGGCCACGCAGCAGGGGACGTTTTTCTCGAGAACTTTACGTATGATTCCCATGGACATCCCCACAATGGAACTCTAGTTGACTACCACCTTCCAACTACCATTGACGTCCCCTTGCTAACTAAAATGCATAAAATTGAATCTCCCGATCCTGCCACTTCCCATGGGCAAAGAGGAGCTGGAGAAGGTGCATTATTACCATTCCCCGCCGCGATAGCAAATGCTATTCGTGATGCCACAGGTGTTCGTTTCAGAGAGCTACCACTCTCCCCTCAAAAAATTCTCCCCTCTCTCATAGACCATGGGTTTTCAATCCACGAAAAATCATAGTTCACCGCTTTAATTTTACTCCACCACATGAAGAGACAAAAACGATTCCTTATCTGATTCATGATAGATAGTATTGGTGGCAATCTGCATATCTCCCATTGCTGCATCACATGGGTGAATTTCAGTATTTGAATTCCTATCCCATCTTGGGAAACTACTCGAAGAAATTTCCAATCTAATTCTATGACCTGGCTTAAATGTATGGGCAACATGCCACAAATCTACAGAGATCTCATACACATCTCCTGGTTGCATGAATGTAGCTTCTTCCATTGAATCTCTATATCTAGCTCTCAAAATACCCTCTGTAACATTTCCACAGTATCCATTTGGTTCCACGTCTACTAGTTTAGCTGTGAAATCCGTGTCCACTGCTGAACTTGATATGAATAACTTTGCCTCAACAGGACCTGCTATCGTAACCGCCCTATCCAAACGAGGTGTTGTGTATACTAACACATCTTCTCTTTCTTCAATCACCGACTGATCTTTTACCCCTGCCTCTTGCACCTCCGGCATTTGAATTCGACCACCCATGGTTGGAACTGGATCAAGTGGATCATACTGGTAACTATCTGGACATTGTATATCTGGGGTATCCAACAACAATGTCCCATTCCCAAACCTCGTATTTGCCTGTCCCGCACTATGCAAATAATATTTAACATCTCTGCCCTCCGGAGGCCACGCATCCGCGTTGGTCCACTCTCTAGACCCTATATCAAAATAACGAACAAGAGGCAGTTCTTTGAGTTTCTCAGTTTCTCCTTTCAACCACGCGTCGAACCACGAAAATATAAATGGTCCAACAAAACCTGCAGCGCTGGACGCTATAGGTCCAAATACTTTATCCCCGACCCTATCATTCGCATATCCCATATATGATTCATGGGCCCATGGTCCAATTAACAATCTTTGTTCATTTTTCGGAATATCCTTTCCACTTTCTTGCAAAGCGTTGTACATATCCATATGACCTCTAGAAAAGAGATCTTGCCACCCTGTTATATCCAAAGTTGGGGCGGATACGGCAGATGCTTTCTGCGTTGCATCAATAGATTTCCAATACTCATCATAGGTTGGATGATCCAACCAATCTTGATAGTAACTCACTAATTCTCTTTCCAATCCTGGAGCCTTTCTGTGTGGCAAATAAGACATACTTTCTTGCAAATGAGCGGCCGCATAGGTCAGATGTTTTTTTGCTATTTCTCTCTTACTTTCCTCCAACCCTGACACAGCCCCTAAAGCTAATTTTATTGCCCATCTGTGGTTAAATCCCAATTCAAATGCTCCACCTGTGTATGTCCAACCTTGATGATAATTAGCCCCTGTTAGATATGCAACAGCGGCTTCCAAATGAGGTGGATTTGAAACAACAGCCTGCCTGACAGTAACGCCGAGATATGAATTTCCATATCTCCCTACTTTCCCATTACCCCATTCTTGTTTGGCAACCCACTCAACCGAATCATACCCATCATCAGCTTCGGTATAAAACGGAACAAATTCTCCATCTGATGTAAATCTCCCCCTGGTATCTTGAACAACAATTACATAACCGCGCTCTGGTCCTTGGATGGGATTTACCATCGGGGCCCCTGTGGACTGAGCACTAGATTTATTGTATGGAATGCGTGTTAGCAGCGCTGGGTATTCTCCATCTTCACTAGGTCGATAGATATCTGCTCTAAGAATAACCCCATCTCTCATGGGCATCGGCACATCACGTTCTACATAAAATTGCATATCGTGAAAAAGACCTTCTCGAGTCTTATACTTGTATATGCCTACTTAAGCAGCGGGAGAACTTCTTCCCCTATCAAATCCATACAATAATCATAATCGTGCAATCTAAAACGAAGGTCAAAGACAATATGATCAACTCCAGCTTCAATAAATTTTCCCACCTCTTGCGCAATGTCTTCTGGTGTTCCTGCCATAATTACCCCTTCCAAGTCCTCTAGATTCTCGAATTTTCCTGATTTTGGTTTGAGCCACCATCTCTGATTATTTGCAGCATTTAGCAACCCTTCTACATTCACGGGCTCTAAAGCCTTCTCACGTGTCGTATCTGGACTGGTAGGAGGAACCACCCCTACCGTTGGCATATCCTTTCCACTCTCTTCTGATAATTCTCTCAATTGGCGCATTCTCACTCTAAATGTAGGAATGGTGATTCTCCCCGGAAACCACCCGTCACAATATTCAACCGCCCTTCTCGCAGATGCCGGTGTGGACCCCCCATACCAAATAGGTATCTCCCTCTTTGGTCTTGGGGCAATTCCCAATCCTTCTACTGGAAACAATCTTCCATCATAGGTTATTTCATCATTTCCCCATGCCAATCTCATAATTTCAACCGCTTCTCTCACAGCATCAACTCTATCATCTAAACCCAATCCTACTAGCTCGAATTCATCTTTAAACAATGTCGCACCTGCTCCCATTCCTGCAATAACTCTCCCTTCAGATAACCAATCCAAACTAGCAAATAAATGTGCCATATACAATGGATGTCTCCACGGAACTGCAACGGCAGTTCCCAATTTTAATTTTTTAGTTGCAGCTGCCAACCCTGCTAATACAACAAAAGGTTCCACCATTGTGGCACTTGATCCTTCAAACCCATGCCCATGAAACCGTAAGAAATGATCTCTAACCCACACAGAATCAAATTCTAGTTCTTCTGCTCTTTTTGCCCCTTCTATCAGCGACGAAGCAGACGCATGCTCTCCAAAATGTGGTAACAATAATCCATAACTAACTTTTCCCATGTCTAACTATTTGACGACTTGTATACCTATTTCTTTGCTTTGTGCTCACACATCTAGATATACTGTTTGCTCTTCAACCACGATTTTGTATGTTGGAATCCTTATATCTGGATCCCCTGCATGCTCCCCGGTTTTAATATCATATGCCCATCCATGCCAAGGACATATTACTACATAATCCTCTGTGAAATATTCCTCTGGAAGTTTTCCAAGAGGAGGGACGTCTCCTCCTACTCTTTTTCTTATATCTCCTGTACACACCGGGCCCCTTTGATGGCAACAAGAGTTAAGCAGTGCATAAAATTCCCCATCTATGTTAAATATCCCCACTTCGACACCTTTCACTTTAACCACTTTACCCTCTCCGTGCTCTACTTCTTCTACTTTACAAACCTCAATCATACTCCAAAGACCTCCTCTGCATTTTTCCCTAGTATCCCCTCCTTTTCCTCCTCTGTTAAAAACGCCAGTTCATTTATCGCACTTGGATCATCAAAATCTTCGTGAGGATAATCCGACGCATACATAAGACGATCCGGACCCCCAATCATTTCGATAACATATTGTAGATATTTCTTATCTGGAACTATTTCCATCGGTTGAGTTCCATAATAAAATTCTTTCATATATTCTGAAGGGCGTTTTCTCATTAAGACAGCCTCATCTTGCATTCTAAGATATTCCATGTCCATCCGATACATCATCATTGGTATCCAAAACAAACCAGTTTCTTGAAATACAAAATCTAGTTTAGGGAACTTCTCAGGAACTCCTTGGGAAACAACGTTCGCGATAGTTGTCATATTGTCAAATAAAAATCCTAGTGCATGCGTCTCCATTATTGTTGTAAAACCCGATAACCACCCAAAGTTATCTAGAGTCGCACTTCCACCGTGGTACAACACAGGCAAATCTGCACGTTGACACGCATCGTAGATCGGATCGTATTTCCTGTGTCCCATTGGAGGTTCAATCCGCGCTGTTAGCACACAAGCACCAATAATTGCTTTTTCACTAGCGTAGTCATCTATGAGTTCTGCGGCCTTCACCGGATCATTATATGGGACTGGAATTGACATATACATGCCCTCATCCGCATCCGCTATTTTATCAAGCATGTACTGTATATATGCCTCCGCAAATTTCGTCTGGCGCTTGTCTTCCTCTAACATAGCAAATGTGAGAATTTGTTCAGACAATAACAATATTTTGTCAAATGACATTTCTTCCATTAGCTGCACAACTCCCTCCTTTGTATTGAAATCCACATCCCGCCTCTTAATACTAGGATAATTAAATCCATCTGGTCTCGATAGGCTCGGCCAAAATGATATGGGAACGCTCCTGTTGGCTGTACTCCCATACTCAAATTTTAATTTCCACGGGTCATCATCATCAATATAATCCACTATATCATACAACGTCTCTACGTAGTGGGCATCCGTATCAAAAATGGTCTTTCCACCTATTGCCATACCGATCTATTGGATCTTGAAATACCAAATATAAGTCGATTCAGTCATCCAGGAAGATTGGCCATTTCTTGGATACAATATACTATTTCTATATCAATCTGAAAATTTAACATGTATCACCGCAGGTTTCCCATTCTCAGTCGCTTCTATTGCTCCCCTCAGTGCAGCTTCCAACCGATCTAATTCAACAACCGATTCAGTGTGACTACCCACAATTTGCGACGGGGCTGTAAAGTCAATCGGGTGATTAAATCTACTCTCTGGAATCCCATCTTGAACAGCTATCCCTTCGGGATGAGTCCTCTTAGTTGAACCTCTAACCGCATTCCATCCTTCATTATCATACACCACTGTCAGGGTAGGCACTTTCCTCTCTGCGGATAGCCACGCCGTAACTGAAGGATGTGTGAAAAGATATGCACCATCTCCTACCAAACACCAAGTTTCTCTATCTGGAAATGCCATCTTAGCCCCCACTGCAGCTCCCCCTGCAAACCCAAGCCCAGCTCCATATTTTGCAATATAACTCCCCGGATCGACCAACTCTAAATTATTTAGTATCCCTCCTGTGCTAGTGGTCGCATCAGTTACCACCATCGCATTTTTATCCTTTACCCGATTTATGACTGCAGAAATAGTTGCAGAATTTAATTTGTTATCCTTAATTTGTTTATTAACACTTACTTTTAGGTTTTCTCTTTTTTCCGCACTGAAATTTTCCCAAAACAGACGTCCACTTTCACCATCTATTGGGTCTAACTTTTCAGATACTAATTTTAGTGTCTTAATGGGATCTGCCGCTATCACCATGTCTACATCAAAATCCCAATGTGGGTATGTATGCTTCAGTGGATTATTTTCAATTTGAATTATTGGAATATTTTCCGCAGGGGCTGAAATAGAGGGGACCCATGGTACATCTGTCTCGGCTAATATTATTAAATCAGCATGATCAAATACATTACCTGGAACGAAACCCACATGTTGCGGATGATTTCGTGGAAAATTCAATACACATGGCGCATGCTCAACTACCCCTGCCCCTGAAACTTCAACAAATTCTATCAACGCAGAAACGTTTTCATTTACGGGAGGCTTTCCCATTCGACTGGTAATTATCACCGGACGCTCCGCCGATTCAACAAGCAAAGAAATATCTTTAACCGCCTTTTCGTCCGCACCCGTCGTTCTAATTGAAATTGGACCTTTGGAATCCAATGAACATTTTACTTCTAATGCTTCTCTTGCAGCTGTCAAATAGACTGGACCTGCTGGAGGTCCTTTGGATAACGAAACCGCACGTCTGATCATAGAAACTGGATTCGCAGGGGGTCTATATTCTGTCACCCACCTGCAGTACTCCCTCACGATATCTGATTGTTGAAAAGTATCCTGTAGGTAGTGTACCACATGATCCCTTGACCCAACATGACCCATGTCGGTTACTGGGGCCAACCCCGATATTATTACCACTGGGATATTCGACCGGTGGGCATTATGCATTGCTGCACCTAGATTTTGAGTTCCTACATCCACATGAACCAAAACTGCCTGAGGTTTCCCAGTCGCAGCAGCATATCCATGCGCAGCACTAAGTGCAACAAATTCATGGGGGCAAACAACAACTTCTGGCATCTTTCCATCCTCTCTTCTGATCTTTGCAGCCGCTTCTATCAATGGAGTATGATCCGTACCATAATTGGCAAATAAATACTCTACACCCTGGAGAGACAATGAACGAAGAATGGCTTCTGCAGCAGTAATTTTCTCTTTTTTGGAGCTCATCTTTGACTATATTAGTATCTTCATTCGTTTATCACTTCTGCGACATCGATCCTCCGATCTCATCAGGATATTTTTGGGATTCCTCTTTAGTTTTCCGTGCAACAAGCGACGCCACCGCCATCGATCCCCTTTCCACTCTTCGAATTCCCTCCTTATAATATAAGACTGTTAGTTCTCTGAAATGGTTCAGCAGCTCGTTTGATTTAAATCGATATTTATCTTTACTTGGCCCCCTTTCCATTCGATCTTCTGTTCTAATGTGATGCTCATATATGATCATCCCCCCCGGTTTCAGTGATTTCTTAATTGTTTGAATCATATCCTTTTCACAAAAAAAGAAGTCAACTATGATCACATCATATTCCTCCTCGACGAACTCAAATTCCTCAATATCTGCCAATATCCAATTAACATTTACTCCCGCATTTTCCCCTCGCTCCTTTGCCCTTGACAAAGCAATAGTAGAAACATCTATTGCATCCACCTCGTAACCCCTCTCTGCTAAATACACGGCATTCCTCCCATTTCCACAAGCCACTTCCAAACAACGTTTCCCGATCCCTTCTGTCCCTTCTACTGCTATCTTTATTAGAGAAGACGCTTCACTCCTCGGACGATACTCTCCCGACAAGTATCTTTCATCCCATTTAGCACCTTGATCACTTTTATTTGTCATTTCTTGCCATTCTTTCCCATAAACCAATTGTTTCTTGTACCATCCCTTCTACTCTACTTTTCACCTCCGGATTCTCCAAGTCAAAACCCTCGCCCCCAAAATCAGGCTCTACCGCGAAGACGCTCGTATTAGCAACTTCTACCCCTAGATATACAAAAATTGGCCTCAATTGAGAATCAATTACTAAATTATGTTGTCTATTCCGTCCAGACATCACAATACCTGCAACTCTTTTTTTCTTTTTGAATTCTTGCCATGGTGTGTGATCAATAAGATTCTTAAGTGCCCCTGAAATTCCTAAAAAATACACCGGAGAACCAATGAAATAAATATCTGCATCAAGATACTTCTTTACAGTCTCCTTAGTCAAATCATTCCATTCATTTTGATCTTTACTCCTGAAAACTGGCAGTTCTATACTCCCTAGATCTATATTCTCATATTGTAAATTTTTACTTTCTAACACTTCCCCCACATACTCCATCAACGCCCTAACTCTAGATGGCTCCCTTCGACTCCCACAAATCACTGCGATGTTAGCTGGGTTAGTAGATTCCATACTAGCGATATATGGTTTCATCCCTTTTACCTCTTCTTCATATTTTTTGTCAATCCAGAACAGTAATCTTTTCACCCATTCGAAGAAGATTTCTTTCACAGATACCCATATAAAGTATATAATCGTGAAACAAAAAACCACTCCCGAAGTCAATATAGGTCTTGTCGGCCACGTCGACCATGGGAAAACAACACTAGTAAAAGCATTATCTGGAACTTGGACTGACCAACACTCCGAGGAACTGAAACGTGGAATTTCGATCCGGCTTGGTTATGCAGATGCAACTTTTAGAAAGTGCCCCGAATGTGAAGACCCAACTTCTTATCTTCTAGCCGAAAAGTGCCCTCATCATAATAAAAAAACGGACTTTTTGCGTACTGTCTCTTTCGTAGATGCACCTGGCCACGAGACTCTCATGGCGACCATGCTATCTGGCGCGGCTCTCATGGACGGGGCCGTACTAGTTGTCAGCGCAACTGAATCTGTACCTCAACCTCAGACAGAAGAACATCTAATGGCCCTAGAGACCATTGGAATCTCAAACATTGTCATCGCCCAAACTAAGATAGATCTAGTCGACTTGGAAACTGCAAAAGAGCACTATGGAAAACTCAAAGAATTTTTTTCTGGAACCATAGCTAAAAATGCACCTATAATTCCCATCTGCGCTGATCAAAATATCAATATAGATTCTCTCATTAAATCCATAGAAGAACATATCCCCACACCCAAACGGGATGGGAAATCACCGCCTCTAATGTATGTGGCCAGGAGCTTTGATATAAACCGCCCCGGTGCAACCTGGGATCAATTAGTCGGAGGGGTTTTAGGAGGAAGCCTTGTCCAAGGACAGTTCTCTGTTGGAGACGAATTAGAAATTTCCCCTGGGCAGCGAATATCCACTTCAGGTAAAGTTGAATATCTCCCCATCATCGCAACAATAAAATCCATCCGAGCTGGTAATTCATCTCTTGACGAAGTTGGCCCCGGGGGACTCATAGGAATTGGAACCGGACTAGATCCTTCTCTCACAAAAAGTGATGGTTTGACCGGAAGATTGGCAGGAAAACCAGGAACCCTTCCTCCTCTTTGGGATTCCTTCACTATGAATGTAGACCTTCTAGACCGTATTGTTGGTACCTCCGAATCCGGGGAAGTTGGCCCAATAAACACCGGAGAAGCTCTGATGCTATCTGTCGGTACCACCACCACGGTAGGAATTGTCACAAGCGCTAGAAAGTCTGAATGTGAAGTTTCACTCAAACGGCCCATAAGTGCACCCCTACAAGCACAAATAGCTATTAGCAGACGTGTCGGTTCTCGTTGGAGGTTGATTGGAATTGGAACACTTTTAAATTGAGTCATGGTCATTGTCGCTCTCGATACCAATGCATTGATGGTCCCTGTCGAACTCGAAATCAGAATTTTTGAGGAACTAGAGCTATTACTACCCTCTCCTGAATTTGTGATACCCGAACCCGTACTCCAAGAACTTTCTTCCCTAAAACATGGTAAGGGAGTAGCTTCTCGTGCCGCTCGTGTTGGTCTCGATTTGGCCAAAATGAGATGTAAAATTATCAAAACAGAGAATGCTGCGGCAGACGAATCATTTTTGGAGCTTTCTTATACTAGTCAAATAGATTACGTTGTAACAAACGATTTGTCCCTGCGCGACAGACTCTTGGGAGCTGGTATCCCCGTAGTTGGCGTTAGGGGCCAAAATACGTTACATATCATGGAGCCCTAATATGTTTAAAAAGGTTAGAATAATCGACACAGTAGAAGTACCGCCAGACAAACTCGGAGATGTAAACAAAGATTTAGTCAAAGTGTTGCTTCAAGACAAACTCGAAGGTCGCGTAGATAAATCTGTAGGTAGTGTGATAAGTGTCACTAAAGTACACAATCTCGAAGAAGGTGTTGTCCTCCCCGGACGTCCGGGAGTTTATTATCCCACCGAATTCGATGCTATCACTTTCGACCCTTCGATGCAAGAAGTAGTCGACGGAACCGTAGTAGAGGTCGTCGAATTCGGCGCGTTTGTAGGAATTGGCCCTATCGATGGTCTTCTGCACGTTTCCCAAATTTCTGATGAATATTTGAGCTTCAATGGAGAAAACCAACAGCTAAACTCGAACGAGTCTGGCAAATCAATTAAAGTCGATGACCCTGTCCGAACTAGAATCGTAACCAAGAGCATCGACGAACGCAACCCCCGAGAATCCAAGATCGGTTTAACCGCAAAACAACCTGGTCTTGGAAAACACGGATGGCTCACAGACAAGCGGGAGCGAGAGGCCGATAATTAATGCCCGCAAAAAAACGCCTCGCTTGTAGAGATTGTCTCAGAGTGTTAAATGATAAAAAAGCAGAAACGTGTCCTTCATGTGGCTCTGCTAGTATCACTGACGATTGGAGCGGTTATATTGTTATTATCCACCCTCAACAATCCGATGTAGCAAAAATTATGGGAATAAACGAGCCCGGCCGTTATGCTCTAAAAGTCAGATAACTATTGCCAAATTCAGTCCATCTCCCCCCTCAACTACGAGATAACTTAAGAGAACCAATGGGTCCTCTGTATCTATCTATAAACGACCTAATTCCCCATATGGGGTTTCCTATTATCACTATAGGCGACGTAGTAACTTCCCACTTTGAACTTGCAGGAGTTTCTCCAAACGTATCTATAATTGACCAATTAACAAAACGCGAACCCATTGATTTCCCCCCACCCTTTCAAAACATAGATTTTCACATTGAAGTTAAAAATCCCCCTGGCGTTCTGACAGACGAACTAGTCCATGCGATCAACCAATCAATCAATAATCATGACGAACCTTCTCAAATTTTAGTAATTGGAGAAGAAGATCTAGCAACTTTACCTGCAATTGTGCTAGCCCCTCTTAAATCTAGTATAATCTATGGCCAGCCAGATCTGGGAATGGTCCACATACTCGTAACTACTGATGCCAAACGTGATGCATGGGATCTACTTTCCCAATTTGATGGAGATCTTGATTCAGTGTTCTCTACGATCGCACAATCTGACCTGTAGTGCCTTCGAAATACTTTTGCACGCGACTGGAAAATGTACCCAATAATGGAAATAACTATTTTATCTGAAACTTCCAACCCTTTGTTACACAGGGTAGATGTTTCTTTCCGCATTGACCACACAGACTCAACTCCAAATCGTATTGAAGTTCGAGACAACCTAGCAGCGAGATTGAACAAAAACACAGACGAAGTAATAATCCGAAAACTCAGAACTCAATTTGGAACACGAAAAACCATTGGAGATGCAAAGATTTATGAAAATTCTGATTTTGCCCAGTCAATTGAACAAGATCATATCATTCTTCGAAATCAATCTACCACTGAAGACACCGAGGAAGAATAAATGGGGGCTCGCGAAAATTATGGCAATGATGGTTCTACTCCCAACGAACGTTGCCCCGAATGCGACGATTCTTTTTTAGCAGAACACAACGATCGATTCCACTGCGGGAAATGTAGTTATACTAGATGGAAATAACACCTATTGAAAATTTTCTACACAGAACTCTCAATCAATAGAGATAATCATCTCCCCTTCTTACATCAATAAGAACGGCGCTCTCACTATGACTGTTACTTTGGGCATTGAAGGAACTGCTTGGGCAGCTAGTGCTGCAATTTTTGATTCTAAATCCGACACCGTGCACATAGAGACTCTTCCATATCTACCCGACAGTGGGGGATTACATCCCCGAGAGGCAGCGGAACATATGAGACAAGCGTTACCAAAAGTCCTCGAAACTATCTTCACTAACTTAGAAAATCCTCCAGATGCAGTGGCCTTTTCTAGAGGGCCTGGACTGGGCCCATGCCTCCGCATATGTGCAACCGCAGCCCGTGCACTTGCTGGAACTTTCAACGTACCTCTTATTGGCGTTAATCATATGCTTGCCCATCTAGAAGTAGGCAGACATTTTTCAGGATTTTCCACTCCCGTCTGTCTCAATGCGAGCGGCGCGAATGCACATCTTCTGGGCTACCACAATGGCTATTATAGGGTACTAGGAGAGACAATGGACACTGGGGTAGGAAACGCCTTAGACAAATTTGCTCGCCATGTCGGATGGGCACATCCCGGGGGGCCACAAATAGAAAAAACAGCGCTAGATGGTAGTTTTTTCGACCTCCCCTATATAGTCAAAGGAATGGACTTTTCCTTTTCTGGATTAACAACTGCGGCAATCTCTGCTTATGACAAAGGCCACCCCATAGAAGACGTCTGCTTTTCACTCCAAGAAACCATATTTTCTATTCTAGCAGAAGTTTCAGAACGTGCCCTATCTTTATTACATTGCGATGAATTCATACTCGGAGGTGGAGTTGGAAATAACACACGTCTGCAAGATATGCTAGAAACCATGTGCATTGACAGAGGTGCAAAATTCTTCGCCCCAGAACCACGTTTCCTCAGTGACAATGCAGGTATGATCGCCATTTTAGGATCCTATATGTTCGATGTGGGCGATACAATCCCAATTGAAGATTCTCATGTTCTCTCTAACTTTAGACCAAATACGGTCAAGGTAACCTGGCCCGTCCCTAGTAGATCTCTTTCCCCCCCATCCCAGTCTACCATACAAGGATCTGAAGCACGTGTGGACTTTGATGCAAATACCGTGTGGAAACGAAGACTTCCAAAACCCTATCGAAATCCTGACATGGATCTCCGCCTCCGACGCCATCGAACCAATGTCGAGGCACGACTTACTCACGAAGCCCGAAAAATAGGTATTCCTACCCCCTTAATCAAAGGCATCGACCCCCTTAATTTCACTCTGGAATTCCAAAAAGTTGGAGACGCCGACCTCTCCGAAGGATTAAACCTACAAAGAGTAGAAAACGTCGTTAACTATTTATCATTACTCCATTCCTCTGGCATCGTCCACGGAGACCCGACCACCAGAAACATTAGGATAGATTCCACCTCTGATAAGGTATACCTCATCGATTTTGGTTTGGGATTTCATACAGACAATATAGAGGACTACGCCATGGACCTTCATATATTCAAAGAGAGCCTCGTTGGAACTTCTTCTAACTATGAGGAACTTTGGAATCGTGCCACATTTGTCTACGAGACCCAGGTATCTCCTCATGTACTAACACGACTCCAAGAAATAGAATTACGTGGCAGATATCTCTAATCATATAATTTACGACGCCTATTTCTCCCCTCGACACTCTCACTGCTCCATGGTGCTTTTTGCTACCACCAATGCCGAAAAAGTTCGCGAGGCACAAGCATATCTAGGACCCACAGTTGAACAGTTTGATTATGATTATCTCGAATTACAATCTGAGAGTCTATCCGAGATCGCCATCTCTGGTGCCCAAGAGGCCTTCCAAGCCGCAGGCGGAACTCAACCTATAATCACCGATGACTCTGGCATCTTCATCGATGACATAGGCGGATTCCCCGGTCCCTATTCTTCATATGTATATCACACCATTGGTCTCTCTGGAATTCTCACTTTACTCGAAGAATTTGATTCCCCCCGTGCATACTTTAGAACCTCAATCGCATATTGCTCTAAACACGAAACTGTAGCCTTTGAAGGTTCTATTAGAGGCACTATAGTCCCTCCCCGTGGAACTGAGGGATTTGGATATGATCCCATATTTGAATATAACGGCAAAACATTGGCAGAAATGAATCTAACTGAAAAAAACGCAATTTCTCATCGGGGTAGGGCCCTTTCTAAGCTAGCGTCTTGGCTTGATAACGACCCCGTTGAACACCGCGGAGTCAGATAATATTTTCAAATAACTTCACAAAAGCATCTGGTCTTTTAACACTAGTTTCAATTTTTGTTCTAATCGCTACTCCTGCTTTGGCATTAGTCAACATCTCATCCCCTGAAATAATATGCTGTGCATTCCCCACATACGCAGAAGCAAGTGCCGGATGATCTCCTTCTAAATGGTCTACAATTTCACACATACTCTCTATGTCTTCTCGCCATTTCTTCGCCAATTCCTCCCCAAAATCTGTCTCAATCACTGTTTGTGCTTCATCCAGTAGGGGAATACTAGCGATAATTACTATCCATGGTGACCTTCGAATAATCTCCATCACAATTTTCGCCGATTTCTCCTTTTTGACATCTCCTGCCAATACACCCGAATCAACTACAACACGCACTGTAGGTCTACTCATCTCTCTATTTGTGACCTTGCAAATACTTTAACTACTGCACTCCTGCTCCATCTAGTAGATTTTTGAGGCCCTCCTTTTCGGCCCCACCAACCCCACGATGCGGACTACGAGAAAACCCAGCAGGTGCGCCTCGCATTTCCATTGCTGCCTTCAAACCAGAAATGCCATATGTTCCTGTGACTCCTTGGTTCAATTCTACTAACTCGTCGTTTAATATTTTGGCATTTTCACTGTCTCCTTTTTTATACAATTGATAAATCTCAGAGCATTTTTCGGGTGCGATATTTGCTAGTGCCAATACACCCCCCGTCGCACCCATTTCCAATGCCTGTGCATAAATTCCTCCTGCCCCAACCAACATATCGAACTCCTTCTCTTTCGTCACCTCCACCTCTTGTTGGAATAAGTCTGAGTTCCCACTAGAATCTTTCATACCTTTGATATTCTCCTCGTCTGACAACCTAGCTATCGTATCTGGCTCAAGGCTAACGTGAGTAAATTTCGGCACGCTGTACAAATATACGGGGATCGAGATCAATTCGGCCAGTTTTTTATAATATATGACCATGTCTTCTTGACTATGTGAAAAATAAAATGGGGTTACAATTAGCGCAGCATCTGCACCTGCCGATGCAGCCAATTCTGTCTGTATAGTACTTTCCCGTAGACCTGGGTGCCCTGTCCCTGCCAATATGGGAACTGAGGCAGATTCTACCACTATTTCGACCACTCGTGCTCTTTCTTCCGCCGTCATTAATTCCGCTTCACTATTCGACCCACAAGGAACAATAAAATCAACTCCCTTCTCTTCTACCCATCCCACCAATTCGGCAAGTTTCGATTCATCGATGTCTCCCCTTTCGTCAAAAGGGGTAACCAATGGAACTCCTGTACCTTCCATATAGTTTTCTCCCCTCTCCCAGTAAAAAAACACGCGATTAGACCCCACCAAAACTTTTCACACCCATTTTCACACATAAAAGTTATTCCCATAATTACCCATAGTAATTAACACCTATCTAAAATATTCTACATAGGATATTATGGCAATTTCCCTCCCCCCATC
>JAKURE010000040.1 GCA_022450005.1 Halobacteriales archaeon
TGGCCGGGCTATGCTAACTTGGCATCAATCACGGATACTTCTGTTTGGTGTTTATCATTTGCGATTGGGAATTAAACTTGCAAAGAATGTCCGGCTTCCCCGATTTGAACAGGGGACATGTCGATCTACAGTCGACCACTCTACCAGGCTGAGTTAAAGCCGGTGTACTGCACTATAGTGTTTTTTGTGATTTAACCATTGTCATACAGAGGCAAAGAATAGACCAGTGAGTTGGGGGAGGAGTAAGGTGATAGGCGTATATTGTATTACAATTTGGCAAAAGTGAGGTGTGAAAAAGAAATCTACGTCGTACGAAAAAAAAGTCTATTTTGTAGATAAAATAAAAATAAAGTGGGTTATATATACTGAAAAATAGAAATAATATAGAAAAAAACAAAGGAAAAAAGGTAGAAATAGTTTGCATTTGTAGTACAAAATGCAGAAACCTTTATATATGAGGTACGATAAGGTACACCCACGTAAGACGAATGCATACCCCATGGGGGACAGAAATAAGACAATGTGTCATAGGTCGTCCCGGGGGTTGTCATACACCTGATGACTTTCCGTCTTACAAAACACGGGGAGAATAACCAAAATGGAACGAATAACACTTAGAATTCCGAAACAACAGATAGCAGAAGTCGAGCAAATGGTGGAAAGGGGAGAATTCCCCAACCGAAGCGAAGCAATTCGCTCTGCCATTCGCGAGATGTTAAGAGAAAATGAAGTGCCATATGAATTTAGTGATTCAAGGCCATGGGTGAGGGTATAAATTATGCTAGATATTGTACAGGAAGCACTACAAAATGAGGAAAAGGAAAGAGCAAAGAAAACATCTCTTCGGGATGATGACTTTGGAGAACCACGTATTGTTGTCGTAGGATGTGGTGGAGCAGGTAACAACACCATCAACAGACTATATAATATAGGAATCCATGGTGCCGAAACTGTTGCCATAAACACAGATAAACAGCACTTAAAAATGATAGAAGCCGACACGAAAATTCTTGTAGGCAAATCATTGACAAATGGTCTAGGAGCCGGTGGCGATCCTTCTATGGGGGAGCGCGCGACGGAAATGGCTGCTGGGACTGTGAAAGAAGTACTAGGTGGAGCAGACTTGGTTTTTGTAACTGCAGGTATGGGGGGAGGAACCGGAACAGGTTCTGCCCCAGTTGTTTGTAAGATTGCGAAAGAACAAGGAGCAATTGTCATTGGGATGGTATCCACCCCATTTAACATCGAACGTGCCAGGACGGTTAAAGCAGAAGAAGGTCTTGAAGCATTACGCGAGAGTGCAGATTCTATAATTGTATTGGACAATAATAGACTCTTAGATTATGTGCCCAATTTGCCAATTGGAAAAGCATTTTCAGTGATGGACCAGATTATAGCAGAAACTGTCAAAGGTATTTCTGAAACGATAACCCAGCCATCGTTAATCAACCTTGATTATGCAGATATGGCGGCAGTTATGTCTTCAGGAGGCGTTGCGGTGATGCTCGTTGGAGAAACCCAAGACAAAAATAAGACAGAAGAAGTCGTCCGGGATGCCATGAACCACCCATTACTAGATGTAGACTATCGAGGCGCCTCTGGTGCACTAGTCCACATAACAGGTGGTCCGGATTTAACTTTGAAAGAAGCCGAAGGTATTGCAGATAACATCACAGAACGGCTTGATCCGACTGCAAATGTTATCTGGGGTGCACGGGTAGAGGAAGAGTATAAAGGAAAAGTTCGTGTACTAGCGATCATGACAGGTGTGCAAAGTGCCCAGGTGTTGGGACCATCTTCAAGAATGCAAAGTGCACCAATTAGAAGTCTCGCGGATGGAGATACCCGCTGGTCTGATGGAGGCAGACGCGAGATAGAGCAAATAAACGGATTAGACGTTATTCGTTAGACGGCTTTTACAGCTTCGACGAAAACGCATTTCTGACAGATTTTTTGAGTAGTAAGAGAACCACATTTTATACAATGCTGTAGAGAGGATTCTTTGTGAGAATGGCGATGGGATGATGCGATAGTGGCGAATTCTTCATATCCTGCCATGATAGAATGACGAGTGCCAGGGTGATCATCTTCTAGGCCTAAAATTAATTCTCGTACTTTCCCGCGGAAAGAATCCACTGCATAAGGACAGTCACCATTATAGAAAGGGATATCCCGAAGATATGCATACAACGCAATTTCTTTTTCGGGTATATCCCTAAGGGGCTTCGAACGTGGGATGAATTCGGTTTCAGTTCTTTGAGGAAATGGTGCCAAAGAAGCATCGAAGTGTTTTGTTATCCTAGACACATCTCCTGCAAGAAAATTCATAAGTGCAGTCTGAGATTCGTCGTCGAGATTATGCCCAGTAAGTAGTTTATCTGCGTTGAGTTTGTTAGCCCCCATATCTAGAAGATTTCTTCTAAAAACACCACAATACGAACAAGCATTGAGATTCAAGGGGTTTTTTTCAACTACTTCATCCATATCTAGTCCAAATTCATCAATGTAGCTGAAAATTTCGTGGTCAATTCCTAGAGAGTTAGTGAGTTTTTTAGCGAGTTCAAGACTTTCGTCCCGGTATCCAGAAATCCCTTCGTTTATTGTCAAAGCTGTAAGTTGTATGCGAGGATCCTTACTTAGCATATTATGCAAAATATGAGTAAGAACTGCAGAATCTTTCCCTCCTGAAACCCCGATTATCCATTGTGAAGGGGCATCTTCAGTAGAACCAGTGATCAATCCATCAGTTCGGATTCGGTGGCGAACCCGTCGTTCGACTGAATTGATAAAATGAGTAGAGCAAAGGTGGGATCCAGAATATGGTGTGAAAATAACTGCATCTTGGTCACACTTGGTACACTTCATATAGAATCAATGAATGCGAGGAATTTATCCTTTTATGCTATGTTCTATTCGTCCAGTTCTCAGAAGAAAATAGTTCTTGTGCTATTTTTTCCGCTTGTTTTAGTTCCAGTGGCGTCCAGGTTCCACTTTCTGCATTAGACCAAGTTAAAAAAGAATTTGTAAGAACGTCAATTGAGTCCTCGCGTGTCAAATCGGTCTGTTCGGAAATGGAGGTTACATGGTCTCGTATTGTATCGGGGTTAATGTCAAAATCAGAGAATACTAAGGCGAATTGATCAACATCGTATTTGTAGGTCAACGAACCGTGCTGAATGACTACATCATTGGACCGCCTCTGCGCATTTCCACTTATCTTTTTTCCAGATACCAAGATGTCGTGGGCGGGGTGAATTTCGCGGAGATAGCAAGAAGGAGCATATAACGCAGGGCTAGCAGAGCCTGCGAGTTCCGCAGATACACCCAATTCCTTAAAAGTGGATATGATGGGGTCCAGCATCGCACGATATGATTTGGATACATCTGTAGGAAAAGAGGAAACAGGTGCGATTATAGAATAAGAAATGTCACCAACATAATCATGGAAAATTCCGCCGCCTCCTGTTTGTCTTCGGACCACCGGAATATTTTGTTTCGAGCAATATTCCCAGTTTATACAGGTACTCCTTTGGGCATATCCTATTGAGATGGAGCTGGGTTTACATCGATAAATTCTGATTGTTGGAGGGCCCCCATTATGTATACTTTGGGCAGCAGCTACGTCCAAGGCCATGTTCAGGGGGGCGTTCCAAGATTCTTCTGGGATGAATCTCCAATGATCTGCCATACCAAACTGTATGTTGCGATGGATAAATCAATTTTTGTTGAATTTAGAGATAGATTTACTTTCTTTTCCGACATAAAATAAGTATGAACAGTGATCGCAGAGACATCGTGCCCGTATTGAGCCGAAAGCGCGAATCAAAGCGGTACCTGATACTTATAGAAATTGCCAAGCATCAACCTGCGATTAATCAGGGAGAAATTGCAGATTCAATAGGGGTCACATCTCAAGCTGTTAGTGAGTATATGAAAGAGCTGTCAGATAATGGTCATGTATCAAAACTGGGCAGAGGCAGATATGAGATTACTCCAAAGGGCGTGGATTGGTTAATTGTCCAAAATGAGAAGTTGAGGGAGTTAACAAATTATGTTGCCGGTGAGATTTTGACCCAGGTAGATATGGAAGCTGCCATCGCTGGTGGTGAAATTAGGGCGGGAGAAAGGGTGGCGTTGTCTATGGTTGAGGGGTTTCTTCAGGCGGATGTAGAAAATGAAGCTGAAAAAACCATCTCTGCAAAGGCAATTGGGAATGCAAAAAAAGGAGAATTGGTAGGAGTAATTGACTTTGAAGGAATTTTAGATTATGAAATGGGCTCTGTTTGCATCATATCAATCCCACCAGTGTCCTTAGAGAATGGACCATCTCAAATGGGGACAAAAGTTAAAGATGTGGAAGATTACGATCTAGTCGCAGTATCTGGAGTTGAAGCATTGGTTGCCGCCCGAATGGCAGGATATAGTGTGGATATTTACTTTGGGACTCCCGTGGCGGTCGCAGAAGCTGCGATGAGAGGATTGAACGTACTCCTTTTAGTAACAGATTCGGCTATCTTGAATCATATTGATCGGCTTCGGGAAGCCAAAATTAGCTATGAAGTAGTAGAGCTCAAATAAATTACAAACATGGTTCGAAATGTCTCATCTTTTTTTCGTGAATTGGAAGACGAGGATTTCTATTTATTGTCGGGTATAGAGCATGGGATGCGTTTTTCTCAATGGGTAGATGATAGTAAACTTCCAGATTTATCAGGGCTATCTTCTAAGGAAATCTCATATCGCATTAAGAGATGTAAAAAATATCACCTAATAGAACAAAAAATAATTCAGTACAGAGGTTATCGCCTTCGATTTGAAGGATATGATGCTCTTGCTCTTAGAAGTTTTGTAGAACGGGGAGTGATCGAAAAATTTGGTTCTATCATAGGAGTGGGAAAGGAATCAGAAGTGTATGAAGTTCGATCTTATAAATCTCTTGCATTGAAATATCATCGAGAGGGATACACCAACTTTAGAAAGGTGAATCAAAACCGAGACTATACATCGAAAAATCGGCATTTTTCGTGGATGTATACGGCTAGAAAGGCTGCAGAAAAGGAATTTGCAGTTCTGGAAGCATTATATCCAAAAGTATCAGTCCCCCATCCTATCGATCAGAATCGCCATGCAATAATAATGGAAATGGTAAATGGTGAAAATCTGTCAGAAGTTAGGTTGGACGGGGATCAAATAGTGGCCACATTAGATTTAATTTTGGGGGAAATTTCTAATGCGATTGGCAAAGGGTATGTACACTCGGACTTGAGTGAGTACAACATATTAGTAGGGGACAAAGGGGTAACTATTTTTGATTGGCCACAGGCTGTAAAAACTTCCCATATCAATGCAGGAGAATTGCTCAAAAGAGATATTGAAAATGTAATTAAATATTTTAAAAGGAAATACCCAAGTGAGATTCAAAAAATAAATATCAAAATGCTTGTTGAGGACATCTTCAGTGGTGAATTTAATCAGGGATTAGACGGGTATTTCAACGATGCCTGACTCGTAGCACTCGGGGCAAAGGTCCGCGCCCTCTGGTTGATTGAAGATTGCACCACATAGATTGCATTTGAACATCGTGGCTGCTCGCTTGAGTCCATATTTAATCATGTAATCGTAATGCTGGATCACGGAACTTCTATGCTCTAAAGTTTTAAGAATCCCATATCCGAACAAAAATAGTGCTACGCTTAGAGGAAGCCATGGAAAATTCCATTCATTTTCAAGTGTGCCAAAGAAAAGCCAAATGCCAACCGCTCCGATTAGCCAACACCACCAAACCTGAGCTGCACCCGTGAAGATATCTCTTAAGTCAGATGGCTTAACTAGTTGATCTGCTGTTTGTGCCATATCTATAAATTTAATAAAAGTACAGAGATATCAAGGTTCCTATCGAAATTGACGAGGTATCATGCTAGTATAAGGGCTATTTTTTAGATTCTTGAGACCAGAACCGATAGGAAATAAGCCAGGCCCCAAGGGAAAGTAAGGTTGCTTCAACCATCTCAGGTATTGCGATTCCTTCGCTGTATAAATCTAGCAGATACGGGGCGACTATTTCAACAATGGACAGGAATGCCACCATTCCTATGAGGATTAATAAGATTCCAAAGTTACGAGAATCCGATAAGTAGGATCCACCTACGAGAACCAGTCCGATGGGGGTTGCAATGAAATAGATAGCTGCTACAGGGAAATGTAGTGAAGAAGGAATGGGGAATAATCCGACTAATGCTAGATTAAGTCCCCCAATAAATATGAGAGAATAGCCTATTTTGGATATAATTGAATCTATATGGAGGCTCCGGGTCAAGAAAACAAAGAGGGACAAGCCGATTCCCGCTATCATCATTCCAGCATTAAATATAAAAATATGTAATCCATTGGAAGGGGCAGATCGTGAGATTCTGTCAGGTAATTCACCAACTCCAAGATCACTGAGTGCAAATTCGGTCCAATTGAACCAAGGTGCAAAATAAATTGCCACCATAACAGATAAGAGTCCAATAGCCGGTCCGAGTAATCCTGCGTAAATGCCCAGTCTACGTAAATTTTCTTTTTCGATTGACATACGTGGATGTCGTTGGTCGGGGATGGGTATAAATCGATAGGGATTAAGGAAAGTTATCGGGCTGCTGCTGCTACTCTTTCTTTTTCCTCTTTGTGACGAATTGCATAAGTAGATGCATCATATTCTGCGGCCCCAATTAATTGGGTTGCGAGTGCTTGGTGTGCAGAAGTTTTTTTCTTGAATGATGCAGTTTTAGTCCCTTCAGCGAGGAATTTTATTGCTAGATCCACACGGCGTTGGGGGGACACATCGACTGCTTTTGGGACAGAAACGCCACCGTATTTTAAACGGAC
>JAKURE010000041.1 GCA_022450005.1 Halobacteriales archaeon
ATTTGATACCTTGCTACAAATGTACAAAGAGATTGAACCCGACTTAGATGAATTAGGAATAAAAGTACTATGGGCCGGAACCAATTCCGACGAAACAAAAGTCTACGACGTTACAGAAGTAAAAGACCCATCAAAATTTGAGATACTAACAAAACGAGAAGATATCACAAAAAAGAGAATTGATGCTGGCGTCGAATTGGAAAGTCAAGAAGTAATAGAGACTATATCTGAAGACTATTGGGCATAATCCTCCAAATCCTCTTCCGTGTCGATATCAAATAGGACTCCTCTGTCACCTGTTTCAACTAAGTCCATCCCAAGATCTTTGAGAATGGAATTCCCCCCTTCATCACCTCTTAACCCTTCTTTGAGCACTTCCATCACAGAAGCTCTAAATAAAACAGGATTTCCTCTTCTCCCCCTGTAACCTGCAACAAAAACATCTCCAACTTTCTTATTCATCTGGACAGAAATGAGTTCATTGACACTACTACTTTTCACGAATGGCATATCTCCCAGAGCAAATACAACCGCATTTTCTTCTAAAATTGCATCAATTCCTCTTCGAACCGAAGTTGATTGGCCCATTTTCCAATCTTTATTGTATATAAAATCCACGTCCAAGTGAGATAGTTCTTCTTCCACCCTTTCTGCCTGATATCCGGTAACTATTTTTACAGATTCTACCTCCGAATCAATCAAATTTTGGGTGGTAATTTCGATTATAGATCGGCCTTCTATTTCAACAAAAAGCTTGTTTTCGACTCCAAACCTGGAGCTATCTCCTCCTGCCAATAATACCCCCAAAACACCACTATTTTTTTGGTTTGATATGGTCATCTTATTGCTGTATATGGAACGACTTTGACAATACTTCCTTTTTCAATATCATTCACCATTATAAAAAAACCATCCGCCCGAACTGCTCGGGTACTAGATGACAACACACTAGAGTTAAAAATACCATCAAATATCTGCAATGGAGAATCTATATGCCCTAGTGGCATCGCCGATCCCCCACCTTTTTCAAATACTACTGGGACAATATATTCAAATCCTCCTCTGCTTACCTTTACATCACGGGACAGCTCCATGTCAATTGTAGGGAATTCTTCCAATCCTACAAAAAATGGACGGAGAAATAACATCGAAACCGTGTGCGCCCCAATTGGCTTCCCCGGAACTGCAAAAATAACCGAACTACCGATACTTGCCATTGTAATTGGCTTCCCCGGACGTACCAATACTCCCTGAAACTGAATTTTTCCAAGGTTTGAAATGGCCTTTACCACATAATCCCTTTTCCCCACACTTGTACCCCCTGTTGTTATTACAACATCATATTTTTTTGAGAGCTCTTCAATCCGTTTCTCAACAATTTCATATCGATCCGGAACGCTACCCTCGTATGTTGGGAGCCCACCCCACGAAGTCACTAGTCCACCAAGCATGGCCGAATCTAGGTCTTCATGCTTTCCCTCATAAATTTCCGTTCCAGTAGCTAGAATCCCAACTGAGAATGGAGAATAAACTTTAACACTTTTATGCCCTAGATCTAATAACAAAATTGCATCTCTCGGCGCCAAACACGTGCCCTTTTCAAACAGCTTTTCGCCAATTGAGACATTACTCCCCTTTGCATATACATACGTCCCACTAGAGATATCTTCTCCAACCAGATTTTTCCCATCCACATTTGCATCTTCCCGTTTTAATACTGCATCCGCCCCTTCTGGGAGTGCGGCCCCCGTGGATATCCTAACTGCTTGCCCCGGTGAAATAGACCCCGGAGAATCCTCTGGAAACACAGAATCGATAAGCTCCAGTGGATATTCATCGCCCGAATTAATAGCATATCCATCCATGGTAGCATGATTCTGAGACGGCAAGTCCACTTCCGAAACGATGGATTCCGCTAAGATGCGGCCTCCAATCGTATCTACTGTAATCGATTCCGTAGGTCTATCTGAGAGTAACAGTTCGCGCATAGAGGCTATTTTTAAAATAGCTTGAGACCGAGTCACCATTTTTTTATTGGACATATTCTTCAAATATTTCTTGAAGTCCTACCAAAAAACTCTTGACGGTATGTTTTCTGAATATATATATGGAGAAAAAAATATGAGTGAACATGATATAACCCTAACTGTCAATAACACTGAACACAAATTGGTTATTGAATCAAGGAGACTTCTAATACATACACTCCGGGACGAGTTGGGCTATACAGGTCCCAATGTGGGGTGTGAGTCTAGCCTTTGCGGTGCTTGTACGGTCCATCTCAATGGGTCTGCAGTCAAATCCTGTACCATCTTAGCAGTACAAGCTAACAACGCAGATATAACAACGGTCGAAGGTTTGGCCCAACATGGAACCTTGCACCCCATTCAATCAAGCTTCCAAGAAGAACATGGCCTTCAATGTGGATATTGCACCCCTGGGATGATGATGACTGCACTGGATTTCCTCAAACATCACCCCGATCCCTCCCGTGATGAAATACGCGAGGGGCTAGAAGGAAACCTTTGCCGATGCACTGGTTATCATAATATAGTTAATGCAGTTGAATCTACGGCAAAGAAACTCGCAGAAATTAGCTCTGGAGGCTCTGCATAAATGTACCCCTCCCGTTTCGATTATTATCAGGCGACGACCCTATCTGAGTTATTTGATTTAATCTCTGAACACGGCGAAGAAATGATTGAATTCCTCGCAGGTGGACATAGCCTGCTACCTATGATGAAAACTGGACTGGCATCTCCAGATATTTTGATAGATCTGAACAACATCGAAGAACTCCATGGGGTTGAACAGAATGAAACCACAACTTGTATTGGTGCCATGGAGCGCTACTCTGATATTTCTAGAAATAACATCGCTAAGACCAATTGCCCCGTACTCACCGAAGCAGTCAGTCTGGTTGGGGATATTCAAGTTAGAAATCGAGGAACTCTTGGCGGGAACATAGCACACAACGATCCCGCAAGCGACCCTCCTGCTGCAATACTAGCATCTCAAGCGACCTTACACGTCCACGGACCCAGTGGAAAACGAACGATCAAAGAAGATGATTTTTTCACTGGTTTATATGAAACATCACTTGAAGACGACGAAATATTGACTAAAATAGAAATCCAAAACATAGGAAACGGTGGAGGAGCTTACCTCAAAAAACCAAGTCCGTCCTCTGGATATGCTATGATTGGAACTGCAGTAGTTTTACACTCTACAGATGGGATCATCGACACCGCAAGAGTAGCAGTAATTGGTGCTGTAGATCATGCCACACGTCTCACTGGAGTTGAAGATGCTTTAGTTGGTTCCCCTGCAACACACGAATCCGCAATTAGTGCTGCAGAGCATGCTCTAGAAGGCATTGAAGATTATATGGTAATGGAAGATCTACAAGCCTCGGCAGAATACCGAGAACATTTGATAGGTGTGTATGCAAAAAGAGCTACAATGGCGGCAATAGACAATTTACCAAAATAACACGTTTCCCCCTTTCTTCATCAGCGCCCTCCGAAAGCGATACAGCTCTACAAAACATCTGTGATAACAATGAACGATCAAGATTGGGGTGCTCCCGAATCGGAAATTCTAGAAACCATTCGAAGAGTTCAAAAATCAGATTCTCAGGCAGTTATAGCTCACATTGTAAGCGTAGAAGGCAGCGCATACAGGCGTCCCGGGGCAAAAATGGTTGTATCTGAAAATAGAGTCGGTATCGGGAATATTACTGCAGGATGCCTAGAGGGAGAAGTACTCGATATAGCATCCAAGGTCTTAGAAACAGGAAAGCCCCTTATTCAAACTTATGACCTAATGCAAGATCGGGATGATATGTGGGGACTGGGTGTGGGTTGCAACGGGGTCATTGACATATTACTCGAACAAATAGATTCTTCCTACCAACCTATCTTGGACTCTCTAGACCAAGGAAAACCAATTGGAGTTATAACCACATTGTCTGGAGATATACCCATTGGAACCAAAGCGTATTATGATGAAAATACTGGGTTTAACACCTCTGAGAATTTCCCAGATTGGCTCTTAGGTGAATTAGATTCAATTCTGCCTCCTTTGCTCAAAAAAGGCAAATCAATTTCAATCGATATTGAAACTTCTAGTGGTCAAGCAAGAGTCTTCATAGATAGTATCCATCCAGTTCCAAAACTCGTTGTAGTTGGAAGTGGAAACGATGTCGCCCCTGTTGTAGATGTAGCAAAGATAAATGGTTTCTCAGTTAGCATAATTGGCTTTCGGAAAGGAATTGATATATCTAAAAAATTCCCCAATGCAGACGATTTCCATCACTCATCCCCCTCTTCTATCACTTCCACTCTTGAATTCAATAATAACGTATATGTCGTGATTATGACTCACAATTTTATTGAAGATCGACTATCTCTTGAACACCTCCTCTCCACCCCTGTTAGTTACATAGGTCTACTAGGGCCCCAAGAGAGATTCGAAGAGATGCTCTCTGAGTTTAAAGCGGAAGGGAAAAACCTGACTCCCCACACTAACCGAATTTACACACCCATTGGTCTTGATATCGGTGGCGGTTCTCCTTATCAAATAGCTACAAGTATTATTTCCGAAATACTTTCTGTACACAACCATCGGTTACCAAGACATTTACGCGACCGAGAAGGCCCTATTCACGATAGATAGTACCTCTCGAAACGAAAAGAAACCGCTTTACGAGATGCATTCTTTTCTTCGCCATGCAACGACGGACTGCAGCTATTTATGCGGCACTCTTACTCCTTCTTGCAGCCGGATCTTACGCGACCATAGGGGCAGTAGAAGCACCAGTAATAACGATCACTAACCCTGAATATTCCTATGTATCAGGCGATCAGGCCACACTAAACAATAAAGTTTACACCGTCTCTGCGGTAACTAGTGATTTTGCAGAATTAGAGTGGATAGATGCGTCTATTGTAAAAACCGAAACGTGGGAAGCAGACGATAAGATCAAAATAGGGGAGTCCGATTTTTTAATAGGCCCTCTCCCCCCCGTCGACTCTATGACTTCAAAATTTGTTTTAACCGAAGTGCGACCCATAGGAGATGTTGATACCGTCACTGTTAATTCCGAAACATATGTGATCATTCAAACAGACTCAAATACCTCCTCTGAACCTTCTTTACTGCTTAAAGAAGATTATTTAACAGATAAATATGGCCCAGCAACACAAATTGAATTGAGCATCGGCGATATTATTGAATACGATTCGAAACCCACTCTCATAGCCGACATATCCGATCAAACTATAACGGTTTCTTGGTCATCCCCGAAAACTAACACACTTGCTATAAGCGAAGGGGATATCATTGATTCAAACGGAATCTCTTATGTCGCACATTTCGAGAATTACATGCTTCACCTGTCTAGCGATGTCGATGATTACGAAAGACAATCATCTGTCATCGAAAAGTTCTACGAACGAATAAATGGTCTTTGGGGCATTTCCATCCTTGGAAGTCTTGCGTCCATTCTACTCTTGTCTATGGCCTATCTTTCTTCGCGCTACTGATAAATTTTCTAAATCCGCAAGCTTATCAACCTATAATATTCACACAATTGATATCACACCACGCGGCGCATCGATGCCCTTTTGTCCAAAGCATGTCTTCGTCCCGATATGGCCGAATTTCAAGTAGTCGTTGGGGATCCCGACACTGGTAACTCTTATCAGTTTACCGTCGAGGGAAAAGAAGCCAATCGACTCATAGGAAAAGAAATCGGAGATGAGGTCGAAGGAAAATTAATTGGCCTCGATGGATACACACTGCTTCTAACTGGAGGTTCTGATATCATCGGGCGTCAACTAAACAAAGAAATAAAAGGCTCAGCTCCACGAAAAATATTAATAACAGATAAATCCGGGCACAAAAATTCTCTCCGCTCGGGTGAGAGAAAGCGTATAATTGTAAGAGGCCGAGAAATTTCTGAACAAACTTCTCAAATCAATACTGTGGTATCCTCCAAAGGAAAAATTTCCATCGAAGATATAGTCAACTCTACAGAAGAAACCGAAGAAGAATCCGATTAATTAGTTTCTTTTCATTCTGCATTTTCATTTCTTAGCATGTGTTTAAAAGCTTCAAGTAGTACTTTTTTTGTTTCTTCACCTTGACTTATCCAATGATTGGCATAATGAAGTAAATCTAAAAATTCAATCGGCATACAACCCGCGGCCCTAGGGTGCCCCCCTCCTCCAAATACCCTGGCAAGTTCATGACACCTTTCAAATTTCTCACTCCCTCTAATGCTGACCCCACCTGTTGGTTTAATTATCACACACACATCTGCTCCCTTTCCTCTAATTCCTTCTGCAACTTCATTTTGAGAGCATCTCCCATATGTTATCCCTATGGTAAATCCTCCTATTTCCCTGTATTCTGCACGATCCACGGCACATCTAATTAGATCATTTTTTTCTTCTCTATGCTCTTGTATAAACAACATTACATTCTCTGGTAAATTCGCTCCGCTCCCTCGAACAACTTCTATATACTCTTTGAATGGTGCCCACATCGCAAAATCCGCCAAATACCCACTTCGATCATCCTCACATAGCCACAAATCATGATCTCTAGTCACTTGCACTAACTCTTCCATATCCTCCGAAAAGTCCCCATTTAACACTCGAAATACTACATCTGCAGCACATTCTTCGGACGAATCTCCCAATTCCACTTGAATTCCCAACGAATTCACAAAATCATACACATCTTTGTCCCATCGATGATGATCACACCACAGAATAAAATCAGTTTTCTTGCATAATTCTTCCAATCCCGGTTCTATTCCCTCAATAGAATCTGGACAAAGATCACATATGTATATCTTGACCCCTTGATCGGAATATTTAGCAACCAGATTGAGACAACCTTCCAAATCATAAGGACTAGTTGGGACACAAACTGCCCCCTGATGAGTTTCTTGTACAAGAGCCGCACAAGTCAACCCATCCGCATCTGAATCTGTAATCACCACCACGCTTGCTCCTTCGAGAGAATTCTCAAGTTCCCTTTCTTTCTGCTCGCGATAAAACGAATCTGGAACAAAAAATCCCATTCCTGGCAATAAGGATGTCCTTTCC
>JAKURE010000042.1 GCA_022450005.1 Halobacteriales archaeon
TCTTTTGCAACAAACAAAAATGGATCGTGAGTGCACTCCGCCCCATAATCTCTGGCAACAGATTGATCACCATCATATAGGTAGTAATCATATGAAATTTTTCCACTTTCAACCCAATCGGTCATCATTTCAAGCGAATCTTCAGGGTATGCTTCGACATCATTTGAACTAATTCCAACAACTGCCATTTCTGAATACTTTTCTGCCAATTCGTTAAGAACCGGGATTTTTGCTTGGGCATACGGACAATGATTGCACGTAAAACAAATCAGGAGCAGTTTATAATCTACAAAGTCCTCTACGGTATGTTGATTCCCATCTGTACCAATTAATTCAAACGCAGGGGCTTCACTACCAATTTTTAGTACTTCATTCGATTCTGAAAGGACCATGTCTTATAATTTCACTTAAACCTTACAAACTTTATGGATCTCATTTCCTCCATTTTGGATCATTCAATTTTCGTTGGAATACTCGCTCTCCAAATTTAATATCAAGCTCTCTATATGCAACCAATTCACTCCTCCTTTTTGTAGAAGCTACGATCTCTTCTATAGCCAATTCTATCGTCGGTTTTGCTATCAAATTTGGTATTGGCTGATATTCTTTCCCACTTTGTCCTTCATCTATACCTTCAATTCTAATTCCATCTTCTATTGGTACTATTGCCTTTGCAATGTGGGTGGAAAAAATTCCCATCGATTCTCCCTTTTCTGCAAGATGTAAAATCCATCTAAGTATCTCTGGCGCGTCTTTCATCCCCGTCGCCATTTCTATCTCATCAACTAGTAATAATGTCCTTTTACCCTCTACAATAGGGGGGATCGTTGACTTCAACATTTCTCTCGCTTCTGCTATTTTCTGCTTCCCCGAACATTTTTGTAATATGATCGAATCAAATAATCCCACCTCTGCACATTCAGCAGGAACTGGAAGTCCCATATTCGATAGCACTGCAATATGGAATATTGTGTCTAACAATGTGGTCTTTCCACTCCCTGCCCTCCCCGTCAACACAGCGAGCCTCTTACTTTCTACTTGGGACAGGGTTTCGGACGTCCCAATAGTGTAATTTATCGGTTTTAATTCCCCACCCTGAGAACTCAACATAGATAAATTCCGTCCTTTTTTGACATTTACACATAAGATATCTTTCTTCACTATTGGTTTGGACATGCCAAAATATAGTGCAAAAAGAGCTAACGATAGATAAAACGAAATTTTATCAATTGCTTCAATGGATTTGTTTATGTCTCCTTTCGACCTTTCAACAAATTCCCGATTCACTTCATCTAATTTTCTTTTTTCCTCATCAATTTCACTTCGAAATTTAGCTTTTAATTTTCTAATTATTTCTAATATAAACTCATCCGCTTCCATCAACTCTTCAACTTCTATATTTCTTATTATACTCCCGTCAATTCCAGTTTTTCTAGTTAGGGATGCATGCACTTCTTCTTTAAACTCTATGAAACCACTAATATTCTTTCTCTTGATATCCTCTATAATTTGGTAGACCTCCTCTTCTGCCCGGACCAAACTCTCGACACTCTCTACAGACGACCTTATACTTTCAGCATCCACTTCAAAGGGCGCTTCCCATAGCTGCTCCATGGCGCTTTCAACTTTCTCCAGAGTCTCTATGTTCAAAGTTTCTATTTCTTGAAAAACACCACCCAAATTCCCCATGTCGTATAAAAATGTAGAAATCCCAACCGCGGTTCGCCCGATCCCCTCTGTCCCATCACACCACCTCAAACGCTCCAATATCACTTTTCTATTCTCTTCTGACAGTAATTTCCATGCCTCAACCGTGTCAAAAATTAAATCAAGCTGTTCATTAATCAAACCAACCGATGACATCGGTGCTAAAATTTTTATCTTATTTTTTACTCTTGAAGACACAGAAAATTTTTGCACTATTTCAAGTATATTTTTATACTCATTTCTAGAATCTACTGACCCAAAAGCATCTATATTCTTTCCTTCCCCCACTCTTCTTAATATGGACACTAGCCTCCCAAGGCTAACATCTGTGGACAACAAGGAATCAAAGTCTGAGGAAAGAATCGCCCGCCGAGCCCCCTCCACTCCCAATTTATCTTCAAATTTTGCCCTAGTCTTAGGTCCAACCCCCCAATACCTCTCAAGTTCTAGTCCCATTTCTTATTCTGTATTTATTTTTCTTTCCGGACGGGGAAACTAAATTCACCCCCATTCAATTTCCATCTCCACAGGTCGTACCCAAACGCCAACATCCCGACTATAATCAACCCAATTCCCCATTTCAACTCTCCGTTCAACAATGAATTTATGCCGAACAGAAAAAACACCGCATCCAGGGCCCATTGCCACCATTTCACGTTTTCTACAGGGATCTTAGCCATTTTCCAACCTCACTCCGTCTCCCCATGATGGTGCCTAAAAGTCTCCACAGCCAACTGAATTTCTCCCCCATTTGTACTATTCTTTGTACTAACCTGATGGCAGATACGATTCCAGCGTATATTTTCTTCCACGTCCCACATTTGATCAATATCGTGCATTATCTGTATTCCTTTTTCCTTTTCTCCCCCTGTCGTTTCTTCATAAAATTCATAATCTTCACCACAAACCGGACAATTTTTTGCTCCCATACTTCCTTCCTTGTACTTCCTCCAACTTAAGTCGATTTTCTCCCAATTAGTTTGATAACTAGCAAACTTCTTATCAAACATGTGACATATATTTGTCTACATGGATGAACAAGAAGTCCAAGATTTACTTAGTTCTATTCCCGATCCGCGCCTTGGAAATGACATAGTCTCTCTCGGGTTGGTTAATTCTATAACCATCGAAGAATCTACAATCAAAATATCCCTTGTTCTGGGGGCCCCTTACTCTACCGAAGAACAATTAATAGCCAAACAAATTAGAGATTTATTTTTAAATTCCACATTTGAAGTGGAAATCTCCGCCCGCTCCGAAAAAAATGTTTCACCCGAGGACGATCTTTTACCCACTGTCAAGAACGTAATTGCAGTAGCATCCGGAAAAGGTGGGGTGGGCAAATCCACTGTTTCTGTAAACCTTGCAACCGAATTAGCGAGGCTTGGCGCTAGAGTGGGTCTGTTCGATGCCGATGTTTATGGTCCAAATACGCCCCGGATGATTGGCCATACCGACGAACCCCTTGAAACAAAAGACGGGAAAATTCAACCACCTGAACAATTTGGAGTAAAATTCATTAGTCTAGGCCTCCTCGTCGGGGAAAATGACCCTGTAATTTGGAGAGGGCCCATGGTTCATAAAATAATTTCACAGTTACTTTCAGATGTAAATTGGGGCACATTGGACTATTTAATCATAGACTTGCCACCTGGAACGGGGGATGCCCAGTTGACCCTACTCCAAATTGTATCTGTAACTGGGGCCGTGATAGTCACCACGCCACAATCAGTTGTCCTCGATGATGCGGAAAAAAGTCTTAAAATGTTTGATAGGCATGGAACTCCTACTCTGGGGCTAGTAGAAAATATGAGTGGGTTCTTGTGCCCTTCTTGCAACACCGTCCACGACCTGTTTGGAACGGGAACTTCCGAGACATTTGCAAATGAATTGGAACTTCCGTTCCTCGGACGAATCCAATTAGACCCTCTTGTTAGAAAGGGATCTGACGACGGATTTCCCGCCGTCCTCAATCCCGATTCAATAGCTCAGCAAGATTTTCAGATAGTTTGTCAAAATATAATCAATAACGTAGGTGCATTAACCCGGAAATTACATTCTGATAATTATGCAGATTAATTATTTAGGTTATGGTTAAATCGATATCAATAGTCGCATTTACACTATCGTTATAAATTAATCTATCATGATTATTCATACTTATTTGGGCAAAGTCTTTTACATGTCAAGTTCCAATCAAATTCCAGTGCATAAATAATGGATTCAGAGCTCATTTGGCGTATTGCGGGAGGATCAGGGGATGGTATAGTTTCTACTAGTGATAATTTTGGCAAGGCGATCATGAGATCTGGCCTGAATGTTTTCACCCACCGACATTACCCATCTCGTATCCGAGGAGGGCATACCTACGCCGAAATAAGAGCGGGCCCTACGGAATTAAAATCACGTGGAGATGGTTACAATTTCCTCTTAGCATTGGGGGATTCATTTGGCAGGAACCAGAAGATAGATTCTGCATATTATGGAAATGAACGAATAAAGCCCTTAACTGAGAATCTATACGATTTACACAATGGTGGTGTAATTGTATACGACACGGGTATAATCGACATAGAAGATGTGCCTGACTTCTCCGAACAAGTAGCTGAAAATAACTGGCATGTCTATCCAATTGATCTACGTTCTATCGCAAAAGAAGAAGGCAGGGACATCATGCGAAATACTGCTGGTATAGGGGCCACAGCCGCGCTATTGGAAATGGAATTGGCCCCCATCGAAGCACTGATGAAAGCCGCAATGAAGGGGCCTATATTTGAACAAAATCTAACCATTCTTAGAAATACATACTCTATGGTGGCTGACACCTTTGAATTTACACATGACATTAGATTCCCCTCTGGCGAGCACAACGAAACCCAAGCTCTCGTATCGGGAAGTCACGCAATAGCTTATGCTGCCCTCGACGAAGGGTGCCGATTCATTGCCGGATACCCTATGACACCTTGGACTGCTGCATTCACGATTATGTGCGGGATCCTTCCCGATGTTGGTGGTATATCCGAACAAGTTGAGGACGAAATAGCCGCAGCAGCACTTGCCATTGGGGCGTCCCACGCAGGGGTAAAAGCAATGTCAGGATCTGCAGGGGGTGGGTTTTCATTAATGTCTGAACCACTAGGCCTAGCAGAAATGGTTGAACAACCTATAGTTCTCCTAGAGGCCCAGCGCGCAGGCCCTGCAACCGGGATGCCAACTAAGACTGAACAGGCAGATCTAGAGCACGTTCTATATACTAGCCAAGGAGACTCCACCCGTATAGTGTTGGCCCCTGGTGACCCCGAAGAAGCATACGAGCAAACCCGTATGGCCTTCCAGATTGCGTATGGGTATAATATCCCTGTGATTCTTTTATACGATCAAAAACTCGGGGCAGAATTGCGAAACATACCTCTTAGCTTCTTTGACCGTGATCCTGATCCTTCCATGCCTGGGACCATCCCCGAATCCGATCTAATTGATGCTCCTCACCATCCCTCTGGCAAGTATCATCGCTATAACTATGACGCAAAAGATGGGGTATCTCTTCGATCCATACCTGGACAGAAACACGGAAGATTCCATGCTTCTGGCAATGAACATACCCAAGAAGGACACATATCCGAAGACCCCATCAATCGAGTTCTACAAATGGACCGGCGTAGGAGTAAAATAGCCGCAATAAGGACTTACCTAGATGCCCAAAATGTGTCAAATAATACTCCGTATGGTCCCCTTTCTTCCCCCTATGGGATCTTAACATGGGGCTCTAACAAAGGAACCGTTGAAGAAGCGGTTGACCGACTTAATTCGTCTGGAACCCCTCTAGTAAAAGCACTTTCTGTAAGTGACCTCTGCCCATTCCCTACCCAAGAAGTCACCTCTTTCGTTGAAAGTGTTTCCAAGATCTTAGTCGTGGAAATGAATGCAACGGGCCAATTCCAAGGACTTGTGAAACAACAGCTTGGGGCATACGGCGATAAATTATATGGGTTGCTCAAATATGATGGGAATCCATTCGAACCCGCTGAGATTGTAGCAGGATTCGAAGAAAAAATAATGGGAGAAAATTAACTATGAATACTACCTTTAGTGCCATTGGAGAAAACAGAACCGTTGACGCAAATGAATTTACACCCGAAATCGAACCCCAACCAACGTGGTGTCCCGGATGTGGAGATTTCGCAGTACTAAACGCTTTGAAGAAAGCTGTCTCTGAAGTCGGCAGGTCTCCCGAAGAAGTTCTTCTTGTTACTGGAGTCGGCTGCTCTAGTAAGATCAGTAGTTATTTCGAGTGTTATGGGTTTCACTCTTTACATGGCCGGTCCCTTCCAATCGCACGGGCGGCAAAGTTGGCGAATCCGGATTTACTTGTCATAGCCGCTGGGGGGGATGGAGATGGATATGGAATTGGTGGAAACCATTTCATGCATACTGCCCGTGAAAATCACGATATTGTGTATATAGTATTCAATAATGAGGTTTTTGGATTGACAAAAGGCCAAGCATCTCCCACTTCATTAAAAGGGCATAAATCCAAAGAACAACCCTTAGGTAGTGCAAAAGATCCAATTCGACCTTTGTCGATGGGACTTGCAGCTGGTGCATCATATATCGCAAGAACTGCTGCGGTAAACCCTTCCCAAGCAAAGGACATTCTTGTAGAAGCAATTCAACATGAAGGATTTGCCCATATTGATTTCCTTACACAATGCCCTACTTGGAACAAGGACGCAAAACAATATGTTCCCTATGTCGATGTTCAGAAATCGGAAGAATATGACTTTGATCCCAGCAACCGCGTGCAAGCGGCACAGATGATGTATGAAACTGAAACTTCACTATCCGAAGGGAAAATACTCACCGGACGTTATTTCATCGACGATCGGCCCTCTTATCAGCAAGAAAAAATAGCCCGGGGATCTATGCCAAAAGATCCTTTGGCATATCGATATACTGATGAAAAATACTCTTGGGAAAGGTCTTTTGACTATGTTGAAAACAGACACACTTAGTAACTTTAACTTCTATTGATTATCTTCAATAAATTTTCCTATTCTTTCTATTGCTACCTCCAAATCTTCCATTCCCGTGGCATATGAAAGTCTAAGACAATTTTCTACAGACCCTCCAAAATCTGGCCCCGGTGTAGTGGCCACCCCAACTTCATCTAACAACCTATTGGAAATATCAAACGCATCTCCCAATTCACTAACATCTATCAAAAGATAATAAGCCCCCTCTGGGACATATCCCATTCCTACTCCTAATTTCTCCACCCCTTCAATGAGGACGTCTCTCCTCTTTCTATACACATCTCGCATTTTTGGAACTAAATCGTCTGACATTTGTAGGGCAGCTATCCCTGCGTCTT
>JAKURE010000043.1 GCA_022450005.1 Halobacteriales archaeon
CATTTCTGACAGAAATCATCATCAATAAACCTGAACTTAATCTATGATTGGCGTATTTAAATTTTGCTATAATAATAAGAGAGGGGTATAAAGATGCTTCGGAGGAATATGTTAATATAAAAACGTGCGGCTGGGGGTGTACTTGGCGGCGTGTCGAAGGTATCTACGGATTGTCCCTTTGGGACTTCCAGCCGAATGCGGGTGAGAGGGGAGGAGAAGTGGCGGATGTGGGAGAGTCCCTAGAAATAGTAGAAAGGGAGTCTTTCAGATGAGCTCCCACTTCGATTGAACAATCAGAAATTGGCTCTGCGACGCAGAGGAGAACATAGTTCGCAATTAAATGCTCTTTTCGGAGTACACGGGGAGGGGATGTGTGGACTACGTCTCCTGTGAGTAAGTGGCCCGTGCATTTTGCACAAGATCCCCAACGGCATTCGAATGGAACGACACAACCTGCCAAAATTGCAGCTTCAAGAATAGTTTTTCCAGCAGGAACATCGATGGTGTCGATATGACCACCGTCCCAGATTAGACGTACGGTGTGGGAAGTAGATGCCATGGTGAATTGTTGTTAGTGAACTGGTGAGGATTTTTAGTTGCGGTTGTTATTATAATCTATGTGTTGAGAACGATAAAAGTACGTATGAGCAGGATAAAGACTAATCGTGAATTTGTATGATATTGTCCGGCCGGCGTTTTTCAAATTACCACCAGAGGTTGCTCATAGTTGTGGAAAAAATATTCTCAAAGTGGGTTGTTCTTCTGAGATAATTAGAGAACGAATTAGATCTTACTATCAATTTAATCACCCCTCTCTCAAAATGAAGTGTCTAGAATCTGAGTTTCCAAACCCAATAGGGATTGCAGCTGGGTTTGACAAGAATGGTGAAATTACAAAAAGTTTAATCGATCTTGGATTTGGGTTTTCAGAGATAGGGACAGTTACTCCAGATGCCCAAGAAGGAGAATCCAAACCAAGATTATTTAGATTGCCAGAGGACGAAGGTATGATCAATAGGCTTGCATTTAATGGAGAAGGTGCGAATCGAGTGAGAGATAGAATGGAATCTATGGGAAATGTTGCAGCACCCATTTCAGTAAATATAGGAAAAATGAATCAATCAGGTCCAGAGGATGCCGTTAAAGATTATGTGAAAGTGTTTGAGACTCTGTATGAGTTTCCAGACTATTTTGTGATCAATGTTTCATGTCCGAATACCCCGGAGGTATATGATGAGTCTAGTCCGGAACGGCTTTCAGAGGTTTTTGGGGCTTTACAAGAAAAGAATAAACATAACAAACCGATTGCTGTGAAGGTGGGTCCAGATTATGATTCGAAAGAAAAGTTAGCCAATTTGTCAAAGGCTATTGAAGTTGCAGAGGATCACGATATAAAAGCAATTGTAGCGACAAATACGACTACAGATCATTCTCAATTGAAATCCAAACATGGTCAAGAATGGGGTGGGGTTAGTGGGAGGCCATTGGAACAAAAAGCTACGGATACCGTTGAATGCATATATGGACTAACAGACCTGCCCGTGATTGGGGTCGGAGGGGTAGATTCAGCAGAAAGTGCTTATAAGAAAATTAGGCATGGTGCATCCTTAGTGCAGATATACACGGGTTTTGTATACAAAGGACCTTCACTTGCACGTCAGATAACTATGGGTTTGGTAGATTTACTAGAAAGGGATGGGCATGCATCAATTGAAGAAGTGGTTGGAATTGACTGTAAAGAAGTATAGAAACCTAAGAATTGAGTTCTTTTAATCGCTTTTTCTTATATCGATTGTCATAGATCTTAACTAGATCCCCACCTTTCAAGATAGCCCATAATGTTAATCCAAACCCACCTAATGCCAAGTATATATGTTGTTTTGGGTCGGCCCAATTCATTGCTATAATTGTGAATAAAAATACCAGAGACCCAGGGGCCAAGAGTAAAAATAAACGTATTTTGTGATGTGTAGAAGTATTTAGTTCCCAAGAAAAGTCTATTTCGGATGAGATGGAATCGTCAGATGGTGGCTTGCGTATCGGAGGGTCCGGACTTTGGGGAACTTTGATTCGAGGCATGGTAGCGAGGGAGAATTTAGGTACTATCTTAATTGGGCAATCGTGCCACTACACGTGCGGGTGCGGCTTCGTATCGAGGGATCAATAGAGGTAAACAAAATATTTCAATGGCATCATGATCAACTATTGTGCCAATGTTACAGATATTCTCAACAATGGGGATTTCTGCATCGAGCAATGTGACGTGCACAGGGCGAGAGGGATCTTTAACATGGTACTTTGACGCGTCAACAGATTCAGTAACAAAATCCACTACAACCAATGAGACCTGTTTTTCAACAAGCCAAGTGGCACCATCAGTGGAGAGACTGGAAGACTCGACATAAACTCCATCTGGATAATCCCCGTTTTCTAGTTGTTTGTCAATATCTCCGGTGAGTAGAACGACTCGGTCCCCGGGGGAAATTCCAGGATCGCATTCATCTAGTATGTCTGCAGTGATGAGTTTACTTGCGTGGGCCCTCATATCAAAAACCCGCGCAGGCCCACAGAAAATACTTACATCAAGTTGATCTATAGTTTTTCCACCAGGGGAATAATGGATGGGTGCGTCTATATGAGTTCCAGTATGGACATAGGTTGAGAAAGCTCGGACGTCGCTAGCGAAGTTCTTTAATTCTCCAGAGGCAGTTTGTATTGCTTCGAATCCAACACGCTGGGCGGGTCGAATAGTACCTTCATCGAGTGGTAACGTTAAATCATACATACAGTTGCTAATGCGAGTGACAGACAAAAATGAGTCGAAACTGGTTAGTTCATGAATCTATTTTCTCTGACACATGGAAGGTGGAGAATGTCTACTTGAAGGAATAAAGGTCATTGATTTAACCACATTTGTTACGGGAGGTTTTGCAACACTTATGCTTGGTTTTCAAGGGGCGGATGTAATAAAAGTGGAGAAGCCGAATGTGGGGGATGACAATAGACATTCGGGCCCCCCATTTATTGAAATGGAAAATAAAAAAGGGGCAGGAATAACAGCGTCGGATCGAGGAGAATCGCCGTATTTCTGGACTGTTAATTACGGAAAACGAAGTATAGAAATAGATCTAAAAGCAGAAGGTGGGGTTGAAGTGTTGTATAAGTTGTGTGACCAGGCAGATGTATTCATCCAAAACTTTAGACCAGGGACGGCGGAGAGGTTGGGCGTAGGTTATGAAGACATCAAAAAATGCCGACCAGATATTGTTTATTGTTCAATATCTGCTTTTGGGGAAAGTGGGCCTTGGTCTAGTAGGCCAGGGTATGATTTGCTCATACAGGGTACTGCGGGCATCATGGATGTCACAGGGCAGGTGGGAGGGGACCCCACGAAGGTTGGATTGCCTCAGACTGATCTTATTACAGGAATGTGGGCTGCTTTTGGAATTGTATGTGCACTTCGCCGCCGGGAAAAAACAAATGAAGGGGAATTTATCGAACTCAGTATGAATGATGCTGCATTGCCATGGTTAACTAAGCAAGCTGCCAAAGTATTTGCAGGAGAAATTCCAACTAGAATGGGAACCAAAGATCCGGTTTTGGCCCCGTATCAATCGTACAGGACACAGGATGGTTATCTCAATGTTGCTTGTGCGAATCAGAAATTATGGGCAGGATTGTGTAACTCTATTGAAAGATCCGATTTAGTAGAGGATGTGAGATTTAAACAGAATGCAGATCGTGTCGAAAATGTGGATGAGTTGGAAGAGATTCTTAATTCCGTATTCGAGAATAAATCCACAAAGGAATGGGTCGAATTGCTAGCTGTAGAGAAGCAGTTACCAGTGGGGCCTTTACTTTCCGTGAGAGATGCCATGTATAACGAACAAACAATAGCAAGAGGAGTTATTTCAGAGATGGTTCGTGAAGGATCTATGAGCATTCCAGTTATCAATCACCCTCTGAATTATAGTAATGCAGAGACGGGTTTTAGAATGCCACCTCCATTGCTTGGAGAGCACAATGAGGAAATACTCTACGGGGTGGGTTATACGGAAGGTGATATTGAACTGCTCCAATCGAGGGGCATAATTCCAAAGAGGTAAAATGGAAATTATTCCATTAGAGTTCGCCATTCTTGAGGGATTGGGGTAGAAGTTCCTGTTTTTCCATCAAGTAGAACCTGGACTGTCTTTGCAGTGGCAACTTTTTCAGAACCATTTGTCAAAACATAATCCATAGTAACACTAGAGGTTCCTATCGAAGAGATGGACAAAGATACTTCGACCGTTTCTCCTAATTGCAAGGATTTGATATAGTCAATCTCTAAATGGACAATGACAGTGTCCACATCTACCAAAGATATGTCGAGTAGACTCTCATAATATTTTATTCGTGCGTGTTCTAGATAAGTTGCATAGACCGCATTGTTTACGTGACCCATAGAATCTAGATCCCTAAAACGAACATCGAAACTGGTGACGTAGGGTTCCTTATTCATTTTTATCTCACATAGATACTGCGTTGGAGACCATGAGTCTGCCGCTGACTAACATCAAGATGGCCAAGGAAACCATCCCGATATCCCACTCTGCCATCATCATTGAAGTCAGCTGCATGATCACTTGATTTGTGAGCATAAGAATCGAATAAACCATCATCAGTAGTCCACTTTCTCTGGAAAAATTAGAAATAGTGTCTGGGGAAAATAATAACAATGCCCCATGGATGAAAACGATTACTCCGAGAATGGTGGGGAGAGTGAAAAGGGACATGGTAAAACTAGACCCCATTAGAAAGGAATAGATACCAGATACTATTGCGAGTGTGCCCCCATAAATCATTTCAGGGGGTGTTTCAGATAAATCCATGTAAAAGATAAGAGGGGGAGATATATTAGTTATTAGTTTTTGGAGGAAAATGGGAAAAGTTTAATTCAGTAAGAGAGAGTCTAACAATAACAATGGCAGAATATAAGGTGGAATACCAAGAGGCGGGTGAATCTCTAGAAGTTTCGGATAAGCATACAATATTAAGAGGATGTCTTAGAGATGGGATCGCTCAAGAATATTCATGTAGAGTGGGAATGTGTCTAGCTTGCTGTGCAGAGATCGTCCAAGGGGAGGTTGTGCAGCCTGCGGCCCATGCGTTGACTAAAGAAGAGCGAGAAAAATATGCTCTGACTTGTATGGCTCGGCCTCAGAGTGATTTGATTTTAAAGAGGGGCATATATCCCCCTAGTGTTGAATTGGACTACTTGAAGGAATGATGCACGGGGCAGGATTCGAACCTGCGAACTCCTACGAGACAGGGTCCTAAACCCTGCGCCTTTGACCTGGCTCGGCTACCCATGCAGGTTATGACTTTTTGTGGGGGTGGTTTAATATGTTTTTCTTTGAGTCAAGAAAATAGAGAAGGTGAGATTATATATAATCAGAAAGGCGAGAGAGTATCGTGCACAAAGCAAAGGACCATGTCGAACAATCAGAATGGATTTCTGAGATCGATCGGGTTGCAAAAGAGTTGAATCTCGGTTCGCGTGCTAAATCGTATGCGGTGGAGATATACTTGTCAGATATACCGGAGAAAGAGAGATCCAAACCCGCAGCCATTGCAACGGGGATTTATGTTGGTTCGTTAATTGCAGGAGAAGAAAGGTCACAACAGGAGATTGCAGAAAAAATGGGCGTATCTCGTTTGGCAATACAAGGGAGATGGAAGGGGACTTTGAGAACTGCGGGTTTTGACCCCCCATCATGGTGAAAGAATATTGCCATTAGAATCTATTTCTCCAGAGAGTATCCGAGTGCTAGAGATGATTCCCCCGTCTTTTGAGTGGACAAACGGGATGGTTACTACAGATAGGGGTTTCAGACCAGTATCGATCCGAATTTGATTTATTAAATAGGAAATGGGTTCAGTTTCAGGGGAAACGACAAGCACATCATATTCACCTTCAGAAGCTATGGAAGTTGGAGTTATCAATTCGATAATTTCAAAGGCTCTTGAGTGGGCTTTTGAGAGGGGAAGGAGTTCAGATATGAGATTTTGTTTTCTATCAAGGAAGGGGCGAATTGGTCTAGAATTGGATCGGGTACTAGATGCTAGTTCGTCGCTAGTGAGTCCAATGGTAACGTTTCCCAGCTCAAATGCGTATTTAAATAAACTCTGGTGTCCGTCGTGGATAGGGTCGAATGTACCTCCAAAAATGACATTCCCAAAGGGGGGCATCAAATAATTAAACTCCTGCAAAGAGTATCGATTCCACCACTGTCGTATTGATCTCTTTGCGAAGAAGATCCAGACCCTAAATCGTAGAGGGTTCGTAAGCTTGAAGTTCCAAGGCGTTGGCACTCGGATTCGACCAGATCGGCCAAGTGAATTTGATTGGAGTTTTCCCAATTAATAAAAGTGGAATCATAACCGTGTCGAATGGATCTCCATTTGTTTTCACATAAAATTTCAAATCGAGGGGAATCTCCAGAATCCCCATCTTCGTATCGTTCAGATAAATCAGACAATAGGTAATAAATATACTCCAAAAGGTGTGCGGATCTTTCAGTTTGGGTTTGGGCATCCATAATTCGCACTTCAACGGTTCCATTTTCAGTATGAGGACGGACGTCGTGCCAAAGTGCACCTCGATCGAAGATTGAGTTGGTTTCCACCATTAAACGCTCGAAATGTAAATAATCAGCCATATTTGAAAATTCAGCAGGCATTCCAGTATTAGGTAGTGACTCGAAGATGAGTGCCCGTGCAGATTCTAAGCCCGTATCGAAACCATTCCAATAGGGAGAATTCGAAGACAGGGCCAATAAAAGAGGAAGGTAGGGGCGGCACAGAATTGCCATCCATATTGCTTTTTCAGC
>JAKURE010000044.1 GCA_022450005.1 Halobacteriales archaeon
GATGGGAGGGGCCCGCACGACATCTGGCGTCCATCCGATTTGTTGTGTTATTTCGCGCATAGTAGATCCGTGCCTTCCAATAACCATTCCAGGCCTAGTTGCTTCAATTAAAACTTCTCCAGTATCCTCATGGAAATCAAGGCTAGTCACGTTGGCTTCTTTGGGTATAATTTTGTGAATAATTTCTTCTGTTTGTTTGGGAGGGAGAAGGGAATCCAAATCGGGACGGATTGTAATTCTTTTTTGTAGACTGCTAGCGAGGGTTCGAACAATATCACCACTTTCGGCGAATTTTTTCGGGTCTGGTGTATATACGACTAGCTCAGGTCCTTCATAATTAACCGAGGAAATGGAAAGATTTTCGGGCAATATATCAAGAATTTTTTCGTGGATGGATTCTAGTTTTTTATCTACTTCATTCATTGTTATGAAATCTTTTAGAGGAATCTGGGGCATCTTGAGCACTATGATAAGTAGCACTCTAGAAAACCAAAGATAGAATATTACCCAACATGCAAGACGGGTAAAATCCGCTGGTATATTTACACCGGGTAATTATAAAAACTTTTTCAACGGGAGAGAACAGAAAAATCGGAAAGGGTTACTCTTATGAGGTAGAAAGAGTGTCTATGAGAGGCGAACAGGAGCTTGGTATTTCCAATTCTAAAAATGAAAATCCAGGGGAATGGTATGCAGAAGTCGTCAGGAAAGCCGAGATTGCAGATTACTCCCCAGTGGGAGGGTTTATTATTGTACGTCCAAGGGGGATCTCGCTATGGGAATCGATTCGTTTTCATTTAGATTTGTGGTTTCGGGAAACCGGAGTTGAAAATGCCTATTTCCCGGTTTTGATTCCCGAGAAATATCTTGAGCGCGAAAAAGAAATTATCGCGGGTTTTGATCCAGAAGTAGCTTGGGTCACACACGGGGGGGAAGAAGAACTAGGAGAAAGACTTGCTGTTCGCCCTACTTCTGAATCTATTATTGCTCCATTTATGGCGCGCTGGGTAAGAAGTCATAGAGACCTTCCACTGAGATTGAATCAGTGGTGTTCGGTGGTGAGATGGGAAGCTACAGAAACCAAACCATTCTTTAGAACGAAAGAATTTCTTTGGCAAGAAGGGCATACAGCGCACAAAAATCGAGATGATGCATGGGCAGAAACCATTCAACGTTTGGATCAATATGAAAGGCTATATCGAGAAATATTGGCCATTCCCGTACTGAAGGGGAGAAAACCAGAACATGATAAATTTCCAGGGGCAGAGACGACTAGTACGGTGGAGGCTTTAATGCCAGATGGCAAATCGGTTCAGGGGGGAACAAGTCACTACCTAGGGACAACTTTTTCAAAGGCTTTTGAGATAGAATATGTAGATGAAAATGAAGAGAATCAACTTGCCCATACAACGTCATGGGGGCTTTCCTGGAGAGCGATAGGAGCTCTCATAATGACACATTCAGATGATCAGGGATTGGTACTTCCGCCTGCTATTGCCCCAGAACAAATAGTTATTGTTCCCATTTGGAGAGGTGATAAACGAGAAGAAGTTATAGGGTATGCTAGAGAAATTCAAAAGGCATTGTCAGAATTCAGGGTCCATTTGGATGACAGAGATGAGAAAAATCCGGGTTTCAAATTCAATGAGTGGGAGTTAAAAGGGGTACCTATAAGAATTGAAATTGGTCCGAAAGAAGTAGAAAACAGAACAATAACATTAGTACACAGACCAGATGGAGAACGCCATTTGATTGGGATAGAAGGTGTCGAAGATGGGATGAGGTCCCACCTTGAGAAAATCTATGAGAAATTATACCAACGTGCTTCGGATAACCTCCAAGAGAACATTCACGAAGTGTCGAGTGAAGGAGAGATTGTGGATAAATTGACTAGTCAGGGTGGATATGCAAAAACGCCGTGGTGTGGAGAGCAGAAGTGTGAAGAAACAGTTAAGGAAAAAATTGCAGCGAGTATTGTTATGATCCCACCGAAAACGGAGGAAAAAGTGCAAAAAGGAGATTTATGTTCGGTGTGTGGGAGTGATGCGAAAGAAATTGTTTATTTCGCTAGAAAATATTAATATTACAACAAAAGATATAATGTCATTAAGTATGTTAATGTGATACATATATACATATATAATCATAGGAATAGAATTATATAGAAAGATAGGTATTATTTAGATATGGTGGCCAATTTAGCGGGGAGCTGTGAGCCCGCTCTGCTGATAGATCCAAAAGAAGAAAGGTCGAGCTGTGGGGTGGGGGCTGTTATGGATTTAGAGGGAGAGAAGCGGCACTCGGTGGTCAAAATGGGAATGGAAGTGCTATCCAATATGATACACAGGGGTGCTATTGGTATAGAAAGGGATGCAGGGGATGGAGCAGGGATCATGTTGCAGATCCCGCATGAGTTCTTTAAACAAGTGATTCCTATCGAAATTCCAAGTCAATATGGAACTGGATTGGTCTTTTTTCCACAGGATGGGAAGGAAATAATAAATCTGAAAAACATAATTGAGGAGGAACTATCAGGGCAGGGACTAGAAGTGAGATATTGGAGAAGTGTCCCAACGGACAATCAAATTCTCCCACAAACCGTGAGGAATTCTGAACCAGCAATATTCCAGCCATTTATTGTAGGGGAAGGGTACACGGATGAAGAGTTCGACAGGAGGTTATATTTAGGACGTAGGATGATTGAAAAGGAAGTCCAAGCGTCGAGCATAAAAGGAAAAGAAAGTTTTTGGATTTGTTCCCTTGATCGAAGAATAATCGTGTACAAAGGATTGCTTAGGGGGAATCAGATAGATGGATATTACAAAGACCTCAAAGATGAAAATTTAAAAACTAGTTTTGCCCTCGTTCATATTCGGTTTTCAACTAATACTAGTGGGTCTTGGAATTTGGCCCATCCATATCGTAGATTAATCCACAATGGGGAATTCAACACCATTAAGGGAAATGTGAATTGGATGAATGCCAGAGAATCTAATTTGGAGCATCCTGAATTTGGAGAACGTATAGAGGAATTAAAGCCAATAATTGCAGATGGGAATCAGTCGGATAGTGCTTCACTAGATAATGTTCTAGAATTATTGTTAGCTACGGGGAGGAGTTTGCCTCATGCATTGAGGATGTTGATTCCAGATGCCTGGCAAGAAGATGCGAATTTAGTAGACGAGGAACGGAAGGACTGGTATAAGTTTCATGCGTCGTTGGTAGAACCATGGGACGGGCCATCGCTAGTTATTGCAACAGATGGGGAACGGATAGGTGCGATTCTCGATAGAAATGGGCTGAGGCCTTGTAGATATGACGTGACTTCAGATAACGTACTTGTCATGGCAAGTGAGGCGGGTGTTTTAGAGATTCCTCCGGAAAAAATAATCAAAAGGGGTCGGTTAGGACCGGGGCAACTATTTTTAGCGGAGCCGGGGAAAGGCATATATTCGGAGGAGGAAATATTAAAAGAATTTTCAGATCCAAAATATAAAAAATGGGTAGAATCGAATCAGATTCGATTGGAAGAGTTGGTAGAGAGAAATACAAAACCTAGAGGATCAGTTAAGCAACTGCGACAATATCAAGCTGCATTTGGGTATACATACGATGAATTAGATCGACTGATCAAACCTATGCTCGAAACGGGGAAGGATCCTGTGGGATCCATGGGGGACGATACACCATTGGCGATTTTATCAGAGTTTAATCGGCCTTTATCAAGCTACTTTAGGCAATTATTTGCTCAAGTGACAAACCCCCCCGTTGACAATATAAGAGAGAGTTTAGTTTTTAGTTTAGAAACTAGAATTGGGCATAAAAGAAATATATTGAATGAATCAGAAGATCATGCGAAGCAATTGGTTTTGAAGAGCCCCATACTGACAGATGAGGATGTGAACACCATTCTACATATAGGACACAAAATGCAAGTAGAGACTGTCGAGATTACGTATGATGGAAAGGATCTAGAGAAATCACTTGAAAGCATTCTGGAAGAATGTGTAGAAAAGGTAAAAACCGGGAGTGAAATTCTTGTATTAACAGATAGAAATGTAGATAAAAAGAAATTTCCCATACCAAGTTTACTAGCCGTAAGCAGTGTTCATCATCACTTGATTCGGAATGGGTTACGCACGCGTGTCGGGATTGTAGTGGAGTCAGGAGATCCTAGAACAGTTCACCAAATGGCCGCACTGATAGGTCACGGGGCAGGGGCAATTAATCCGTATTTGGCTTATCAGACAATAGAAGATATAGTGAATGGGTCGGAAGAATGTAGTGTAGGCGAATCGATCGAAGCATACATAAAAGCTTTAGAAGAAGGGCTGCTCAAAGTTATGTCTAAAATAGGAATTTCAACTATTGAAAGTTACAAAGGGGCTCAAACTTTTGAATCAATTGGGTTAAATTCTAAGTTAATAGATGAACATTTTACAGGCACTGCGAATAGGATTGAAGGAATTGGGATAAAAGAAATTGAAGGACAAATAAGAGAAAGGCACCAGGCAGGATTTAGTAGTGGATTGGACCTAGAAAGACAAGGGGAATTTGAGTTTCGAACGACGGGTATTCATCACCAGTGGAATCCAAAAACTGTTTCAAGGTTACAACAAGCTGTCCGAACGGGGGAATACGCCAAATATCAAGAATTTGCAGAACTCATTAATGAACAGAACGGGAACTTCCAAACATTGAGAGGGCTTTTGGAATTCGAGCCAGATAGAGAACCGGTTTTGATTGAAGAGGTGGAGCCAGTGTCATCCATTGTACAAAGATTTTCATCTGCTGCCATGTCGCTTGGTAGCCTATCCGAAGAAGCACATGAAAATACGGCGATTGGGATGAATCGAATAGGGGGGAAATCAAATACAGGAGAGGGTGGAGAACCACCAGAACGTTTTGGTACGGAGAAAGGATGTTCGGTGAAACAAGTCGCATCGGGAAGATTTGGAGTTACTTCGTACTATTTGGCTTCCGCGAATGAATTGCAGATAAAAATGGCCCAAGGATCAAAGCCAGGGGAAGGTGGACAATTGCCAGGTCACAAAGTGAATGAAATGATCGCGAGGGTTCGTCGGTCGGTTCCAGGGGTAGGGCTGATATCACCACCCCCTCAACACGACATATACTCAATTGAAGATTTGAAGCAGCTCATATATGATCTAAAATGTTCTAACCCAAAAGCAGACATAAATGTTAAATTGGTGGCCGAGGCAGGGATAGGTCAAATAGCTGCAGGCGTGGCAAAGGCAAATGCGGATGTGATACATATTTCGGGGCATTCGGGAGGCTCGGGTGCGAGTCCTAGAACGTCGATAAAACACGCGGGATCTCCGTGGGAATTGGGGTTGTCTGAAGCCAATCAAATGCTCTGTGCTACGGGATTGAGATCTAGAGTAAAACTTTCAGTAGATGGGGGAATAAAAACGGGCAGGGATGTTGCCATAGCAGCCATGTTGGGTGCAGAAGAATATGTGTTTGGTACCGGTAGTCTGGTTGCAGGTGGATGTGTGATGGCGCGCCAATGTCACAATAATACTTGCCCAGTTGGAATTGCAACGCAAGATCCAAAACTTCGTGACCGTTTTAGGGGAGAACCAGAGCACGTGATGAACTATATGGAATTTATTGCACAGGATTTGCGGGAAATCATGGCATCTCTTGGGTTTAGAAAAATGGAGGAGATGATAGGGAGAGCGAATCTATTACAGCAACGGGAGGTGGAAATGGGCTTTAAAGTTGAAACTCTTGATTTGTCTCCGTTAACCGCTAGAATAACGGGAACAGATAGATACAAAACACGCCAACAAACTCATTTGATAGAGAATTCAATTGATTGGGAGGTTATAGATAAAAGCGAAGGGGCAATATCCAAAAAAGAATCGGTTGAGATAGTTGATTTGGACCTACAAACTTCAAATCGGGCTTTTGGAACTATTCTGTCGAATAGAATCTCGAAAATGCATGGAGAAGAGGGGCTACCAGAGGATACCATAATAATTAAATCGAGAGGAACGGCAGGGCAGAGTTTCGGTGCATTTCTAGCGCGGGGGGTAACAATCTTAATGAAAGGGATAGGAAATGACTACGTGGGGAAGGGGTTATCAGGAGGGAAAATTGCAATTATGGCTCC
>JAKURE010000045.1 GCA_022450005.1 Halobacteriales archaeon
TCTAAAGTGATAGGATCTGCTGCTGAAGACGAATGGGACCCCGACGCTGTACGGGCCATGTTTCAATCCTTCTATCTAGGCAGGAAAAAATTTCTTGAATGTTTCCAACACGAACCCATCATTGATGTTCCTGGTTACTATCTATCTGAAGAAAATATAATCTCTGCACAAACGATTGATCAATTACTAACTCAGTTCAATGTCGGAGTTCTCACTGGTAGGCCCCTCCTCGAGGCACACATGGCCCTCGAGAACCTGGAACTCAACATCGATGATGATTACGTTATGGCAATGGAAAACTCCCCTTCCAAAAAGCCCCACCCCGCTGGACTCATCTCCCTTGCAGAAAAACTCAATTCCTCTTCACTGGTTTATGTAGGGGATACTCTTGATGATATCAAAACCGTGGTGAATGCTGCTAAAGCCGACCCATCTCGAAACTATCGTGGTGTCGGAGTTCTCACTGGTGGACTCTCCGGAAAGTCTGGAAAAAAACTCTTTGAAGAAAACGGAGCAGATGCCGTTATCTCCACTGTCAATGATTTACCTGAACTTCTATTGAATTTTTAAATCACTTTCACTCACGAAAAAATTAAAATCGGTGGGTCCATATCCCTTGCTTTTTTAGTTATTACGTGATAATTACATTAATAGGCGGGACTGGGGATATCGGAGAAGGTTTAGCTCTCCGTTGGGCCCATGACACTGCCCACGAAATCCGAATTGGATCTCGAGATCCTCAAAAAGGAATTGACAGCGCAAAAAAATACGAACTAGAACTTTCTAACCGCGGACAGAAACGAACTGTTCTTGGAGGGGGTAACCACGAAATGACCATCGGGGCAGATATCATCGTTCTTTCTGTACCTCCTTATTATATCGTAGACACAATCAAATCTATAACCGATGCCATATCTCCTGGATCTATTATTATCAGCCCCGCGGTTGGCTTAAAACGCGATGATGATGGGAATTTCTACTCTTCCCCTCCTCCTTCTAGCCGAAGCGTCACTGAATATGCGGCAAACGCTTCTCCCGATGGTGTCCCTCTTATAGGGGCATTTCACACACTTCCTGCTCACCGACTATCCGATCTAGACGCCCCCTTAAATTTTGATACTCTTGTTGTTGGAGATGATGCCGAAGCCAAACAGATTGTCATTCAAATTTCCAATGAAATCAATGGCCTACGGGCTGTCGATGCCGGTGCACTTGCCAACTCTGCAGAAATAGAAGGAATCACTCCTGTACTCATTAACATTTCCAAATCCAACAAAGACATGGATGAACTGGGTGTTGAAATCAAGTAAAATTTTTATTTTTAACTACTATTTTGCTGGAAGACGCTTTCTAGATCTTCTTTTTGCGTAACTCCCACAAATCTCGAAATCACCCCTTCCTCATCTTCAACTACAATTGTTGGTATCGATCTAACTTGGTACCTATTAGCAATGTCTTGGTGAGTATCTACATCTATTTTCTCAAAAACAACTTTCCCTTCCCATTCCCCTTCCAATTCTTCTAGAATAGGATCTTGCATTTTACATGGGCCACACCAATCTGCATAGAAATCTTTTACAGTTATAGTCATTTATCTCACCCTGGCTAATGCTCTCCCACGGAATAAGGATTTCTTAGCTAGATCCTGTCAGGATCTGTCCATGCCGAAAGATTTAGGCTAGTTGAATCCAATTCATGAGCATGAAAAAACAAAAAAGTTCAGGTGGACTTCAATCGAGCGCGGGGTTAGTCCGTTATTTTGACGCAGAATCCAAAAATGCAATCCATATGGATCCGAAGACCGCACTGGCAATTTGCATTGTATTCGGCCTCGGGATATTAGTGCTTAATTGGACTATATAATCCTTCGATGAATTATTGCTGTTAATTAATTCCCAATGTCTCCTTCTCAAAATCTAGTTGCAGGTGTGATAGGTGTCCAGGGAGATGTCAGTGAGCATATCGATGCAATCTCTAGACTCGGTGTTCATCGAAACATTTCCATAGATACACTTGCGATTCGACAAACTGGACTTATACCAAAATGCGATTTTTTAGCTATCCCTGGGGGAGAATCAACAACCATATCTAGACTCATTGATGATATTGATCTATCTTCTGAAATTATTTCTCACGCCGCCTCTGGAAAACCCCTTCTCGTTACTTGTGCTGGACTAATAGTCGCGTCTTCCAACGCCAACGATCCCCGTGTTAAAACTTTGAATCTATTAGATGTAAGTATAAACAGAAATGCATTCGGTAGGCAAATTGATAGTTTAGAAACCGATTTACCTGTCATTGGCTTAACCGATCCCTTCCCTGCTGTTTTTATCCGTGCCCCTGCAGTAGAAACTGCCTCAAACAATGTTGAAATTTTGGCCGAATATCAAGGAAAACCCGTCGCAATTCGTCAAAATAATATTATCGGGACCTCTTTCCACCCCGAATTAACTTCCGACTTGCGCATTCACGATCTCGCATTTTTCGGAACTACTTTTCCCAATTCAAAAACCTAAATAAAATAAATGATCGGTAATATAGATTCCAAAATGCCTTATATTTTGGAGGAATAACTCTATCAACCCTCATGAAACAATCCGTTATAGATCAACTTTTCACTGTGATCGAACAGCGCAAGGAAGAGCTCCCTGAAGGTTCTTATACCTCTTCTCTTTTTCTCCACGAAAGGGGTGAAAATGCAGTCCTTGAAAAAATAGGGGAGGAATCCACTGAGTTAATCTTGGCAGCAAAAAATAACAATTCCCAAGAACTAATCCACGAAGCGGCAGATTTAGTGTATCACTTATTAGTTCTATTATCCATGAAAGGCGCACACATAGACGACCTTTTGTCAGAGCTCGAAAACAGACGGAATTGATATATTCTTCACAGTGAAATCAGTAGAGTTATAGCTGTACTTTTTTTAACTTATTCTGGTATATGTACTCTGTGAAATATAGCATCTTCAACTGCAAGATTTACTTTGAGGTATCTTTATATGCGAATTGAAACTGATCCAAAACTTGGATATGAAGACGTTTTAATTCGGCCCAAGAGATCCACTTTAGGATCTAGAAAAAAAGTTGACCTCACACGAAAATTTAGCTTCCGAAATTATCTATCTAACACAGATATACATTATGATGGAATCCCCATCATGGCTGCAAATATGGATGGCGTCGGTACTATTTCTATGGCCCAAAGTTTGTCCTCTCAACAGCTCTTCACATGTTTAATAAAAAGCTATGATTCCGCCGAACTCACCGACGTTTTCACTACAAACTCTAATCTGAAAGAATCCACCGCTATGAGCATCGGCATCACGTCTCCCGAACTTGAAAAGTTCGCTTCTGTTAAAAAAGAAGTAGGCACCGATCTCAAATATATCTGTGTAGATGTTGCAAATGGTTATTCTGAACGTTTTGTCGATTTCATCTCCGCCCTCCGAGACGATTACGCCGATGTAGTCATCATCGCGGGAAATGTAGTAACTGCAGACCAAACACAGGAACTCCTTCTCAACGGCGCAGATATCATTAAAGTTGGTATTGGGCCTGGAAGTGTATGCACCACTCGAATCAAGACTGGTGTTGGCTATCCCCAGCTCTCCGCGGTTATCGAATGCTCCGATGCGGCCCATGGACTAAATGGACATATCATAGCAGATGGCGGATGTGTTTTCCCCGGTGACGTGGTAAAAGCCTTTGCCGGAGGGGCAGATTTTGTTATGATCGGGGGTATGCGAGCTGGCCACAATGAAGGAGGTGGGGACGTAGTCACTAAATATCACAACGATGGTGAATATATTTTGGATAAAGATACCAATTCTTACACCCCTGCGATCAAACCAAAATCATTTGTTGAATTCTATGGGATGAGCTCTAAAACGGCAAACGAGAAACATTTCGGAGGGCTCAAAGATTATCGATCTTCTGAGGGAAGAACTGCATTAGTGCCCTATAGAGGTGAAGTAGAAGAGACAGTTCAAGATATTTTAGGTGGCATTAGAAGTGCCTGTACTTATGTAGGTGCAAGAAAACTTAAACAGCTTTCAAAATGTACCACCTTTGTCACCACAGCACGCCAGTACAATACTCGTTATGAAGAAAGTACAATCGGCGATTGATTCCAATTTATATCTTATGGTGGTATTTTTGCACATTTCGAACTAACCTCCTTTTTATCATCTGAAATAATACAGGTCCTATGGAGTTCGAGTCCCTACCCACCACTCCTACTTCCGAAGAACTTTTAGATAAAGCCTTTTCAAAAGCGGCGAGAGTTGGAAAGGCACAATACGGAGTCCAAGCCCAACGGTCCATGCTCCGGACATCTTCCAATATCCTTTCTGATAATCTTGAGCACATAGTCCAATCGTGGCCCGATTTCGATTCAATTAGCCCTTTTTACTACGAATTAGCTGACATCCTTGTCGAGGTAGGCACTTTGAGAAAAAGTCTTGGAAAAATTCAGTGGGCGTCCATTAAAACAAAAGACATAGGCCGTGAGCATCAAAGTTCTCTTATAGGGACAAACCTAGAACAGGCAAGGGATATCCGAAGACAGGCATTTGCCCGAATGGCTTCTGTTGTACGAGGCGTTTCAAGTGAGTTAATATTCTTATCTGAAGCTAGGGATTCACTCAGACACTTGCCAACAATCGATCCTGGCATCCCAACTGTTGTGGTTGCAGGATATCCCAATGTTGGTAAATCTTCTTTCGTAAATGTCACTACAAACGCAAGGAATGAGATTGCTTCATACCCTTTCACAACACGTGGAGTTCTAGTAGGTCATATAGAACAAAATCGCATTCGATACCAACTCATAGATACCCCCGGATTACTAGATCGATCTATGTCTGACCGAAACGATATAGAAAAACAAGCCATAAGCGCACTCAGACATGTTGCAGATTGTATTTTATTTTTGATAGATGCTAGTGAAACATGTGGCTATTCACTAGAAAATCAACTGAGCTTACGTGATGAAATTAAGTCCCAATTTGAAATAACTCTCCTCACTGTTTGTAGCAAATCCGATCTATCTACAAATGTAGAATCTGACTATTATCTCTATATTTCTTCTGATCCATCTGATACTCTTGATCTCCAAACTGTAACTGAACCACAAATCCTATGTCCCTCTGACTTGATTAAACAAGCTATATCTTCTATCCCTATACCGGATCTTTGGTCAACTTCTCACCCTCCATAGAACTCTGCTAAAAAACAAGAAATTCTTAACAATCGGGGAAAATTAATGGACATGTTCCAAGGACGTCCTAACAGGGACTCCGAAATCATACTTGTTGGGAGATCTAACGTAGGTAAATCTACTTTAATGAGAAAGATCACCGGGCGCGCATTCCGAACTGGAAAAAAACCCGGAGTAACAAGAAAGCCCAATTTTTATGATTTTTCCGCACACAACTTCTTGATCACAGACCTACCCGGATTTGGGTTCATGTCCGGCGTCGAAAATGCGTATAGAGAAACAATAAAAACCGACGTAGTTCAGTACATAGAATCTAATTCCAATTCAATACTTGCAGCCATACTCGTTATCGATGGAAACAGCGCAATAGAAATCATAGATCGTCACGTATCTCGTGGAGATGTACCCCATGACATCGATTTTTACAATTTCTTAATTGACCTCGAAATACCGACTATTTTGGCTATAAACAAAATAGATAAAATCAGTAATCTGGATGCCACATTAGACGATATTTCCAATAGTTTCGGTCTCCCATCCCCTTGGAAACAATGGTCAGATATAATCGCACCCATCTGCGCAAAAAAAGATGACCTCTCTTCGTTGCTGTCCATTCTACGCACTATACTACATTATGCAAAGCACGATGATTTGCTGCAATATTTCAAATAAATTTTCTCAAAATAAAAAGGTGGCTCGGTAAATTAGTTTCGCCACACTGAGCTTAGTGGGGGTAACCTTCGTCATCACCACCACCTATTATTATTACCCCTTTGAAATTCACTTTTTCCTTTTGATGTTGTATTATTTGAGCTTATGCTTCTGCAGCACCATACACGCCCATGGAACTTTTCACCGTTGAAGGAA
>JAKURE010000046.1 GCA_022450005.1 Halobacteriales archaeon
AGCAATGGGATATACAACCATGCTGCTTGTGCCATCACCGCCAGATCCAGGCCAAAAAATGCGTAAGAATATTCATACAATAGAAATGCAACGATAACCCAGATGGTCACAAACGAAGTCTCTTCTGCCGTCCGAGTAACTGGGTGATCTTCTGAAAGTGTTATCGCTTGAACAGGGGATACACTCCATATTAGCATAGATATTACCACGCCCCCTATTCCTACTACCAAAACAGGCGTCCCAAAACTGTATACGTCTACTTGCATGAGGCCAAGTATTCCCAAAATCAACCCTGGGGCTGCAAGAACGATATATATTATGTCTCTCCTTCTGATCTCTCCAATCACATTTAGAGTTTTCACCTTGGCAACTGTGTAGAGTTCTCCAGGGTGGTATTTATCCACTGCCCATCCCGTCAATATTCCTGCCACTGCGGATATCAAAAAAACTCTGACATATGTGGTGGGCTCTTTGGTCAAAAGTAGGAATGCCGCATCCCCCATCGTCCCTATCAATGCACCAACCATTGCGCCCAATGTGACTTTCCCTCTAGCAAAACTCGTAATAACAACTATTGCACCCCCGCAACCTGGGAGGAGTCCTAGAATTGTTGCAATTGGAACCTGCCACATCTGCCCATCTTGCATCACTTGTCCAACATCTATGTGGAGATACTTTTCTAAACTAAAAAAAACCAAAAGTGTCACGGCGACAAAAACTGATACTTGAAGGTATGCATCCATTATTGGAGCCAACGTTACTTCTTGGATCATGCCCGATGTTTGGAACACAAAATCCGCTCCGCCCGATATTAGGAATAGCAATAATAATGTGAGACCGAGCCTACCATACCTCTCTCGTAGAATGGTACCTATGCTATTGATGACCATACTACCCTGACTCATTGCTCATTTGATATAGGATCAGAGATATAAAAGTTTTGAATTTTACCCATCTAAATATAAAAGTCATCTAGTCTTAATTTATTCAACTTGGATTCCAACTTATTTGTATCACCAACCCTAAATAGTGCTGCCAACAACGAACTGATATCCAATGAGGTCGAGGTTAAGATCCAAAATACACAGGGCAACAGTCACTGACACTAGCATTGACTATGAAGGTAGTATTACTATCGACAAATCACTCCTTCGGGCTGCAAACATTGCTGAGTATGACCAAGTTCAAGTTGTAAATCTAACTAATGGATCTCGGTTTTGGTCTTATGCAATTGAAGGAGAAGCAGGAGAAATATGTATCAATGGGGCCGCGGCCCATCTGTCTAACGTGGATGATTTGGTTATTATCATGGCCTATGGCACCTATCAAGAAGCTCTCGGTCTACCTTCGTGGATACAATCGAGGATATATGGACTATTTGATCCAACTATCTTGCGCTTAGACGAAAATAATAAGATTATCTCACCCGGTCAGGTCATCTCGCCATACGACTAGCCTAGCTATCTGTGTCTTATTTTCAATACTTTAAGAAAATTTTCTGTATCTCTTCTGGATCTGATGTTTTTGTAAGACTCAGAGCTAGTAGTATCGCCGCCTTTTGAGGTGATAGTGTATCTCCCCAAATAAACGATCCTCCCTCCAATACCGTACGTCTACGGTACGGCCACCCATCGGATCCCCTGTGGCTCATTACCACTGGGACAATTTCTGCCGCAAGCCGCAATTGTTCTGCCTGACCTCCTCCGTTTGGTTCTGCGGGAGCACCTGTTGGAAACCCTGCATAAACAACCCCCCGTGCCCCTGTTTCAATTTCATAGGGAATCCCACTCCCATCTGCATTGGCTATCGAGTATTCTACCACAACTTTTGGAAATGTTTCTGCGCTTGATGTAGAAAGATCAAAAATCACATCTGGTGCGTGCCCCCTCTGAGTTTCTCGGTAGTATTGGACATACCCATATTTATCACACAAACCTAGCACTCCTATGTCTCCTGACGACCACGCATCAGGGCGACTCGTAACCACTTTGGTCACCTCCCGTGCAGAATGAATTTGATCATTTAATACTACTAAAACCCCTCTATTTTTTGACTCCTCTAGACTTGCAACTCTAACCGCGTCAACCAAATTTCTATCTCCATCATTCCCAATCATCCCATGATTCCTTTGAGATGCGGTCAATACAACTGGTTTCTCTGTTTTCACCACCAAATTCAAGAAATATGCTGTTTCTTCTAATGTGTTTGATCCACTTGTGACTACAAAACCATCTGGGCCGCCTTCCACCCCTGCAGATGAGTTGATCTTATTGGCTAACTCATACCAAATTTCTGTAGTCATCGACTGACTCCCTACACTAGCTATGTCTTCAACCGTGACCTCTGCAATTTCTTTTACCTCCGGAATTCTATCCAGTAACTCACTTCCTGAGAGATATCCTTCTATACTCAGATCATTTTGAATGGTCCCCCCTGTGGTGAGGATGTGCACTCTCGACGATGAATTTACCATGTTGTTAACATCCACATTCGTAGACTAAAAAGTTAGCTTGTTCATACTACTTAACTTTCAATAACTGTATATCCTGACTATTCTTATCTTCCACATGGATGAAAACCTGCAACGTGTCTTCGATCAAATCAACGAGGAAGATACATTATCATTAGCAAAACAATTAATAGCCATACCAAGTCCCCCTGGGGGCGAAGGCCCTGTTGGAGTGTTTATGGCAGAATGGATGAAAGAAAGCGGATTGTCTGGAAGACTACAAGAAATAGGCCCCGAGCGCTACAATGCGATTGGAAGAATTTCGGGAGTAAATCCTGCAGAAGGAAAATCTCTCATGTACAACGGCCATCTCGACACAAGCCAGGGTGGACTTGACCCTCACGATGAATATCTCGTTTACGGGGAATTGTCCAATCACAAATCTTGGCAACCAGTACCTTATATGGAAGATGGACGACTCTACGGCGCTGGAAGTTCTAATTGCAAAGGAAACGTTGCAACCTTTATGATTGCAGCAAAGGCGATCAAAGACTCTGGTATAGAACTCAACAATGACTTAATTCTTGCAGGAGTTGCAGCAGAAACTGGAAAGGCAGAGATAGATCAATACCAAGGCCCCCGTTACCGAGGACATGGGATCGGTACTCAACAATTACTCAACTCAGGGGTCACTTCTGACTATGCAGTCGTTGTTGAGAGCTCACGTATGTTAGTAAATTGGTCCTTACCTGGTGTTCTTTACCTCAAACTAACTGTAAAAGGTCATCCTGCTTACATACCCTATATAGACAATGCACGGCATCCTATCTACAAAGCACTACCAATCATCGACGCAATACGTGAATGGGGTGAACAATATACAAAGGATAATGTCTACACATATTCTGGCACCGATGGAAAACCGCGTGGAGAAATTAGACCAAATGTCAATGTAGGTTCTATCCGGGCCGGTGCCCCTCCCAAACCAAATTACCAACCAGCAGTACTCAATATGTACGTCGATATCCGAACCTCACCGGCGCGATTGCCCCAGGACGTAGAGCGAGAATTCCGAGCATTCGTTCGGGGACTCGACCCCGAAATTGAGGTTGTCACTTATCGATCTCAGACTGGATCTGCCCCCGAAGCAACATTTGTCGAAGATCTAACCAACCACATAGAAGATTCATACCGAACTGTGTATCAAACAGATCCAATACCTCTACACTGGGAGCAACACAGTAGATGGCACGACGTCATTATCTACCATGAACATGGAATTCCCTGTGTCAAGTGCGGACCTGGACCTGGCCCTGAAGGATCTGACTACACCCGAAGATCTTTGAGCCCCGAAGAATTAGTGAAAGCGGCAAAAATGTATGCAGCAGCCGCTTTATCCATTTGTCAAGTCGCCGAATAGTATTCCCCATCAACGGAACATTCCCACTCATTTATTTCTGAAATAAAATCATAAATTTCGAAACGCCTCGACCGGGATTTGAACCCGAGTCACGACCGTGACAGGGTCGTATGATAGGCCACTACACCATCGAGGCACTACAATTACTATCTAATTTTTAATCGATAGCGCTGCAAGCTACCCCACATTTAAACTTAAAACTTTGCAAAAACATTTCCTCATATCTGGAAAAACTATTTGTATGTCGAGTGCCCACATCCTGGCAGTGGCGAGAATCCCCGAATCATCTCGTTCTATACTCTTAGCTGTGCGTTTGTTTTAATAAGATTTAAGTGGGTGCCCTCCTAATAAAAGTGCAGTCTTTCGTGAGCAACGTCTCTACACCCCCCACTTTAAAAGCAACCATGTCTGATAGATCTAATCATAAACTTGTACCTACACATGAACTTTTGGACGAAGATGAAGCCCTTTCTCTGCTTGCAGAATATCGGGTCACTCTGACAGATCTCCCCAAAATAAAAATTACTGATGCTGCATTACCTCCTAACGTTTCTGGTGGAGATATCATCAAAATCACTAGAGTGTCCAGAACAATTGACACGGCAACCGTTTACAGGATGGTGGTCGAATGAAACTCACCACTGATGATAGGCGCTCTTTATCCGAATCGTATTTCTCAAAATCACGCCTTGCCGAACATCATTTCCGTTCTTTCAATGCCTTCCTCGAACAAGGTATGCAAGACGTTGTTTCTGAAAAAAGAGTGATTGAAACAGACATTGGGGATAAGGGCGATGTTCCTCCCATTTATGTCGAACTAGGGAATATCCGGGTGACCACCCCTCGCGTTCGAGAAGCAGATGGTTCTGAAGAACTCTTATATCCTCAAGAAGCCAGACTACGAAATCTCACTTATTCTGCCCCTTTATTCATGGAAATGCGCATTCTACAAGGCCGCGGAGACCATGCTAAAATATTAGATGAATCCGAAATCAAAATTGGAAGGATGCCTATTATGCTACGGTCTAATGTTTGCAATATTTCCGATTTTACACCCCAAGAACTCATTGAAATTGGAGAGGACCCCGAAGACCCTGGTGGCTACTTCATAGTCAACGGTTCTGAACGTGTCCTAATGACTTCTGAAGACCTCTCTCCAAACAAAATCATAGCAGAATACGATTCCCGATATGGTGACCAAATCCAAGTGGCGAAAACATTCAGTCAACGCCGTGGATACCGTGCACTCGTACTTGTCGAACGTTCCCGAGATGGTATACTCGAAGTTAATTTCCCTAGCATCTCTGGATTTGTAAATTTCGTTACTTTAGTACGTGCACTTGGATTGGAAGGCGATGAAGAAATTGTAAAAAGAGTCTCAGACGATCCTGAGATCATTAAATTCATGCTAGAAAATCTCGAGGAAGCCACTGTACAAACCCACGAAGAAGCAATTCAGAAATTAGGTAGTCGCGTTGCAAGTGGGCAAGGGAGGAATTACCAACTAAAACGTGCAACATATATCATCGATCGTTATCTACTTCCCCACTTACATCAATCTGGATTTTCCGATGAAGATACCCGCATTGCCAAAGCGTACTATCTCTGCAGGATGGCCGAAGCTTGTTTTGAACTCGCATTAGGTCGGCGCGCCCCTGATGACAAGGACCATTACTCAAACAAACGTTTGAAAGTCTCCGGGGATTTGATGCAGGATTTATTTAGAACTGCACTAAACAAACTCGCCCGTGATGTGAAGTACCAACTAGAGCGTGCACATATGCGAAATAGAAATCTCACTGTCAGTACAGTTGTTCGGTCAGATGTTCTTACAGAAAGATTGGAACACCCACTAGAAACTGGGAATTGGGTCGGGGGAAGT
>JAKURE010000047.1 GCA_022450005.1 Halobacteriales archaeon
TAGGCTGGGATATATATAATCTTGAGTAGAAGAATATTCATAAAATATCATGATCTCAAGAAAATCAACTTGCCCCAACTGCAAACAAGGATATATAATAGGGACCTGCGGGTGTACTTATTGCGGTACCCTGGAGTGAACTCCTCCTAATTTGCCTATAATTAATTATTTATATAATTCCCATTTCTGAAAGCCTCTTTGGTAAGTACTATTCAGTGACAAAGTCCAACCCTCTAGCAGCTAGTGCTTGGTGTTCTGCCTTTTTACACAATTCAAGTTGAAGTTATAAATGTTTGGTCCAATATTCGTTCTGAAATCTTGGATCTTGAAGTTCACTTTTTAAAGCGTTTATATCTGCATCAGCTAACTGATCTGAGGGGAGGTCATATTCTATGATGTCTACTGGCTGAATTCCCACAAATTGTGCAGCAGGAGTGGCAAGTTCCGGACTCAAATGTGCACTTTTAACAGATCCATACGCCACAGATCCAAAAATTCTGTAACTCCACGGATCTCCGTCTGTGAAAACTAACACTGGAAGACTGAGCTCTTCATTTAGCCTCTTTATTAATCTCCTAGTCGCCCGAGCAGGCTGTCCCTTCAAATGAACAATAATAGAATTATAATCTTCATCAAATCCGTTTTCAACTAGGCGATCTCGCATACCTCCTGTCTCAACAGCCATTACAAAATCTGCCGAGTGATCAATAAATTTAATCCTATCTGTGTTTGCTGGAATTTGATAACCCCCTTCTCCAACATCCTCTTGACAATGAATTTCACGTTCCCCTCTTCGTGTTTTTTCTTCAATTTTGAGAGGTCCAATTACTGTTGCACCCGATTCTTCAGGACGCATATGAAAATCTTCCCGCCTCACTCCTGATACTATTTCTAGATCTTCAATCAGCTGATTAGATTCTTCTTGAGCGGTAAATTTTGCTTCCTTTTCTCTCCAACTTTCTGATATATAATATAACTCCCTCAGAGTTGAAGATCTATTTTCATTAAGCTGTTTAGTTAAAAATTCAATTGTAAAAGAAGCCTTTAATAATTTAGTTGCACCCCCTATATTATTTGCAATTCTAGTTGTATTTTTTTCTCCATAGACCCACACTTTTAAGTCTTCATCATATACTATATTTGATTTATTTCTAGTTGGTAATTGCATTGAAGGAACATTCCCTTCCATAAATTGGTCATAAAATTTCTCTGCAATTTCAATAAGTTTTTTATGCCCCTTGGAGTTCATATATCTAGCACCATTTTCTCCTTTTCAATCCCTTTAATATCTATATCGAACTTTGCACCCTCTTCTACATTGTACGTCAACTTTTTAGATTCATTTTTCTTAATTTCGGGGGACCATTTTATAAACCATTCTTCTCCTATATCTACCACCGACCCTTCTGAAACCTCAGTTGGCATTCTAGATGTGATTTCCGTTATCTCTAATTCTAAATTCCCACCAGTATAGTTGTTAATAGTTAATTCCATTTTGTCATCCTTTCGGCCCCGCGAAATAGTTACATTCCCTATTATTTTGGCAAGAACTAGATCGACCGGTGGCATTTCCCTTTCTGTTATTTTTGCTACCCTTTCTGCAATTTTAGGAAGAAGTTGTGAAAGCGCATCTTGTTTCAGTTTTTGTTTCTGGAATGCATCCCGTTTCTGTAAGTATTTCTTGAGTTTTCTAGACACATCCCTTATTGCCTTTTCAATTTCAACTTCCATCACTGGAATTCTTGCTATTGCATCTTTCGATTCACTTGTAAATGGAACATTTGTCGAAGCGATATGGACCACTAGGCTCATAGGCCCTCTTGGCATCCCCTTCCCTTTTGATTGATCCAACCCATAATTTCTCCAATCAATATTCCTTACCACCTCTGTAATTGCACACCCCCCTTGTTGGTAAACTAGTGGCACTCTATTTGCAAATCGAACTAGCTCAATTGAACTTTCTTTTTCCAAACTCCCCCCATAGGCTAAACCCGCCTCAATCACGATAGGATCTCCCCCATATGCTATTGCCTCGCGACTGTTTGATGAAAAGAATTCTGCATCCACTTCTTTACGCATCCCCGATTCTATGTTATCTATTCCAATGGGAGAAAGACAATTAGTTGGAGGCGCTCTCACATCTGTCAATTGCATTGCAGTAACTAAGTTCGACATAGCATTTTTGTTCTTCTTAAGCACCGAAATTTTTGGAATTGGATCCTCAATTATTTTCAATTCATCCCAAATCCCGTTAACTATTTTTTCTCTTGAAACCTCTCCAATAGATCCACTAACTCGTCCCCCATCTCCATTATTCATTTCTAAAATACACTGCTCTAATTCATTTTTCGTTATTCTACCTCTAGATGTTTTTCTTTGTAAAACACGTATAATTTTACTTGAAACTCTTCGCACCAATTCTTCTTCTTTCCTAGAATCTGTCACTTTATTTACCAATCCTATGAGGTACAAAATTTGAGTCTCTTTAAATCTATTCCAAATAATATTTCTAACTACTTTTTGAGATTTCCCATCTAGTCTATCTTTTGGAGAATCTTCAACCGAATTCAGACTTTCTGTTATTACCTCTTCAAATTCTATATATGTGATGTGATCCTTTTCTTCTAATCTATTTTTTATCCGATTAATGGCTTTTTCTGGTATCTCTATGTTGGACAACCCTTTCGAAGACAATCCCAATTCAAGTTCACTTTTTATCCCCTTTAATTCTGGAATTTCCCATTTCATTTCTCGACCGTAGTGCATATCTCTAAATTTACCTACTATCTCTTTGGCAGTTTTCTGCCCAACGCTAGAAAATTTTTCCTGTAAAAACTTCAACATAGCTTCTGTCCCTGAATCCCCGCACATTTTGATTAAATACCCCACCTCAATACCATGAGGATGCGGACGAATTGATTCAGTCACCGCTGGTTTTTCTTCTGTACTCCTTTCAAATTTAAAATGCTCTCTTGGCTCAACTAATTCTACGCGAGCATGGGGGTTTGCTATTGCAGTATATCTAATGTATTCATGCAATTGAACTCTGGATCTCATATCTGCCTCTAGTGTAAATGAAATTCTCGTTCCATGAGGGCGATCCCAATCTTTCGTCTTATGAGTACGTATTTCTGGTTCATTTTTCTCAGTATTTATGAACAATTCAAAATATTGCGCTTCACTCTTACTAGATGTTCTACTAGTTATTTTAACCGGCTCTCCCGAAGTTAATTGGGAATAAAGTACTACTGATGAAATACCTATACCCTGCTGCCCTCTAGATTGTTCTCTTCTATGGAATCTAGACCCATAGAGTAACTTGGCAAACACTTTTGGAATTTGTTTTTCTGTAATCCCTGGTCCGTTATCTTCAACAATGACTGTATAGTATTTTCCAGATTCCTGAATCTCAACATATATATCTGGTAAATATCCTGCCTCTTCGGTAGCGTCTAGCGCATTGTCAACCGCTTCTTTAATCGCAGTCACCAATGCCCGGGATTTAGAATCAAATCCCAGCATATGTTTATTCTTCTCAAAAAATTCGGCTATTGAAATCTGCCGCTGGCTCGCCGCCAATTTCTCTGCTATATCATTTTCCCCTAGTTTCAACTGGGATGAATCCATTTCTCAATCCGCCATATATTTGGGATAGGTTAAAACAGTTCGATTGACGTTTCTAACATTTACGTCTTAAAATTAGGCCACTTAGTCTCTCATTTGTATGCAATTTAATACTATATCCTACTTTATAATCCCTAATATATCCAAATCGGACGCCATCCACGCCTTTAAACCTCTGGAACACCTATATTTATTAAGGTTCTAATGTCAGGTGAAAATGCATACAGCGCTGAACATATTCAAGTTCTAGAGGGTTTAGAAGCAGTCCGAAAACGACCTGCCATGTATATTGGCTCTACCGACGAGCGCGGACTTCACCATCTCATCTATGAAACTGTGGATAATTCCGTGGATGAAACCCTGGCTGGCCATTGTGATTTAATCGAAGTAACTCTCCATGAGGACAACTCCGCAAGCATCTCTGATAATGGTCGGGGCATCCCTGTGGACATGCACCCCGAATATAAAATTCCTGCCTTAGAGGTCATCATGACCACCCTCCACGCAGGTGGGAAATTCGATAATAAATCCTATCAAGTCTCCGGTGGTCTTCATGGAGTTGGAATTTCTGTGGTGAATGCACTATCTTCCCGACTAGACGTGGAAGTCCAGAGAGAAGGGTGTGTGTGGTCGCAATCATACGGTGTTGGATCGCCCACAACAGAACTCGAAAAATTAGACCGTACTACTAGCAGCACAGGAACTACAATTCGATTCTGGCCCGATTCTGATATATTCGAAAGTTTAGATTTTAATTTTTCTACCTTATCTTCTCGCTTGCGCGAACTAGCCTTTTTGAATCCTGAAGCAACTATTGTCTTATCCGACGAACGCACCGGTGAGAGCCAAAGTTTCAAGTATGATGGTGGAATTAAAGAGTTGGTATTGTACCTCAATGAAACTAAAACTGCACTCCACGAAGATGTAATCTTCATACAAAATGAAGTGGACATGGTGGTAGTAGAAGTCGCCTTACAGTCCACTGAAAATCTCCAATCTTCAATTCACACCTTTGCGAACAATATTAATACACGTGAAGGCGGGACTCACCTAACTGGATTTAAAACAGCATTAACACGATGTGTAAATGATTATGCAGACAAACGTGGAATGCTTAAAGAAATAGATGAATTTCTTAAAGGAGACGATATCCGAGAAGGGTTGACCGTTGTCATCTCAGTCAAACATCCCGATCCCCAATTTGAAGGTCAAACAAAAACCAAACTTGGGAATTCCGAAGTCCGGGGGATCGTAGAAAGTTCTGTCCATAAGGGTCTATCAACATATTTCGAAGAAAATCCAAAAACAGCGACTCTCATCGTACAAAAATCTTTACAAGCAGCCAAAGCACGTCGCGCCGCAAAAAAAGCTGCCGAACTAACCCGAAGAAAAAATGCTCTTTCTTCTACTTCTCTACCTGGAAAATTGGCAGATTGTCAATCTCGAGATCCTGTTAAGTCTGAGATTTTCATAGTAGAAGGGGATTCTGCAGGTGGTTCTGCAAAACAAGCCCGTGACAGAGCATTCCAAGCAATTCTCCCCCTCCGTGGTAAAATCATCAACGTAGAAAAACACCGTCTCGACCGCATACTCGAGAATGAAGAGATACGATCACTTATCACTGCCATCGGAACTGGAATTGGAGAGGAGTTTGATCTGAGTAAAACAAGATACCACAAGATTATACTAATGCCTGATGCGGATG
>JAKURE010000048.1 GCA_022450005.1 Halobacteriales archaeon
CTCGCCCACGAAGTAGAACAAACTGTTCAACGCCGCCCATCTCGGGCACATACTATATCCACTACGATGGGGGGATTTGTTTGTGTAGAAGGAAAGAAATGCAATAAATTACCTTTTTCAAAATTGCCCCTCACAATCGGGTATGACGGTGGTTTCGGGTCTACAAAAGAATTAGTCTCAATGGTACAAACCAACAAAGAAAATTATGATTTCATAGGGTCTATTATAACTTCTATTGGCAGTATTTCTAAACTTGGAATAGTCGCTCTAGAAAACCAGGATATGGCCACCACAGGGGATTTGATGAATATTAACCACGGTTTGCTATCTTCACTAGGCGTTTCTTCTGATTCTTTAGATGAGATGGTGTGGGCGGCAAGAAATTCAGGAGCTTTCGGTGCAAAACTCACTGGAGCAGGAGGTTCTGGATGCATTGTTGCACTAGATCCTGATATGTCTGCTATTCAGTCTCTACTTTCCACCGATAGCTGCAAATCTGCATTTTCAGTAGATATCTCCGAAAAGGGGTTAATACGAAAATGACCTCGATCGAGCCTGCCACTTTACTAAAACTTGGAGGCAGTGTAATCACCAAAAAAGACCAACCAGAGACACTGAATGAAGCCCATATTGACACCGCGGCAACAATCATTTCCAACCATCGCCCGAAAAATCTTATTGTGGTCCATGGGGGTGGGAGCTTTGGTCATTTTCACGCTTCAAATTTTAATGTTACCATTGAGAATGGGACTCATAATGTGGCTGAGGTAGATATCATACATTCTTCCATGATCTGCCTTTGTGATGCTGTAGTCCACGCATTTCACTCCTTAGATATACCTGCAATCCCTGTCCATCCGTTATCAGTTGCATGGAGAGATTCCGATTCACTACTTCATTTTCCTTCTGAGCATGTTTTATCACTTATAGAATCTGGGTTTGTACCTGTGATTCATGGGGATATTATTACTACTGCAGAAAAAGGAGCAACTATAGTTAGTGGAGATGAACTAGTAATCAATCTATCTAACTCAATTCCCACCAAGCGAATCGGATTTTGCACATCAACACCTGGCGTTTTAGACACATCTGGAAGTGTCATTCCTCATCTTTCTCCCGATCAAAAAGAAGACAGTTCAATCACCCAATCTTCTGCGACCGATGTCACTGGAGGGATGGCCGGGAAAATCAAGGAATTGGCAAATACAAATGCTCCAGTTTCAATCTTCGATCTCCCCAATTTGGAAGCTTTCTTAAAAGGATCCAATCCTGGAACTTTGGTGCATTAATACAGTTAATATAAATCCCCATTGAACACTTTGTCAGACGACCAGATCAAATTCAGTTGACTTTTACCTCTACGAACCATAACATGTATCAACCGGTAGTCACACTACCTTTGAACATGCCATATTGTGAGGCGTCTGACGCCAAACTTTATCACAGGCAGTTTACAAGGTGGTTCTACTCGGAGGGTTAACTATGGAAATTGAAATTGCCACAATAGGTGGATTCGAAGAAGTCGGACGGCAAATGACCGCTGTTCGTGTAGGCTCTGATATCGTTATCTTCGATATGGGCCTGGACCTTTCTAAGATTCTCCTTCATGATGATATTGAAACTGAAAGAATGCACAGCCTAGATCTAATTGACATGGGCGCGATCCCTGATGATCGTGTAATGTCGAATCTACCCGGGGATGTCAAAGCGATTGTCCCCACCCATGGACATTTAGACCACATAGGGGCGATAACCAAGCTCGCCCACCGGTATAATGCCCCCATTATCGCAACCCCCTTCACTCTTGAACTTGTCAGGCAGTTGATACAATCTGAAGAAAAATTCAAAGTGAACAACGATTTGGTAGCGATGAATGCGGGAGATAGAATACCTCTAAGTGACACCTTAGAACTAGAATTCGTCAATGTGACCCATTCTATCATTGATGCAATTAATCCCGTTCTTCATACTCCTGAAGGTGCAATCATTTACGGACTTGACAAACGAATGGATCATACACCCACTCTAGGGGATCCTATTGACATGAAACGTTTTAAAGAACTAGGAAATGAAGGGGTTTTGTGTTATATTGAAGATTGCACAAATGCAAACGTGAAAGGCAGAACTCCTAGTGAGGCGGTAGCAAAACAGCATCTCAAAGATGTGATGTTTTCCATGGCAGATTACAAAGGTGGAATTGTTGCAACCACGTTCTCTAGCCACATAGCCAGGGTAGCAAGTATTGTTGAATTTGCCCAAGAAATCGGTAGACAACCTGTTTTACTCGGACGTTCCATGGAAAAATATTCTGGAACTGCAGAACGATTGAATTTTGTCGAATTCCCTGGAGATCTAGGAATGTATGGGCACCGAAAATCAGTGGATAGAACGTTCTCTAGAATCATGAAAGAAGGAAAGGAAAAATACCTCCCTATCGTTACAGGGCACCAAGGTGAACCAAATGCACTGCTAACTAGCATGGGAAAGTGGGAAACTACATACGAATTAAGCGAAGGTGACAAAGTCATTTTCTCTGCACGGCTTATCCCCGAACCAACCAATGAAGGCCAGCGTTACCAGGCAGAAACACTCCTCCGAATGAGGGGGGCTAGAATTTATGACGATGTTCACGTTTCTGGACATTGCTCACAAGAAGGTTTGTATGAGATGTTAACCACACTTAAACCAACTCACATAATTCCTGCTCACCAAACGATTGCTGGTGCTTCAGGGTATGTCAACATAGCACGAAAACAGGGATACGTCCTAGGGCGAGATATTCACATTTCATATAACGGAAACCGAGTCTCATTGACAAACTAAATTTATGGACGAAAAGGATTCTTCTCGGATTTTAGATGCCCTCTCTAGTAGGAGAACTCTGGTTAACCAATGTTTGGCTAGCCACATAGATACCATTGGGCCAGGCCACCTTTCTGAAGCATCGAATCACCTTTTCATTGCGGGAGGAAAACGACTCCGCCCAGTTGTTTGCCTCATAGCTGCAGAAGCAATCTATAATCAAGATTTGTCACCATTCCCTTACCAGAGTCTCATTGATTCTACGGGAACCTCTGTAAATATGCTCGATGCAGCATCAAGCTTAGAACTCATTCATATTTTTACACTCATTCACGATGACATAATGGATGACGATGATCTCAGACGTGGGGTCCCCTCAGTTCATCAAAAATTTAATACCAATACTGCAATACTTGCGGGAGACATTCTCTATTCAAAAGCCTTTGAAACACTAGGAAACTCTGCAGAACATTCTTCAAATGTATCCCGTGCACTAACAAGTTTGGCAACCGTTTGCTCAGATATCTGTGAGGGCCAAGCACTAGATGTTCAATTTGGACAAATGGATCTGGTATCTATTGAAGAATATCTCAGAATGATTGAACTTAAAACTGGTGTTCTTTTTGCAGAATCTGCAGCTTTACCCGCTCAGCTTCTTGGACAACCTCCCGAGATCATAGATGCATTATACAACTTTGGATTACTCGCCGGAAAGGCCTTTCAAATTTATGACGACCTACTCGATCTAACTACTCCTAGTTCCATTCTTGGAAAGCAACGTGGAAGTGATTTATCTGAGCAAAAACAAACCATACTTACAATCCACGCCACCAACTCCGGTGTTGATCTGAATTCATTCCACAACGATCAGAATTCGAGCCCTTCTGAATCTGATATGGATTCTCTAGTCGAAGCCCTTGAGGACTCGGGAACAATTTCATATGCACATGAACTTTCCCACGACCTATCCACTCAGGCCAAGCAACAACTGGAACTTCTCCCTTCTAACCCCTCTCAAGAACTATTATCAGACATAGTCGACTTTTTCTGTCAACGAGACCATTAACCCACCAAGAATGGACGCTGAACTCAAAGAGATCTTATTAATTGAGGCAGAAAAACATGCACTCTATAACGCACTAAAATATCAAGGTCCCTCTCAAGTTAAAACAGTAATGGGAATCCTCATGGCAGACTATCCCGACTTCCGAAAGTTTGCAAATGAAATCCCTGCTCTAATTAGTCCTCTTATTGAGCAGGTGAACTCTCTTGAAAATTCAGCCCAACTCCAAAAACTAACAAATCTAGCTTCCGATTTAGCTGAACAATTGGAAGAAGAATTCGTAGAAGTGCCCAAGCGCCAATTGCCCGATCTACCAAATGCCAATTCCTATGACCAAATTAGAATGCGCGTTGCCCCCAATCCCAATGGACCCTGGCATATTGGACACGCTAGGATGCCTTCTGTAATTGGGACTTATAAATCTCTATATGACGGGTGGTTCGTTTGTCGTTTTGACGATACAGATCCTGCGACTAAACGTCCTCTTCTTGAAGCATATGATTGGATTCTGGAAGATATCCAGTACCTTGGATTCGAACCCGATGAAGTCATAATGGCAAGTGATAGGTTGAATTTTTATTATGATCATGCCATCCAATTAATTAATCTGAATGGGGCCTACACCTGTACATGTCCTTCTTCGGATTTCTCTAATTTAAAGAATTCAGGCCACCCATGCCCTCACCGAGAAAATTCTATTGAACAAACACTCAACGAATTCCAAGACATGGTAGATGGAAATTTTTCTGCAGGAGAAGTAGTCCTTCGTGTCAGAACTGATCTATCTAACCCAAACCCTGCACTCCGCGATTGGGTTGCCTTTCGAATGGTCGACGTTCCCCACCCCCGTGAAGTGGCACAAACACATAGATGCTGGCCGTTATTAGACTTCCAAAGCGCGATAGATGATCATTTACTCGAAATTACGCATATAATACGGGGAATTGATTTACAAGATTCTGCAAAACGCCAACAATATCTATATAATTATTTCAATTGGGACTACCCCGAAGTTGTCCACTGGGGGCGAATTAATATTGATGATCACCCTGTTCCATTATCTACATCTAGTATGTCTAATTCCATTGAATCTGGAAGTTTTACGGGGTGGTCTGACCTCCAATTACCCATCTTAAGAAATTTCAAAAGGCGAGGTATACAAGGAGATGCAATTACATCCTCCATGATTGAACTAGGGACCTCTACAAATAACATTACATTATCCATTTCCACGATCTATTCTAAAAATAGATCTCACATCGATGAAGTTGCAGACCGTTTGTTCTTTATTAAAAATCCATCTGAGAAACAAATATTCGGACGGAATCTCCCCGAAACTGTAGAAATCCCCATACCCCCTGATCAAACCGACCGTGGCGTTAGAAAACTTGCAATAACGCCTTCTATTTTTATCGACAGCTCTGACATACCAGGGGCTGAAGATATTTTGTACCTAAAGGGAAT
>JAKURE010000049.1 GCA_022450005.1 Halobacteriales archaeon
CCTTGGGGTGCCCCATCCAAAGGATCGGATTTTTTACCCAGGCCACGGGCCCTTCGGGCATATGTGGGATTTGACCATCGTTGTTTCTGGCGGTCTTTCTTTAGTTTTCGTGCTGCGTATTTTCCGTTAGACATTATATTGGGTTGTATTGGGTTGTTTTTCGAGTGTACATATTTAAAGATCTTGCTTTTATGTTTTTATATTGAGTATTATTTTTTGTTTTGTGTTAGAAGGGTTTCGATTGTGGATTTGAGTTGATTTGCGTAAGAGGTGCTTATTCCGGGAAGGGCGCAGAGATCGTCCTCTGATGCTTTGGACAAAGCATCTAACGTGGTGAATCCGGCTTCAGATAATACCTCTGCTTTTTTCGGCCCAACTCCAGGGAGGTCTGTTAAATTAAATGAAGGTTGTTCAGAATCGGGAGTGACTTCGGGAGACTTTGGTTTGGGAAGGGATTTTGGTTTACTTTTCTTTTTGAGACCGGGCGGTACGTGTTCCCCATAGTGCATGCGGAGTGAAACGTCCCCAGTTCCTAGTTTGATTGGTTTCCCTACAATGACATTTTCAGTTACTCCTTTGAGAGAGTCGGTTTCGCCATAGACTGCGGCTTCGATTAAATGATTTACAGTTACCTCGAACGCAGCTCGTGCAAGAACAGACCCCTTACTTCCAGATACACCATGCCTCCCTATGGATTCAATTGCCCCAGAATGCGTCATCATATCAGCAACCAACATGAGATGCCGGACATTCACATCGTCGAGTCCTTGCCCGTCTAGAGTTGCTTTTGTTTCGTTAATGATAGCTTCACGAGCGGCTTCGATGCCCAAGGTTTGGTTTATTTCATGAATATTATTCGTAGTGGTCCGGGTAGAATCCACTCCTTCTATTTTAAGAACTTTTTCGAATGCAGAACCTTCCGTGTAAAGAACATATTCGCCTTCATCGTCATCGAGTACTTCTTTTCGAAGAACCACCCGATCGATGGATTCGATTCCTTTGAACACTAGGCTTCGGAGTGTAGATACTAATTGAAGTAGTTCGCGGAAGGTGGAAGTGGCAGGTGCCACAGTTATTTTATGCCCTTTTCTAGTCAAAATAACATCCAATTTGTCTTCTATTATGGCTGCAACTTGATCGGGTTTCATTCCACGAGAAATCAAAGTATTTTTATTGAGCTGGATTTGGAGGTGCATTTCAGCAAGATTGGTTTTAATGGTCCCAAGGGCTATTAGAGGGGAAGCCTCAATTTCCCAGACTACAGAATATGCTTTTTCTTGATCACGTGCATATTCACCTTCCAAGTAAATTGTCATGGTGGGCGTTTTTGGGTTGCGGCGGGCATCGACCAGCTCAATGAGACGGGGAAGGCCCTGAGTGACGTCTATTTCTGCAACACCAGCATAGTGGAAAGTGTTCATAGTCATTTGAGTTCCTGGCTCCCCAATGCTTTGGGCTGAAACGGTTCCCACTGGTTCAAGGGGTTCGACTCGAGATCTGAGGTAGACTAATTCCACTTCATCTGCTATAGCTTGTGCTTGTGTTTTTGTAACTTTATCTAATTCTTGGAATGTAGAAATTAGATCTTCTTTGAGGCGAACTGGAAGGTCTTTGGAGCTTACGAGTTCTTGGATTGCGCTGGTTACTTTTGCCATTATTAATTACCTCCTTGTTGTGAATCTTCATGTTCAGAGAGGCGGGTTGGGCCATCTGATCGGACGCTGAATCCAACACCCTCTGATTGAGGAGAAGTAGTTTCAGGATCAAGAACCCGCTGAGCAATTTCTGAAACGTTAATTGAGAAATCACTGCTATGAGAAACTAGAGTAGGTGAAAGTCCATCTTCACCGAACTCAAATTGAACAATTCTATTGTTGCTGTCACGAATTGTCCCATCGTATTGAACTTCGAGTTCGGAGAGCGCGTTGATCAATCGGCGTTGGAGATAACCAGATTTAGAAGTCCTAACTGCAGTATCTACCAACCCCTCTCGACCACCCATAGCGTGGAAGAAAAATTCAGTAGGGGTGAGACCAGTGGTATAAGAATTTTCAACAAATCCACGCGCTGGTGCTGTGAGATCGTGTCGGGGGAAATGGCTGAGAGTTCTATCTTCGAAACCACGATTTATTCGTTCTCCACGGACGGCTTGTTGGCCCACTGCTGCAGCCATTTGGGTCAGATTAAGTAAGGATCCCCGGGCCCCAGATTGGGCCATGATAACGGCAGGGTTTATGTCGGGGAAATTTTCCTCGGCAATGGTTCCTGCAACGTTCCTAGTTTCACCCAGGACCCCCATTATCAATAATTCGAGAGTTTCTAATTCATCCCGTCCAGGAAGTGTTTCTAGATCACCATCGTCATAGGATTGAATTAGATCCGCTACTTTTTGATGGGCGTCTAGAATTGCTTCGTTTATTTGTCCTTGTGCAGTTTTTGGAATAGATTCGTCGTCGATGCCAATAGAGAATCCAAAATGCATTATTGCCCTCATTGCCAATCCAGATACTTCGTTGATAAAAATTCTTGCACGGTTTGAACCGAATTCTTTGAAAATTGTATCGACAATGACACCACCAAATGCACCAATGGCCTTTTCGTCAATCGTTCCGCCTATCAATTGACCACTTTGAATCACAACGGTATCCCCCACTGAAGAAGAGAACTCTAGATCTAATTTTCTAGGTAAAAGTTCAGAAAAAATTGTCCTACCATACCACTTTTCGATCCCATCATCCCCTACGAAGTCTGCAGGAGGTAATTCGTCGATGCTAGTGGTTCGGAGTAAATCTAATGCCTGGGTTTCGTTGAAACTAGGATTCTCGTGAGTTAATAGATAAGTCCCAGTGATATGATCTTGGATTGCTCCAATGATATTTTCTCCAAATCGGGGGGAGAGTATTTGTTCTTGTACTCTCATGAGTACACGTGCTTCTGCTCTTGCTTCTTCATTTTGTAATGCGTGAAGATTCATTTCGTCCCCATCAAAATCTGCATTATAAGGAGGACAAACGACTGTGTTGAGCCTGAAAGTTTTGTAGGGCATGACTACAACTTCGTGTGCCATTATAGACATTCTGTGGAGGGAAGGTTGTCGGTTGAATAGAACGATATCCCCATCGATCAAATGTCGATTTACAGTCCAGCCAATCTCGATTCGTTCGGCAAGTTCCTTGCAATTTTTCTCAGTTATTTTGAGCCGCCTTCCGTCTTCACGGGTGACATAATTTGCGCCGGGGTGGACGGCAGGGCCATTTGTAACATAGAGTCGTACAAGTTCTATGTTGGACTCGTTTATTATCATGGTCTGTGTCATTTCTACTGCGACGCGTTCAGGCACACCCACTTCGTTTAAGGAAAGTGTGGGGTCAGGGCTGATTACAGTGCGTGCAGAAAAGTTGACGCGCTTTCCAGATAAGCTCCCACGGAACCGACCTTCTTTCCCTTTTAAACGCTGGGAAAGTGTTTTCAAAGGGCGACCGGATCTGTGCCGTGCGGGAGGAGTTCCAGAGATTTCATTGTCCATGAAGGTGGTCACGTGATATTGCAACAATTCCCAAAGGTCTTCAATAATTAATTGAGGTGCCCCAGCTTCTCGATTCTCCATAAAGCGTTGGTTGATACGGATTATATCTACAAGTTTATGAGTGAGATCGTCTTCGGATCTTTGTCCATTGTCAAGCGTTATAGAGGGTCGAGTGGTGACCGGAGGGACTGGAAGAACTGTCAATATCATCCATTCGGGTCTAGAATTAATAGCATCAATTCCCAATAGTTCTAAATCGCCATTGGGTATATCTTCGAACCAATCACGGATTTCAGATGGCATCAATTTATTGGCATCTTTTACTGTGAGATCCACTTTGAGTGCTTTTTGAATTGCGATTCTGTTCTCTTCTAGAGGTCGAAACTCTCCAGAAATTATCTGGTTGATTCGATCGAGAGGTATTTTTGTTATTTCAGATAGTTCTTGAGGGGAAATTCCAACAGAGGTTTCATCCTCGGGGTCGGGTTGCATTGCTCCAAGAATTAGATTGGAATATTCGCTTGATAGAACGTCCTGTACTTCATAAAAAGTCGTAGGCTTTTCATGTTGAATGTCGTACTGTTGTGTGCCACAGTGGGGACAAAATTCGTGTTTCTTTGTCATTCGGACAATATCTTTAGCCACAGTCTCAGGAGAGAGTATCAATCCTTTAGCACGTTTATATCGATCCATTATACCGACTTTTTCTTCTTCAGTTAAGACTATCCTCGAACATTTTCTACACGTTGTTCGGAGGAGTCTTCGGATGAGTTTTGAAAAGCTGACGTGTATAACCGGTGCGGCGAGCTCTATGTGTCCGAAGTGCCCATTGCAAGATCCTGCTCGTTGTCCACATGTTCGGCACTCCAAGCCGGGGTCTATGACACCCAGTCGGGGGTCCATAAGCCCCATGTCAATGGGGAATCCATCGTCGTCATAAGTATCTGCAGTTATCACTTTGGTTGCAGACATTTCCCGGTATTCATCGGGGTCCATCAAACCAAAGGTTATTGCCTTAATTTCTTTTGGTGTTTGTATTGTTCTCATAATTGATCAGTAAACCGAATAATCTAGTTGTAATCGGGGTGCGATTCCGAGGGCTTTCATTTCATCTAGAAGTAGCTTAAATGCATAGCTCATTTCCACCTCGTGTATGTCTGTTTCTTCTCCGCAGTTGGGGCAATACAAGCGACGGTATGCCCTGTGTTCTATTGCCACCATACCGCAAGAGCCACAAATTGGAATCGATTCGCGATCTGATTCATCTAAGAGGCGCTCTTTCAGTGTCAGCGCTGCGCCGTGTCCGATGAGTACGTCACGTTCCATTTCTCCGACACGGAGTCCACCTTCGCGGGCGCGGCCTTCTGTAGGTTGCCGAGTTAGGACTTGGACAGGTCCACGTGATCGTGAATGTAATTTGTTGCTGACCATGTGGTAGAGTTTGTGGTATAGGATGACTCCAACAAATATATCAGCTTGAATTTTTTCACCAGTGACGCCGGAATGCATCGTTTCCTTTCCAGAAGACATGAATCCATGATCCTCTATTGATTGTCTGAGGCTATCACCATCTTCTCCTGTAAACGCTGTGCCATCAACTCTGCGCCCTTCTATAGAGCCTACTTTCCCGCCCAACATCTCAAGAACATGTCCAACTGTCATTCGAGAGGGGAGGGCGTGTGGATTTATGACTAGGTCGGGGACGAC
>JAKURE010000005.1 GCA_022450005.1 Halobacteriales archaeon
ACTGTAACTGCGCTATATCATTGCCCTCAAGTTCTCGTAGTCCTCTCCAGTATTTCGGAGATCTGTCGTTGGGACCCAGCCCGCCCCCACGACAGAGCGTCCACTACCCCAAGCCCCCTCCGTTATCCTCTATTTTTTGAACTAAAGAGGCGAAATTGTCGGGGTTTCCATGGCGCTTTGCCAGTGTGCACAGTATTCCAGCGTCGGTTAATTCCCAATCGTCGTTGAAACCACCAGCGTTTTTCAATAGTTGAATTCTTTCGGGCGGAAATTCTTCTCCACTGAGACTTTCAATCGTGTCTGCAATGGCGCGTCTATAAGATTCCGATACATCCACCATAACCCCATCTATATCGAGAATGATCGAATCTACTTGCATGAATACATAGAGGTTTCTTATAGATGTAAGAGTTTGTGATTTTTATTCCAATGCCCAATAGATGGTTTCTCCAGGAATTGTTTCAATTCGAACGGGTATTTCTGGGAAATCATTCCCCAATGTTGTAAATAGAAATTTAGATTTGACCTGTAAGGCAACAGTAAGAGTTGGCTGGTGTAACTCGGGAGGTAAGTTCAATGCGTAGATTATGTCTGCTTTAGAATATAAGTCGAAGAGGGGATCGCAGATATCATCGAGAAAAAATTGAACCCCGCCAGGGGGGTCGCACGGATGGATATCAGTGGCCACTATAGTTCTGTTTTTAGAAAGGGCATGGGCCACGTCGAATCTAGAACCGATTCCGACTTCGACCAATCTTTTGAACGGACGGAGAATGGAGAGCAGAGAGGTTGTTGAATCGGAGTTCACGTCGGGAAGTTTATGCCCCGGTGCTCATATGTTCTTCGTATGCTCGTCGAAATAATACCACTCGGAAGTATAGAGGCAGCCATTAAGCGGGAGGTGTCTTCGGCGTTGAGGAATGTTTATGGAGTTGATGTATCATTTCAAGAGGCAAAGCAAATGCCACAGGGATTATATGAGAATTCTAGGGGGCAATATCGGGCCGAAGGTCTTCTAGAGTTCACCGCGCAGAAGGGGAGGGGAGAAAAAATTGTGGCCATAACAAATGATGATATGTACTACACAGGGAGGAACTATGTTTTTGGCCTAGCATATCTAGGAGGAAACGCTTGTATAATATCAACTTATAGATTGAAAAAACAAACTCAGAGGGAGTTTTCAGGGAAGACTGAACAAGAGGTTTTCATTGGAAGAGTGAGGAAGGAAGTGATACACGAAGTTGGCCATACATTGGGTCTAGAGCATTGCAGTAATAATAGATGCGTCATGTCGTTTTCCCCTACAGTTTTAGATGTTGATCGGAAAGAGGAATACCTTTGTGGAGCTTGTAGAAGAGAATTGGATTAGAAGGGACAAATTAGTGAGGATAAGAAGTATAGAATGAATGGGAAGAATTACTCGGCTGGCAGGTAATAATACTCTCCAGATTTTATTTGTTCTTTGTCTTTTTGACTGCCTGGTTTATTAACCCGGGGACGTTGGGTTCGTTCGTCCCTTCGGAAAGTGATTCCAAGGTTGGAAAGGAATTCATTCATGCCAGTCCTCATATCTGCAGGAGTACTTGCGGTGCCGAATTCGGAGGGCGTTCCACTAAAAACCAAGAGTCGGCTAACCAGGAGATCTAGCATGTAAATATCGTGATCAATTACCATAACGGATGCACCAGTATGTTCTGCAAACCTCCGAATTGCACGAGTAGCTTGGGAGCGTTGTTCAACGTCTAGATGTGCAGAAGGTTCATCTAAAAGATAAAGGTCCGCAGAGGCAGACAAACAGGCTGCTATTGCAACTCTCTGCCGCTCTCCACCAGATAGATCCGGAAGATTTTGGCTCATGATTTTATCTAGTTGTAAGGGAAGAGCGATTTCAGTATTCCAATAAGAAGTACCAAAATCGGATGCTATATTGGCCAGATAAGTATCTACTCGGATCGATTCTTCTGAATCTAAATACTGGGGTTTGTAGGAGATAGATACACTAGAATCAAGAGAAAAAGAATCAGTATTTTGTTCTCCCGCAAGTATGTTCGCGAAAGTGGACTTTCCAATTCCGTTGGGGCCAACGACACCAAGAACTTCATGTTGATTGATAATACCAGGTTTAACTGTTAAAGAGAATCCCGTTTCATAGGTCATTTCAAGGAGAGGGTAAGATAAGAGAGGTTCTGTTTCTATGTTAATTTTTGGAGCGCGTTGGTCGAAGGTTATACTTTGAGGTCTGACGCGCATATTTTCGTTTTTCAAAAAGCCAGATAAATATTCGTTAATTCCACTTCGAGTGGATTTTATATCAGTAACAACCCCAAATCCACCTGCGGTACCATATGCTATATGGATAGAATCTGCTATTAGGTCTAAAATGGCTAGATCGTGTTCAACAACTAGTATGGATCGGTTTTCAGAGATGGCTATGTTTCGAATGACATTTGCTGCCGCAATGCGTTGTTTGATGTCGAGGTAAGGTGTGATTTCGTCCAGGAAATAAAAATCTGCATCTCGGGCCAAAGTTGCGGCAATGGCAACTCGTTGGAGTTCGCCTCCAGAAAGTGTCTTAATGTCATTTTCTAAGAGAGGTTTGAGTGACAGTTCTTCGATTAAATTATCAAGCTCACCACGCTCGTCTACATTTTCTAGTAGGTTGCGCGTGGTCCCTTCGAATGCGTGAGGGATAGACTCGACGTATTGTGGTTTGTGGGCTACATTAATTGATCCGTCTTGGAGCTTTTCTAGATAGTTTTGAAGGGAGGTTCCTTTATAGTTAGAAATGGCTGATTCAAAAGTGGCAGGTGAAGAATGGTCGCCTAGGTTGGGCACTATGCTTCCAGAAAGAACTTTTAAGGAAGTTGTTTTCCCAATTCCATTTGGGCCAAGGAGACCAATAACACTTCCAGATTTTGGGGCAGGGAGGCCATACAGTACAAATGTATTTTCTCCATATCTATGGATAGGGGATTCATCCAACTCACTGGGTAAATTTATAATTTCTATCGCGTCGAAAGGGCATCTTTTTATGCAAATTCCGCATGTTTCGCCCAAGCAGATTTCTTCGGAGATTCTAATTTGTTCAGGGCGTCCAACGAAGAGATCATCGGAATCGTAAAAGTCCCCACGAGTAACTATGCAGTCTTTACCGGTGCGATTTGGGGGGCAATAGTTGGCACACTCATAATTGCACCTATCGGGTTGACAATGGTCAAGGTTAACAACTGCAATCGATTTTTTTGCCATGATTAAAAGGATACATTAGCGGTTAGGAGGAGGGTCCAAGTAACAAACCACATTGTGAAGGTCATAAAAGACACATAAAAATGATCTTTCTTGGAAAATGCAGAAACATTTACACCGAGTAATTGCATAATTCCCAATCCCAAAAACAAACTGGCGATAAGAATGGGTATAGAAAATAAGATATCAGAGGGCCCGCTTGAGAGTAAGTGAGTAACCAGGGCGGCGACTATCCCTACAATAGTAGAAGTTCCTGTTGCACGGAGACTTCGGAGGTGGGCTTCTCTTTTAGATAGTGTCATGAATTAGTTCAGGGGGGGATTAGTAGAAGACCCTTGTTATTGTAAAATTAAGAGTGGATTGGGTGGGAAAGAAACGGTCTGTTTATTCGAAGGAAGAGATAGTTTGGAAGTATTAAATGGTTAAAAATAAGGGAATTCAAAAAAATGGAAAGTCCGTTGTATTGATAACAGGGGCGACAGGATACATAGGTGGTCGACTCATGACCGTGGTAGATAGGTCAAAATACAAGATCCGTTGTTTTGTACGCAATCCAGATTATATTCAAAAAAATTCAATTGAGGGGGGAGAAATAGTTCAAGGGGATATTTTAGATAAGAAATCGCTTCTCATGGCGATGGAGGGTGTAGACATGGCGTATTATTTAGTGCATTCCATGGGAGGAAATGGGAATAATTTTGAAGAATTGGATAGGGTTGGTGCGCTTAATTTTATTGAGTGCGCGGATGCAGCGGGGATCAAAAAAATAGTATATTTTGGAGGCCTGGGGGATGTGAGTTCGGACCTTTCTCCTCATTTGAGAAGTAGGCACGAAGTGGGGGAAATACTTAGGAGTGGAAAGGCGCAGATTATCGAATTGCAGGCTTCAATAGTCATAGGGTCTGGAAGTATATCTTTTGAGATGATTCGGGCTCTGGTTGAACGATTGCCAATTATGATAACACCTCGTTGGGTATCCACACTGGCACAGCCTATAGCTATAGATGATGTTCTGCAATATCTGAAAAGTTCGGGGGAGATGGAATTCAAAGGGAATCAGATTTTTCAAATTGGTGGCACTGATGTGGTATCATATGGACAATTAATGGAAGAATATGCTACGCAAAGAAAATTAAAGCGGATTATGATAAAAGTGCCCGTTCTCACTCCAAGACTGTCTAGTCTATGGTTGGGGTTGATAACTCCAGTATATGCTCGAATTGGAAGAAAGTTAGTAGACAGTTTGCGGAATACAAGTATTATGAAAGATGAAGCTTCGAGAGAAGTATTTTCGATTGAGCCGAAGGGCATAAAGGAAGCCATTTCGGATGCTATACGGAATGAAGATCAAGAATTTGCCCAAACTAGATGGTCCGATTCAATGTCATCTTCGGGAGAAGATAACAAATGGGGAGGGGAATTTCATGGAGTAAGGATTGTAGACATAAAGACGAGGAGGGTTAGCACTCCGATGGAGGCAGCATTCTCACCTATAAAGGGGATTGGAGGGACTAATGGTTGGTACTATGCTAACTGGTTATGGAAACTGAGGGCGTTCATAGATTTGCTTGTGGGAGGGATCGGGATTAGAAGGGGTAGGAAAAATCCAATTGATTTTGCAGTGGGAGAAACTGTAGATTGGTGGAGAGTTGAAGCTTATGAGAAAAATAGAAGAGTGAGATTTAAAGGAGAATTCAAACTTCCAGGACGTGCATGGCTTGAGTTTGAAGTGGAACCAGAAAACAAAGAGACAATTATACGGCAAACGGTGGAATTTGATCCGAGAGGTTTGTTAGGGTTGATATATTGGTATGGTCTGTTGCCAGTACATAGTGTGATATTCGAAGGGATGTTGGATAAAATTGTACAAAAGGCCGAAGACGAATAAAACCAACGAGTAAATTAATTGAGAGAGAAGGTGACCTTACGCATGATGCCTATAGCCTTTTCGAGTTGGTCTATATCAACAGTATAGGCAATCCTAGCACTCCCATTGCCTAGGGTTCCAAATGCACTTCCAGGAACTACAATTACATCGTGGCTAAGAACATCATCAATCCAGCCGGAAGGGACAGTTGGAAAGGCATAAAATGCCCCTTTGGGAGCAGGAACGTCCAATCCCATATCAATAAGTCCATCTACGAGGATATCACGCCTTTGTTTGAATGCATCAACCATTTCGAGGATGGAATCCTGAGGTCCAGATAGGGCTGCCTCTGCGGCGTGTTGAGATACGGCACTAGCGCAGGCTTGGGCGTATTGGTGGATTCGGAGCATTTTATCTATTCGCTCTTTTGATCCGGCAACCCATCCTAATCGCCACCCCGTCATAGAATAAGATTTAGAGCAAGTGTTAACTATGAGGACATTATCAGACTTTGAAAATTCCATAGGAGATCTATGCTCCCCTTCAAATACAAAATGTTCATAGACTTCATCGGAGATACAAAGGATATCATAGTCATCTGCGATTCTGGCAAATTCCTTCATATCAGATTTTGATTGGACACCGCCGGTAGGATTTCCGGGAGAATTAACGATGAACGCTGCTACATCCTCAGAGATTGCATTTTCAATGGAAGAAGGATCCATGGTCAAATCTTCACGTAAACTGATGGGAACTGGAATGCCACCAGATATGTGAGTAAGTGCACGATAGGAAACAAATCCAGGATCTGGAATTAAGACTTTGTCCCCAGGGTTTACGTGGGCCTCGATTGCTATGTGTAGTGCTTCACTCCCTCCCGCAGTAGCAATAATATTTTCAGGAGGTATATTGAGCGAGTTATCACGAGAATGTTTGTGTGAAATTGCACGGCGCAGCTCTAAAATTCCGTTATTTGGAGTATAACTGTCAGAATCGCCGTTATTTATTGATCGAATTGCAGCGTCCCGGATATGAGAAGGGGTTGGGAAATCTGGTTGTCCCAGTCCCAAATTTATTGCATTCGGGCCTGCGGAATCGAATACTTTTCGGATGCCACTGATAGAAATTGAGTCTATACGGGTGGCGAAATTCGTCATATGGTAAAGCACCCAGCCGACGTCAATAAACTTTAAGATCGAAAGATATCAATAGAAATTATAGATATAGCAACATAAAGTACATAAGAATATGCAAAAATGTGATAAAATACGAAGAGGGGGCCGTGTCCGACTAGTTTGTGTCTAAAAGGGCCAAACGGTACGAACAGACAGAACAAGCCCACTTAGTTTTTAGACCAGATTCAAGTGTGGTTCGTGCAACTCTAGAAAATGATTGGATACACCCACAGTTGTCACAATGAAACTGGCGGGTATAAACCATTATACGAATACTAAAACCGTGAAATGAATTCAAGTTTATGATAGAATCCTACGGCAAATTCAATGGGATTTTAAAGCATATTGACAGAAAATAGTCTATGTTTGAATTTATGGGACATGGTTTTGCAGATCAACCAATGATTAGCATAGTCGCAATTGGTGTTTTAATAGGGGTTGGGCACGCTTTCGAAATAGACCACATTGTGGCAGTGTCCACACTAGTAAGTGAAAAAAAATATGACGCTCCTTGGAAAGTTGGGAGTTCATGGGGAATAGGGCATTCAATCTCCACTATGTTGCTTGGGACTATATTGCTATTTTTAAATATTAAATTACCAGGGACATTATATGAAGTTGGAGAGATCGCAGTTGGGATTACTCTGGTCTATTTGGGATTAAAACATTTAGTATTTAAAGAGGTAAGAAATGCCCACAAGCACAAACATGGAAGTGAATTCGGTCACTTAAATCCTATGCAAAAATGGTCTGATTGGAATATAACATCAGTGTCAATAGGAATGGTCCATGGGGTTGCAGGTAGTGGGTTCTTAGTTCTATTACTCATAACATCATCAGAAACGATAGACGGAGTCCTTTTTCTTAGTTCATTTTGTATTTCCATCATAGTAACAATGGGTGTTGTAACACAATTGTGGAAAAAAATCCAAGGTATCCATGAAAAGGGCATAGGAAATGTTGCGGGGTTTGCGAGTATAATTGCGGGTTTATTGCTCATAATAGAATACATTTAAACAAAATTGGTAATAAAGGAGAGCCCGATTGCAGGGGGTAGATTGGATACTATAATGAAAATACACGAAAGACCAGAACATTAAAAATCGGCTGATAGATCGCCCATAAAATAAAAAGAAGTACTAGTACGGTTTTGAGATTAGTTGGTTCATAGAGGAATATTAAAATGAGAGCTATAAAAATTTTGAAAAATACTGCGTACAAGATTCCATATACATACAATTGCTTTTTTGACCATTTTTTCCAGCCCTCAAAGGAATAGCAATCTCGAAAGAACCCCATGCCAAATTGGTAACTTGGAGCAGTATATAAGTTTTGGACATAGAATTAAAAATCAGTAGGTAGACGATATCTATCGATTTGGGTAAATATATAAACTGTATAGTGGGATATATAAACAATAGATAGAAATCAAACTTAGAAAACGCATATGTTTGTGGAAGATAGAATAGTTAAAACGATACCCCATCGCACAAAAGGGGCTGTAAAAATCACATGAAGATATATACAAAACGCGGAGATTTAGGAAAGACTGACTTGGCAAGTGGAGAGAGAGTAGATAAAGATGACATCAGAATTGAATCAGATGGCACCGTTGATGAATTGAATTCGAGTATAGGGCTGGTTTCTATGGCAAAATATAGAGACATAGAGGCACATCTTAATGAAATTCAGAATCATCTACATATAATTCAAGCACAACTTGCAAGAGTAGAAGGAGGAGGGAAGGTGGAGATAACATTCGAACATATTCAGTTAGTTGAAAGTTGGATTGATGATTGCGAGGAGGAATTAGAACCACTTCAATCGTTTATACTCCCAGGAGGGAGCGAGGAGGGTGCGAAATTACATAATTCAAGGGCAATATGTAGAAGGGCAGAGAGAAGGGTGGTTGCACTCGCTAAAGAAGGAAACGAAGTGGGATTGTGTGTAGAATATCTAAATAGACTATCAGATGCCATGTTCGTATTTGCACGTTTGATCAATCAGCGCGAAGGGGTTGAGGAAAAAAATCCATCTTACTGATAAAAGATTCTGCAAAAACCCAATAACGCTTAATAGATATGAAAAAGTAATAAGTCCATACACAGGGGTCGGTGGTCTAGTCTGGTTATGACGTCGCATTCACATTGCGGAGATCGCCAGTTCGAATCTGGCCCGACCCATTTAGTATAGATTATAAATAGAAGAAAATAGAGGGCGACTACCCTTCGAATTCGGGTGCGTCTTCAAATTGTTCTAAGTCGTTGAATCCGAGACCTAGGTGATTATAGATACGCGCATTACAGCAGAGTAATCTAGCAGGGTGGTCCTCGCTAGCATTTATATGTTGATGTGCAGTGTTAGTGGGGATGAAAATTACGTCGTTTGTTTCCCATAAAAATTTTTGGGGTTCTTTTGGCCACTCCCATACAACTTTGTTCCTCATAACAGCGGTTGGGTCCCAATGGAGATCGTATCCTTCCCCATCTAAAACAAATACCAGCTCTTCGCTCATATGTCGATGTTTGCCTGATTTCCCGCCAGGAGGTATAATTTGCATGTAGAGATCGGTGTTAACGGCACCTGTAGGGCCAAGGTCTCTCTCCATTTTTTCATTGAGAAGCCATTTTATTTTTCCGTGGGGAGAATCTTCCCAGGGCATCTCTTCTGGTTTGATAATTTTATGGAGAGGGCCACGGGGTCCATGTTGGGAAAGTGGGTTCTGTTTTGAATCCTCAAGGAATTCTTGATAGTGGGTTGTGGTTAGATTTCCACGCTCCCATTCGTCGCGTTCATCCATATGAATATAGTCATCAGGAACCATTTCTTTGGTTCTTTTCCTATGCCTAGGTATATGATCAAATTCGTAGTTATGGGGATCGTCGAAATCAACGTTTTCTGCCATAGCTATACACCTGACCTCTGGGTTGCAGATTTAACTGCTGCTTCTTCTTTAGAGAGCATCTGCCTCATCTGTGCATATTGATCATGATCTTCCTTAGAATATTCTTCACGGCCAACGTGCCAATCAAATGGAGGAACCCAATTAGGATCTTTTGCGCGATCCCCAGGGGTATGCCGAACTGTTCCTTGATATACAAGATGTAAGAAATTGTAAATTGGAAGTGAATTATACACTAAGAGGCGGCATGGTTTATCGGGATCGACTGAATAGTGTTCATGCACACATCCACCATGGATTACAATTAGATCTCCAGCTTCCCAAATATATTCCTCACCGTCGTGAATTTCATATCCTTTTCCTTCTAAAACATACATCATCGCTTCATTTTGATGAGAATGTTTTTTGTCGTCTGCTTCGGGGGCAAGGACGCGCTCCATGAGAGACATGCTTTGGGTTCTTCCTTTCCAAGGACGAACATAAGATCTCCCCCATGCTTTTGAACCCTCAAGTAGAGAGTTCTCAGTTTTGGATTTGAGTGGGATATCAGACCCCTTTATTATTCGTTTTGCAGGGTCTCGTAATGCAGCCCATACTTCGCGATTATCGAAATGGCGCTCTGCCACTTCTTGTATGAATATTCTTCTATTACTGTACACTTTATCTGCAGGGCAGTCAACAGCTTGGATAGTTGTAGTTGACCCCCCATCTGCACGTACGTCAAGCAGACCCCGATGTTTCTTTTTTGTTTGAGTTAGATCGGAAGAATGCTCATGTTTGTGTTTTGACATTTATAAGCCTCTACTAGAGATGTAGATTCTTTTTGTAATTAAAGTTTTATTTTAAAAATGCCCATCAATTTTACCAAAATTATCAAAAATCCACGGAGAGAAACGCGCCAGAGGTATAGAATCAATTGTCCAAGTTCCCAAATTGGATTGAAATCTTGAGAAACGTCCGTAGTGGTTTGTTTCTTTGTATTCAACTTGATTGATTCTATTGAGTCTTCTAAGAGTTTATTCCGGGGAGGATCAGAGGGAGACATCGACTTAGAGGGTTCGATTCTTTTTGTAGAAGGAAGAGGGGGGTTTGCGTCCAGCTCGGATGTCAATTCCAGAATACGGTTTTCTAAGTCTTTGATGCGGGAATTTTTAGAGGTGAGTTCGGTTCTCAATGCGTTCGGGTCCAATTCAGGAGGGGGACCTTCTATAGAGCGTAGTTGTTCAATTAATTCACTCTGGTCTGATTTAAAAGTGGGACGGACTATATCTGAAGTGTGGGGCGTTGCACCCTCGTCGAACGTTTCTTTCTGTTTTAGTGTGATTCTACTAGTTTCGCCCCAATCTGTTGCTAAAAATGCCTCTCCTGTTTTGAGAGAGGATATTTGATTTGCATAGTCAACTCCCAATGTTTGGTTTACTGCTTTTTTGTCTATCGCCCATGTAAAGCGGTGCCAAACGGACCAGCTACATTGGGTAATGAAATCTTTATCCACGGCGGACGGCCTTTGAGATATTCCACAAATTCCAAGTCCGCGTTTCCGTCCGCGTTTGGCTATTCGGATGATATTTTGTGCCAGCTCATCTACACCACCTTGTTGCGGAATAAATTCATGTACTTCCTCAATTACAATTAAAAAGTGTTTCCGATGTTCTTTTTCCTTATGGAATAGTAACGTGACAACCTCATTGATGATTGATTTTGATTGTTCAGTTTTGAAAGTAGAGACATCTAGAATGATAGGAGCCCCTTGGATTAGCGCAAGGTCCGTGATTAGATCCACCCGTTCTAACGTTAATTCGACATCTGACTCTTCTTTTTGCCCCACGTGAATGAGATCTTTGAATTGTTCTTTCAAGCCACGATATTCACCATCAGTATCAATGATTAAGAGCGGGCAACGGTTCTTAAGAAGTTCTTCAATTACCACACTTGCCGTATTGGATTTTCCAGATCCGGATTTGCCTGTAATAAAGCCACGTCCAGTAACAATAGACGTGATAGGCAAGGTAATACCATCATTGGTTATTGTGATGGTTTTGGAGTTTTGAGGCATTAAATAAACGATTTTTGGGCGCCATGTATATAGCCTTCCCTCTACTGAAATACAAGAGAGGAAAAATTATGAAAGGGTTTGGAAAAAAAAGGAGTACAAGAACTATAGGGGTGAAAATAGATATTCCAAAAAAAATTAAAGGGGTCGTGAAAGGAATTGGAGGAATGGCAAAATTAGTGAACAAGGTTGGGTCGAGTAAATTAGGGAAGAATGGAATTCAAGTTATATTTTTTACTTTGGTTTTTGCGTTGGCAGCAGTGGGATTAGTGGGGTTAATTAATGGGCAAAATACAGGAAGTGATGAGAGGTTAGGATTTTATGTATTATTTAGTTCAGTGGTGTTCATAGTTACTATTTATTCTATAGAAAAAACGAAACGGAAAAATGCGATTGATATAATGAAAGTGGTAATTGTGATTACAATCTTTGGGTTCGTTCTCGTATCATTGTCGGGAGAAGGATTGGTCAGAATAGTACAAGGGACAGAGTATACGTTGCAGACATATTTATATTTAGTAACAGGGGGGTTATTGTGTTCAGGAGTTGGTTGGTGGGCAATACGACATTGGAAAGAATATACGTGAAATGGGATAGGAAATTACCAATGAATTCCTATTTTTTTCCGTGCCCGTCGATATTCTAAATGTGTGTTCCAGCGAATAGACGTTCCTACATGTTCGACTGTATAAGGAGATCCGCATTTGCGACAGCGATAGAAATCGATAGGAGGAGTTACTGTTTTCGATGCACGATGACGAATGGTTTTCCACTGACAATCTTTGTTTTTACAGATGAGATAGAATCTAGGAGGGCAAAATGCATCACAACGGAGGGGTGCATCTAATTGTTGTGCTTTTTCTTTGAATAACGATCCGTGAGAAGTTGATCCATAGGTTTGATATTCCCATACGTGAATCAACTCATGTCGTATGATGCTCTTGAATTTTTCCCACCCATAGGCCTGGAAAGCTTTCCACGTAAGAGAGATGAGAATGTCAGGAGACCCGGGGGAGAATTTACAGCAAGCTGCCCGTTTGGTTGCACGACGGGATATAGTCCAATGGATAACGGAAATGTCAATAGGTAATTTGATTGTTTTAGAATATTCAATCGCATGATCGATTAACTCCGAAGGAGTAGTTGGGTAAGAGATAGAGGGCCTGTTCAACGCAGGTTCTATCGCCATGATTTAAGAATCGTCCCTTAATTCTCTTATTTTTTGAATGTCCCAAGAGTGGTCTTTTTCCTCGTCTATTGGCGTTTCTAGAACCATTGGGAGGTCTCTAAAGAGTTTGTGGTTGATGAGAGTTCTAAAGGGCCCCTCTCCGATTTCTCCATCGCCTATGTGTTCGTGTTCATCTTTTTTTGATCCGAATGGGTGCTTCGAATCGTTTAGATGTAAATAACGCACATTTTCAATGCCGATTGTCCCTTCAATTTCATCGATCATCTGAGAGATTTCTTCGTCAGTTCCAAATCCATATCCAGCAGAAAATAGGTGGCAGGTATCAAGGCATACCCCTATATCGTCGTATCCATATGTCGATTCTTCCACCATCGTTTGGAGTTCTGAGAATGTCTCCCCTAGAGTGGTGCCTTTTCCAGCAGTGTTCTCTAGAAGTAGTGTGACAGAGCTTGGGATCTCCAATTGAGAAAGTCGCATGGCTATGTTCTTCAATCCTTTCTCAACCCCTTCTCCCGTGTGTGCACCGGGGTGGAAGGTGTAATAGGGAATGTCCAACTCTGCCGAGGCATCTAATTCTCCTTGAACAGTTGCAACGGATTTCTCTGCTAATTCTTCTTTTGGTGTTGCCAAATTGATTAGATACGTTCCGTGGACTATCCACGGTCCAACGTCTTTTTCTGAGCAGTATTTTTTAAATAGGTCTGCACCCTCTTTTTTGACTTCTCCCACTTTCCAGCCCCGGGGAGAACCTACAAAAAGTTGACCGCAGTTTCCTTTTATTTCCACTTGACGGTCGACCGCTTTTTCAACTCCACCTGCTGTTGAAACATGAGAACCAATCCTAAACATAGTCTTTCTTAGTCTGTCTTAGCAATATATTGTAGGTTTTATTACCCGTGGCGTTCCATAACGAAAGTGCAGAGGAATTATTAAAATTGTAAGTTATATTTATTAAAAACAATATATCTTATACCATATTTGGTCAGCTTTTTAAAGGGGAGATCAATAGAAGAATTCAAGGAAATTGTATGAAAAAACTATATTCTATTTTAGTTTGTGTTCTGCTGATAACAACAGTATTTGCAGGGTGTGTTGGAGAAGTGCAAGAAGGAAGTTATAGTGAAGATGTAGGAGCAGAAGATCACGATCATGCTGACCATTCTGACCACGATCATGGGGAAGAAGATCATGAGGAGCATGCAGAAATGGCAGCAATGATACCTACGTTTGAGATATTATCAGAACATCCAATGAAATGTATGAATGATAATGAGGTTGTAACTAAATTTGTAGACGTATTTGGAGTCTATGTGATTGCCCCAGAAGATGCAACGGATGAATATATCCTGCATACTGCAAATGTATTGGCACAATACATAGACAATGACGAAGATGGGGTTCCAGATGATCCAAAGGTGTTGGATATACTTGTTGAGGGGGGTTTTGTTGCCCCAGTGTGGAAGAGCGATGACAGGGATAAATTTTGGGAAGCAAATAGGGGGACGCCTTGCGGGGATAGTATAAGAACTGCTGCAAGCGTGTATTATGGTTCAGATAGTGGAGATAACTGGGCAATTGGTGGGATTGAAAAGTCCTATGAAGAAAAAGGAGTTCCAGGTCCGTGGGATACCAATATAGAAGAAATATGGCATATTGTTTCATATGGATGGTACGAAGCATATCCAGAATATTTTGGAGATAGAGAGGACAGATCCTCTAAACTTACTGTTGCGATGGACACGGCTCGTGGTGGTTACTTCAGAGATACACCTAAGCAGTACCCAGACGATGCGTGGTATATCTACGATTGTGGGGAGGGTGGATATGGGTGTTATGTCCACGAATATTTTTATTGGATAGTGGCGACAAACATTGGTGCATTGGATCCCGCGCTCACAGGTAAATGTGTGTTCACCGATCCAGAGGGAAATGGCTACCCCAATCCTGAATGGGGAATTTGTACACGCGAAGAGTTAGAGCAAAAAGACGTCTTAGCATTTGAACTGCTCAATGATTATGGGTTTAATCTTCCGACAGTGATACCGGATGGAAGTTACAAGAGTGAACCATAATAGGTAAGGGTCAAGTTTAATACAACTGGTCGAGAGGATAAATTAAGTATGCATTCATGGGAAGTTACATGTGTTGAATTGGGAGAAGAAAGTAAGCATGATGATTGCAGGGCTATTGAAAAAATTGGATTTAAAGTTGCAAGTCAGATACGAAAAAGAAATGTGGATCAGGCATGCAGCATGATAGAGTCAGATCTAACAAGATATCACGTAGTAGTAAATGGTGAAGAAATAGCACTAGTATCTGCAGTTTCAGGTGAGAAAAGATATGTTCGTACAGGAGGATCTGACACGTCAGAGGATCCGCTCATGAAGCTTGGAAACTGTGAATAGAAGTAAGTGACAATCTCTTAGTTTAAAGGAATTTTTTGACGTGATCGGTTACTTCGGATGGGGTTTGTCCAACAGAAACTCCTGCAGCTTCAAGGGCTTTAATTTTTGATTGGGCAGTTCCGGTTCCGGTCCCAGAAACGATAGCGCCTGCATGACCCATACGTTTTCCAGGTGGTGCCGTCCTTCCTGCGATAAATCCAACAACTGGAGTGGTCATATTCTCTTTTATAAAATCAGCAGCTTGTTCTTCATCTTCACCACCGATTTCTCCACACATAACGACTACCTTAGTATCTGGGTCAGCTTCGAATAGTTCGAGGCAATCGATAAAATTTGTTCCAATTATAGGATCTCCACCAATACCAATTACAGTGGTTTGTCCGAGATTGGAATTGGTTAAATTTGAAGCAACTTGGTAAGTAAGGGTCCCGGACCGTGAAACAAGACCGACTGGACCGGGGGTAAAAATATCACCTGGTAAAATTCCTAGTTTTGTTTCTCCAGGAGTGAGGATTCCGGGGCAATTTGGACCCAAAAGTCGGGCGTGGGGAGGGATGGAAAAATTAACTTTCATCATATCGTGAGAGGGAATGCCTTCGGTGATGGCAACGACGAGTTCAAGTGAGGTATCGAAGGCTTCAAATAAGGCATCTGCAGCGAATGCGGGTGGTACAAAAACGACTGAAGCATTAGCATCATTTTCATCCATAGCGGAATCAACAGTATCATAGATAGGAATTCCATTGAAATCCAATCCGCCTTTTCCAGGTACCACACCTGCAACTACATTGGCACCATAGTTTATCATTTGTTCAGTGTGGAATGCACCCTGACCCCCGGTAATTCCTTGAACAATTATTCGAGTGTCTTTATTCACCAATATGCTCATTTCAATCGCCTCCTTTTGATGCCAATTCAATGGCACGTTGAACAGCGGATTCAAGTGTCGATTCGACGGTTAGGTGGTCTGTATTTAGAATCTCCATTCCCTCTTTTGCATTTGTTCCGTCGAGGCGAACTACAATCGGTTTTGGAAGTGTATCAAAATTTTCAAGTGCGTCGTTTATTCCCTGAGCCACTTCATCCCCTCGAGTTATACCTCCAAAGATGTTGAAAAGTATTGAATCAACATTTTCATCTTCAAATAAAATCTCAAGTGCATTTTCGACTCTAACTGAGTTTGCCCCACCACCGATATCAAGGAAGTTGGCTGGTTTCCCACCGTAATGGTCAACTAGATCTAGTGTAGTCATAACCAGTCCGGCTCCATTTCCAATAATTCCAATATTACCGTCTAAACGGACATAATTAAATCCGTATAGATCTGCTTTTGATTCCAATTTATTGTTGTTTCTTGTATCCCGGAGATCGGCTAATTTTTTCTGTCGGAAAAGTGCATCGTCTTCTATGTTCAAGACTGCATCTGTTGCGATCACATCTCCGTCCTTGGACACCATTAGAGGATTAATTTCGGTTTCGGTCGCATCGGAAGTTTCCCAAATGTTGTAAAGAGACAGAAGTATGTTGGCGACTTTATCAGTTAGTGTTGGAGAAATTCCAGCATCCAGTACTGCAGTTTTAGCTTGAGAATCGGAGAGACCGAGTAAAGGATTTACATAAGTTTTAGATATGGCATCAGGAGTGGATGATGCTACTTGTTCGATGTCGATACCACCTTCAGAAGACACCATGGCTACGGGCATTCCAGAACTTCGATCGAGAGTGACTCCAAGATAGATTTCATCTACGAAATCAATAGCCTGTTCTACCAAAACTTCATATACCAGATAGCCTTTCAGGTCCATTCCTAATATTTTATTTGCAGCTATTTCGGCTTCGTTATCATTTTGCACCAGGGTGATTCCTCCCGCTTTGCCTCGGCCACCAACATGGACTTGTGCTTTGATCACTACGGGATAGCCTATTCGATTGGTTTCCTCCAATACTGTTTCAACAGAATTGGCCAATCCAGACGGAGGGATTGGAATTCCCCCGTCTGAGAAAACAGATTTTGCTTGATATTCATGCAAACGCATTGATGTAAAGTGAAACCCTGTGGATGTTAAATCTCATGATTTGATAAAAAGTCTATTTTGAATAGAATATGATGATTTATCCGCATGGGAATGGTATAGTAATCATGCGAAAGGTGTGCTTCCATAAGTATGGGGGAGTGGAGGTTTTACAATTAGAAGAAATAAAATCTCGGAAACTAGAGGGGGGAGAAATTAGAATCAAAACTAAGGCGATTGGGGTAAATCCCGTTGATACTTATTTTCGAGGAGGTGCATACAAAGTGCCCCAGCTTCCATGGACACCGGGATCGGATTTTGCAGGAGTAGTGGAGGAAATAGGATCTAAAAAAAGTGATTTAAAAGTGGGAGATCGAGTGTACGGTACAGGGCTAGGTCGAGACATAGATGGGACATATTCAGAATCCATTATAGCTCCACAAAATAATCTGGCTGTGCTCCCAGATCAGATTGAGTTTGAAGAAGGTGCTGCGATTGCACTAGTAGGAGTTACGGCTTGGCGTGCACTTGTAGATCATGCGAATCTAATATCTGGTGAAAAATGCCTAATACATGGGGGAAGTGGGGGGGTGGGGCACGTTGCTGTTCAAATAGCGGAGGGGATTGGAGCAGAAGTAACTACCACTGCTAGATCAGAATACCATGAAAAATTAAAGCAATTGGGGGCGAAACATGTTTTTGACTACAATGGGGATAATCTTACAGAATTGATTGGGGATACAGGGCAGATGGATGTAATCCTCGATCATCGGTGTGATGAGTATATGGAATTGAATATCCAAGTTGCTAGTAAAAATGCAAGGATAGTAGGTATTGGGCAAGAAGATACCCAAGTAATAATTCCAAACTTTGCAATTGCTCGGGCGAAAGAGTTAGAGCTGTACATGATGAGCATGTTCAATACTCCAAATATTAGTACTATTTTGGATCATATTTCTAAAATGATGGTAGAAGGGTCACTAGAAGTTTCCTTAGCAAAAAAATATCCACTAGAAGCGGCGGGAGAGGCCCAAGAGAGGATATATAGTCAAAGTAATATGGGCAAAATTGTGATCATTCCGTAAGGAAAATGCAATGGAATGCAGGGAAATTATTAAAATTGTAAGTTATATTTATTAAAAACAATATATCTTATACCATATTTGGTCAGCTTTTTAAAGGGGAGATCAATAGAACAAGTAGAAAGTCAACTTCCCTGTAAGATGCGGGTTGTTTGGTGGTTAGATAATGGTATCTGGTGAACAAATTAACAAAAGTAAAAGCATACAGCAGCAGACGGGGAAAACGTTCTATTTTGCTACTTTGTTGTTACCCAGAAGGGTTAGATATGCGACCCACATATTATACGCCTTTTTTAGGATTGCAGATGAAGTTGTAGATACATCAGAGAACAAAAATACTCGGACTAAAATTAAGCAGCTCAATGAGATACAGAAAACAGTTCTAGGAAAATCTTTAACAGAAGATCCATCGCTAAAAGCATTTGAGGAATTACGGAGGAGGTATGACATTCCAACTACAGAAATAATAGCATTTATAGATGCCATGCGAATGGATATTTCTAAAAACAGGTATACAACTTTCGAAGAGGTGGAAGAGTATATGCGGGGTTCTGCAGTTACTGTTGCAAATATGATGGTATCGATTATGAAGGTGGAAGAAACTGAAGAGATTAATAGCTCTGCTGCAGCTTTGGGAAAAGCATTTCAACTAACCAATTTTCTTAGGGATGTAAGAGAGGATATTGTAGAGTATAATCGATCATACATGCCAAAAGAAACGCTCGAAAAGTATGGAGTGGAATACAAAAATATAGAAGATCTAGAATTCTCAGAAGCGTTTGCAGAAGTGATGCGGGAAGAAATTACCAGGGCCGAGGAGTTTTATAGAGAGGGGGTCGAGGGGATCAAATATTTACCGAAAGATTGTCAATTTGCGGTGTTATTGGCATCAATATTATATGCAGATCATCATCGTTTGATCGTAAATCAAGATTATGATGTTTTGACCCGAAGATCTACATTGAGTATGCCTGACAAAGTTGCATGTTTAATGAAAGGTTGGTGGCATTTGAGAGTGACAAAAGATCCTACAACTACATTTTATTTATCCACCGGAATGTCAAACGGTGTGAGAGAAGAAAATCAACAGGATGGGAAGGTTTTACGTCGTGTTTTTGATGTGAAGGGATTGTTGGTTAACTTTCAAAAATGAGGAGATCAAAGTGTCCGATAAATCTGCCGTTGTAATTGGTGCCGGTGTGGGAGGGTTATCATGTGCGTGTTACTTGGCACAAGAGGGTATGCAAGTAACAGTGGTAGAAAAAAATGAGCAAATGGGAGGGAGGGCTTCGGTCTTAGAGAGAGATGGGTTTAAGTTCGATATGGGTCCGTCATGGTATCTTATGCCAGATGTATTCGAGAGATTTTTTGAATTTTTTGATCGGAAGCCAGAAGATTACTATGAGATAATTCGATTAGATCCACATTACAGGATATTTTTCAAGGATCAAAAAACGGTGGACATAGTTGCTGATGTTGAACAAAACAAGCTTGTGTTTGAACAAATAGAAAAAGGTGCCGGAGAGGCTCTTGGGAGATACCTAGATAACTCCAAAAGAACTTATGAATTGGGTATGCAAAATTTTGTGTATAAAGATAGGCCACGTTTGAGGGATTACATAAGCTTGGATGTATTATTAAATGCGAATAAAATAAGCTTATTTGGTTCTATGCAGAAACACGTTAATAAGTATTTTTTAGATTCGAAGTTGCAACAAATTATGCAGTATACGTTGGTATTTTTAGGAGGATCTCCAAAGAATACTCCGGCTTTGTACAACCTAATGAGTCATGTTGATTTTAATTTGGGAGTATACTACCCAGAAGGGGGGATTGGGAATGTTATATCTTCTATTTCAGAATTGGGAAAAGAATTGGGAGTAACATATAAGCTAGGTTTCGAGGTAGATTCAATTGAAAATGAAAATGGTTTATTTTCTGTAAAAAGCAAAATGGGCGAAGGAATAAAATCTGATGTGGTGATTAGCAATGCAGATTACAATCATACAGAACAAGTTTTACTCCCGATGGAAAAAAGACAATTTAATGAGAAATATTGGGAATCTCGAACTTATGCGCCATCTGCGTTTTTGATATATCTAGGTGTAGAGGGAGATATCGATCCATTAATCCACCATAATCTAGTCCTTCCTACAGATTGGGATGGTCATTTTGAAGAAATATTTACTAAACCTGCATGGCCATCGGATCCGGCATATTATATATGCGCACCCTCAGATACGGATGATTCAGTTGCTCCGAAAGGGTGCAGTAATCTGTTCATATTAGTTCCCATAGCAGTGGGAATTGAAGATGGGGAGAAGGTGAGGAAAGAATACAGAGACAAAATATTAGCAGATGTTGCAGAAAATGTGGGCGTGGATATAAGAGATAGGATAGTACTAGAAGAGCATTTTTCCATATCAGATTTTTCTAGGCGGTATAATAGTGCAAAGGGATCGGCGTTGGGATTGGCGCATACATTAATTCAAACGGGTCCAATTAGACCAGATAATCGTTCGAAGAAAATGAAAGGCATGTATTTTACAGGTGGGTATACTAGACCAGGTATTGGAGTTCCTATGTGCCTAATAAGTGGAGAACATACAGCAAAGGCAGTTATTGAAGATTTAGAGGGATGAGTATGAATGTGGAAAGGTATATGGAGTTAATTGCGACTTCACGTCCTAGATTCTGGTTGTATTTAGCAGGTCCTGCGCTAGTGGGTGCCACATATGGGATAGATACAATTGCTGGGCTGATGAGAATAGAAGTTGCCCTGATTATATTGTATTTTTTGATTCCGGCTAACTTCCTAGTCTACGGAATTAATGATATATTCGACTCTAAGATTGATCAAAAAAATCCAAAAAAGAAATCTAAAGAGACTCAATATAGAGGAGGAATTGAGTTGCCTACTTTGGTTGTATTGAGTGCAATTTTAGGAGGGATATTAATGAGTATGCTTACTATAAATTCCATTCCGTGGATGATTGGTTTTCTATTCCTGAGCTGGGCATATAGTGCACCTCCTTTTAGATTCAAAACGAAGCCGGTCTTAGATTCTTGCTCAAATATTTTGTACATATTCCCGGGAGTTATTACATACATAGTAGTTTCAGGCTCCAATCCACCATGGCTTGCAGTAATAGGGGGATGTTTTTGGGCGATGGCGATGCATACTTTTTCGGCCATCCCCGATATTGAACCAGATAGAGAATCAAAAATTGAAACACTGGCCACATTGCTAGGTCAAATGGGATCCATAGTCTACTGTGGAAGTTGCTGGTTGATTGCTTCGGTATTATTTGCAGTGGTAGATATCAGATTGGGGATGCTTTTGTCGATTTATTTAGTGGTGTTGGGAGTGATAATGTTGAGAAAAATAGAAATTGGAGTAGCATATTGGTGGTATCCAAGCATTAATGCAACAGTGGGGTTCCTCCTAGTTATTGGGGGGCTTTTGAGGATTGCAACGTGAGAGAAAAATTGGAATTATTAGTACGTGAAAATCGTTTGGTTTTGGCGATAGTGATGCCAATCGCAGGGGCCATATTACTAGTTGCAAGTGAAGAGATGATATTGCCAGCTTGGCTTTCGTTTAATCCATACATTGTGTTGATGGGGACTGCATTGATGAGATTACCACTAATTGTTGCAATCATGCCACTTATAAATAGAAGAAATGGTGTGTTGTTATTACTATTGACAGGTTATGTATACATGATTGAATTTATAGGCATAAATCATGGATGGCCATATGGTAATTTCCAATACTTAGTTGAATTGGGACCTATGGTTTCGGGGATTCCAATGGCACTCCCACTATTTTTCATTCCATTGGTATTGAATGGCTATTTGTTAACATTGTTAATCGTTAAAAAGTCGAGGTTGGATCGAAAAATAATAATCCCAATGGCTATTGTATTAGTCATTTTGATAGATTTGGTTTTAGATCCTGCTGCAGTTTCTCTTGGTTTTTGGTCTTATGGGGAGGGAGGAGAATTTTATGGAGTCCCGCATACAAATTACCAAGGATGGTTAATTAGTGGAGGAATAGCGGTGTTGGTGGTGAACAGTATGTTTGATAGGAAAAAACTTCTGGCCCGTATTGATCAGTGTGAATTTGGACTAGATGACATGGTTAGTTTTGTATTATTATGGGGTTTGGTTAATACGTTCTATGGTAATTGGATTCCAAGTGCGATTGTAGGAATTCTTATCGTTGGTTTGTGGTGGGTGGATCGAATTGATATTGCAAGTATTGTGAACAAAAATAACTGAATATAAATTTTTGGAGATACAGAAAAGGGCATGGATGAAATGAAAAGTCGGAGGGAGATCCTTCAGATATCGAGTTTGGGGGTATTGGGTTTAGTGGGATGTATGGGAAATTCAAAAGCAGATAAATGTTTAGACGGGACTGAGAAAGAGAAGAATGAATATCAAGAGGGGAATGGTACGGAAGGGGGATGGCCTCATTTTGGATGCAATCTTACAGGAGATCATAAAAATTATGGGGCAAATCCAAATTCGGATGCGATGGAATTGGTGTGGGATAATAGATTGTCTATTTCGAGTACGTCGGCCATGCGGCCATTAATAAGAGATGATGTGGTGTATGCGGGGTGGCAATCGATCACAGGAATTGGGAAGCTATACGCGTTAGATGCTAAGAGAGGGGAACAAAAATGGGTTGCCGAGTATGAAGGTGGAGCACTTTTACCAGGATCAGTTATGGAAGATAGCATATATGCAGGGAGCCCAGATGGGATTCACTCTTTTAATGTAGAGACGGGAGAGTTATCATGGTCATTCCGCCCAGAGGGGGACTGGAAATTCGTAGGAGGGGGTAGGGGGACTGATAAATTATATGTGTTTGGGATTAGTAAAAATGAGATAGACGCATTGTATGCGGTTGATCCAGAGACCGGAGAGATAGAATGGGAATTTAGATCAAGTGATATATCCGGTCTTTTTGCAGTCCAGGGGGATTCAGTATATACAGGAGGAGGTGGAAACATCCATAGAATTTCAAAGGTTGATGGATCAGAAATATGGTCGGTTCCGATGGGGTACGGATATAAAAGTGGGCAAATTGTTGCAAATGGAGAGACGATATACGCAATTGGAAAATCGAATCGGGCGAAGGAGGAGAAAATATTTGCAATAGACGATTCTTGTGGGCAGATGGAATGGTCTGTTGTATCGAAGGATGAAAAGTCATGGATGGGCATGGCCGCAAGTCCAGAAGAACTCTATGTTTCTGTTCAAAGAGAGGGTACAAAAAATGCATATGGAACTGCTGAAATGATCGCACTAGATCGAAAGGGTGGGTCGAGGTTATGGACTATAAAATTGGAAAATATGAGATATGCGTCGGTGGAATTGGGGAATCCAATAATAGCAGGTAACGAGATATATGTGGGGGGGTTGCAAAGGAGAGCAAACAGATCAGATATTGCATATTTCAATGTGATTGAGATCGATCTGCCTGAAGGGACTCCAGTCCCAAGTCAAGCTCACAAAAGGGAGATAAATAAAACGATAAAGATATCCGAGGAACCCATGTATGTGAGTCCGCCATCGATTGTAGCGGGGAAAGACACAATATATACTTTAGCGGGCGGAGTGGTAACGGCAATGAGATGAAAAATGAATAGACTATAGTTAAAGGTAGACTTGTTTAATATCAGAAGGACTTGCCCTCCTAACTATAGAGCTAATTATATCCGAAGATCCTGAAAGATTATTAGAATCCCCATCTAGTACCAAGATTTTAGCTTCCCGGTCGGGTTCGAGGATACCATAATTAAGATCGAAAATTGTTGCCCCGGAAGAAGTGGCCATTCGTAGGATTTCGCGGGGGTCTATATCAAAGAGTTTTGAAACAAACGCCATTTCACGAAAAAGAGAAGGGCTGTTTAGCATTACGTTGTCAGTTCCAAGTGCAATAGTAGTGTGGCAAAGTAAATCTTCGATGGGGGGAAGCCCAACTCCAGTGACGATATTTGAACGGGGACAGATGACAACTGGCGTATTAGTATTTTGCAGATGATCGAGATGTTCAGAAGTTGGATGGACCATATGAACCACAAAGTCGGGTTCCAATGCTAGCGCAGTTTCTATATCGGTTTTATCACGCTCGCCCGCATGAATCCCAAATAATTTATTTGCGGTTTTGGTTGATTTCCGTTCGTGGGTAAAATCGGAATCTCTAGACCCACTAGCTCCAAACCCATCTGCAATATCCAAAACATCAATTGTTTCTCGGCCTAAAATGATCGCGTCCACGTTGGAGTTGGAGTGTGCTTTTTGTAGCATGTTGACGCCGTCGACTCCACCTTCACGGAAATCGGCGAATGCAGCCACCCCGGTACTTTCCATCAGATTGATAGACTTCCTCATCTGAGAGATTAGATCTTCAGGGGTTGCTGCAGATAATAGGCGGTGCTTAAGCCCATCAGGGGGTGCTACTAATTCATCTAGAGATAATCCGGATCCGGCATCTTTTGCTATTGAATCTCCAATATGAGTATGGGAATTTATGAAAGCTGGAAGAATTATGTCAGTACTAGAGTTAGTTTCTTCTTCTATATGAGAAATGTGACCATTCTCAATGGTAAGAGTTCCCTCTACTAAATCAAATTCATGGCCAAAAAGGATTGTCCCCTGAAGCTGCATAATCACACTTTGCTAGGTAGAGACTTGAATGAGTCGCATGGGTATTGTTAGTTAATGAATTTATCAAGACTAAAATTTTTCTTTGATCGCATAGATATCAAGTGTCCATTTGTTTCGAGATTGAGTTCGTTTTCTGCTGCACTGCCGACTCGATCTACTAGATTTTTTGGAGCATATACACCGAGACGCCATTGTTCTTTTTGGGCATCCTGCAATGCATCGATGAGGGGGGAATGATCATGGAGCATACGAATTTCATCTCCAACTTTAATTTTTATTTCTTTTGCGGTTGTCGAAGGGGGGGAAGGTATATCTATTATTACAGATTGGCGATCTACATTGAGTTTAGAAGCTATATGGTTTTCAAATGTACGGATAGAATCATAATCCGCGTTGATGACATCGTCAGGGACATCTTTCATTTCTGCCCAGATTGCTCGTTTGTAGAGATTTCGATTGGAAATTCTCTTCTCGAGTGGAGCGGTTGTTGAATTCGATCGAAGGGCGGCGTGTAAATCGTGATCATCCATATTACGGAGGTCATTTTCTTTTATGATTTCGGAATCTAGTAAAAACTCAGTTGCTCGGCGTAGTATCGATTTGGAGATTCGTGCTACATGGTGATTGTATACGGTAGGACCCATAAGTGTTCTAGCAAGAAGGAGACTTTCGGCAGCTTGAACATTTCCACCAGATGCGGATAAAACTAATTCATCGTCGATGAAAGTCAACTCCCGAACTAATCTTCCATGATCAATAGCGCCGTAAGGAACTCCCGTGTGATGGGCATCACGAACTAGATAGTCCATCCGATCTACATCAATTGAACTAGAAATTATTTGGCCATATTGTCCTTTTCCTATGATTAAATTTGCGATCATATTGGGATCTATATTATGTGTTTCAAGAACTGAGCAGAGGGGGGTGGAAGTAAGAAGCTCTTCTATATTTTCATGTTCAAAGCCAATTCTATGGTTAAGTAAGGGTTCGATATTATGACTATATGGAGAATGGCCGATATCGTGAAGCATTGCTGCGGCCCGTATATGATTAGCTATTTCCGAGGGGATTTCAAGGTGGTTAGTGACCTCGCATGCTAGATGGTAAACTCCAATACTATGTTCGAATCTTGTGTGATTTGCAGAGGGATAAACGAGGGAGACGGTGCCTAACTGTTTTATGTGCCGCAATCGTTGGACAGGAGAGGTATCTAGTAGATCCAATGCGAGTCCATCAATAGTGATATGGTCATGGACACTGTCCTTAATAGTTTTCATCTAGAAAGGGATAGAATAGGATAACATATAAGTAATAACATATAGAACGATAAGTGGCGAAATATAGGATAAAAATAACACAAATTAAAAGGATGAAACTATCATGATTACTTTGCTTTCGGGAGGAACTGGGACACCAAAATTATTGTCAGGAATGGCTCAAAAATCAGAGACAGTTGTCATAGGGAATACAGGGGATGACGTGGAGATAGGGGACTTGCTAGTTTGTCCAGACTTGGACACTGTGATGTATTTATCAGCAGGAATATTGGATCAAAAGAAGTGGTGGGGCATAAAAGAAGATACTTTTGATACGCATGAACGTGTGGCGGGGCTATCAAAACAAAATGGATGGGATGGAAATCCAAATTTTCTGAAGAAAAATGAACAGATAGGGGGGAAGAGAATAACAAATTGGCGTAGATTTTCTGGAGCAGAAGAGTTCATGAAAATTGGGGATCGAGATCGTTTGATACACAAGCTTAGATCGTGTTTGATCGAAGAGGGAAAAACACTAACAGAAGTCACAGAAAACCTATGTTCGGTGTTGAAGGCGGGTGTAAAATTAATTCCTATGAGTGATGATCCTGTTTCTAGCATTTTGAAGACAGATCAAGGGGAGATGCACTTTCAGGCTTTTTGGGCAGGGTGGAAAGGAAAACCAGAGGTAGAAAGTGTTGAGTTCAGAGGATCTAAGACGGCGAATGCGACCAGGCTAGTTGTAGATGCACTAAAAAATGAAGTTATCATCGGTCCGTCGAATCCAATAACTAGTATTGGCCCTATTTTGTCATTGAAAGGGGTTGAAGAATTACTATCAGAAACCAAAGTCGTTGCAGTGTCCCCGTTTATAGGAGGTGAATCTTTTTCAGGTCCAATTAAGAAGTTGATGATAGCAAACGGATATGAGGCGAATACAGCGGGTTTGATGGAGATGTATCCATTTGTTGATGCGTTTGTAATAGATTCCACGGATAAAACAAAAATGGATCGCCCAGTGGTAAAAACGAATATAAGAATAGATGACAAAGTGGATGCGATGCGGGTGTACGAATCTTGTCTAAAGGCGTTTGAAGAGGTGGATACAAAATGAAAAAATTACCGTTTGAAATTGAAGGTATTGTGGAAGTGGTAGTGACAACTTGTGATGCGTCAAAATATTGGAATGTTGCCCTTTTAGGATTGCATGGTGGGGAAATTGTTACTGCTAGGACGTGGGGCAGGACAAAAACACGTGAAAACTTTAGTAAAGGAAGGGATGCATATGTTCATTTTGTACGTGATGCGGTTTTATTTGCAGAAGCTGCACTTTGTATTAAAGAACAAAAAGATCCACATATAGAGGGGTCGTACGCCTGGGCGAAAATAGAAGCAATATCGACGGGAGTGGGGAGAGAAAAAGGTACAGAATGGGAAGATTGGGATATAAATATAAGAGAGAGTCAGATAGTGAAGGAAGAAGTTCCCATAGTTAATAGAGGGCATAATGCAATTATAGAAGCAACGGTCATAGCATCTAGGTTAAGGATATCCCAAAATAGAGAGAAAGATCTGCAAAAGATTGAAAGTTTATTGAAAATTGCAGAAAAATGTGGGAATGTGCGCGACTGTGAGGCGAAGGTTCTAGTTGAAAGACTAGTTTTTCAAAATTTTGAAGAGGATAAACAAAGAAAAAAGTTTTAGCGTTGCAAGTTCTCACAAAGATGCTAATCGGAAGAATAGGAGGAAGATATGGGACGCTATCGGGCTACAGTGGAAAGTGATATTGTGTATGTGGAGGCGGACCTAGGGCGAATAAAGGTGGGTCCTTTGGATACAATGATAGAGATCATAGGAGGTCCATCTTGGACGATTAGGTATGATGATCAGGAACGGGCTAGAATGGATCTAGATACGTCAGACGAGGGTTTGACTATCGATGTTAGGGATACTATTGAGGCGATGACGTTTGGTGGGAAATTTCTAATGACATTAAGATCACAACCGGAAATTATTCCGGGAGGAGACCGGGATACAGTTTCACCAAGATTGGGCTTGTTTATGGGTCGTTTGATAGAAAATCTAGAGTACGGAGTTAGATGAAATAGGATCATATTGAGACAATATCTGATTAGATGGGTTTAAGCCAGAGAATTGACAAACCGGAAGTATGCCAATCAAACCAGCCTACGTCAAGCGTATTTCTCGGGAGTTAATAGAGAGGTATCCTGAAAGGTTCTCGGATGATTTTGATGAGAACAAAGAAGCAGTCACACTTGTTACTAATGTCGAATCCAAGAGAGTGAGAAACAGGATAGCAGGATACGTGACGAGAAAAAACAGAAAAAACTAGTAAATGAAAGCGAGACGTGAAACGGAGTTCTATGCGTCAGAGTATCATAATCGTTTTGTCCATCGTCGCACTATCCTGTTAACATGGTAGTTTCGGTAGGTATAATTGGGGCCACGGGGGTCGTTGGTCAACGGTACATACAGTTAATCGAAAAACATCCGCTTTTTGAAATCAAGGTTGTTACCGCCAGCGACAGAAGTGTTGGAAAGTCATACCGGGATGCAGTTAACTGGGGATTGGACACACCCATGCCTAATGACATATCGAAGTTTGAAGTGAAACCAACAGATGCGAAAAGTATTCCAGAAGAAGTGGAAATCTTATTTTCAGCACTCCCCTCTCAAATTGCCTCAAAAGCAGAGCCTGAATTGTGTAAAGAAGGATATATCATTGCATCTAATTCGTCGAATGAAAGAATGAGCGAAGATGTTCCGTTGATCATTCCAGAAATAAATGCAGATCATCTATATTTAATTGAAATTCAACAAGATAATAGGAAATGGGATGGGGCTTTAATCAAAAATCCCAATTGCTCTGTAATAACCCTGGCGCCAACATTAAAGGCATTAGATATATTTGGGCTTGAGAGAATTCATGTTGCGACACTCCAGGCGGTTTCAGGGGCAGGGTATGAAGGTGTCAAATCAATGCAGATTTTAGACAACGTTATTCCATTTATCCAAGGTGAAGAAGAAAAATTGGAAACGGAACCTCAGAAGATACTAGGGGGGCTAGAAGGAGATAAAATTTTAATGCACAACATGGAAGTATCGGCTTCGTGCAATCGTGTGGGAGTCATAGATGGGCATTTAGAGAATGTTTGGGCGGGGACAGAAGAACTGGCCACAGTTGAGAAGGTTAAAAACGCGTTTAAGGAATTGAAAGGATTGGAACTTCACTCCTCTCCTGAAGTGTTCATAGAAGTTTTTGAGGAAGAAGATAGGCCCCAACCTAGATTGGATAGGAATCTGGGAGAAGGGATGTCTATTTCAGTGGGAGGTATTAAAGAAACATCAGGAGGGGGGATTCAATACAACTGTTTGGCTCACAATACGATCAGGGGGGCAGCAGGAGCTAGCATATTAAATGGGGAACTTTTAATGGACAGTAAATGGTTCTGATCAGTGAATCCGGTTTCCAGGATCGTACGTAAAGAAAAGAATTAAAGCGATTCGAGGGCCAAGTCGTTTGCCAACTGGGATTTTTTGAGCCTAGTTTCAAGAGTTTTTCGGTAGTCATTGAGATCAATTGAATGCCGGGCTACTCCCGATGTAATCGCAGCTTCGGCAACTTTAGGTGCTACTTCGAATAGGACACGTGGATCAACTGGTTTTGGTATGATATAGTCAGGTCCAAACTCTATTTTTTCACCACCATATGCTTCAATTACATCATCTATAACATCTTTCCGGGCGAGATCTGCTAGGGCCTGGGATGCAGCTATTTTCATATCTTCATTTATATCTTTTGCACGCACATCCAATGCTCCACGGAAAATGAAGGGGAAACCAAGAACGTTGTTAACCTGGTTTGGGAAATCGGACCGCCCAGTTGCCATGATCACAGTGTCATCTCTAACAGCTTTTGCTTCGTAATATCCTATCTCTGGATCGGGGTTTGCCATTGCAAATATGATAGGATCACTTGCCATTGACTGAACCATTTCTTCACTGACTAGTCCTCCGATAGATAGGCCAACGAAGACGTCTGATTCAACCATGGCGTCAGCTAGATTTCCATCTTCTTCGCTCGCGAATTCTTGTTTATATTCATTGATGTCTTCACGACTCTTTGATAAGATTCCTTTGGAGTCGACCATGACAATGTTTTCTTTTTTTGCACCTAAAGAGACGTAAAATTTTGCAGTCGCAATTGCACTTGCTCCAGCTCCAGAGAATACAATTTTAAGATTGGAAATATCCTTAGAAATTATATCTGCAGCATTGAGTAATGCGGCTCCAGAAATTATTGCAGTTCCATGTTGATCGTCGTGGAACACAGGAATATCAAGTTTGGATCGTAATTGACGTTCGATCTCGAAACATTCCGGTGCTTTAATATCTTCTAAATTGATTCCCCCGAAGGTTGGTTCAAGTGCTTTTACAGTGGAGACAACCTCTTCGACAGTAGTTGGGTTTATCTCGATATCAAAAACATTTATATCGGCAAATCTTTTGAAGAGGACTCCTTTACCTTCCATGACAGGTTTCGATGCAGAGGGACCAATATTACCCAGTCCGAGTACTGCAGTTCCATTTGAAACAACTGCTACGAGGTTTCCTTTCCCGGTATAAACATAGGAATCTTCTTCATTATTGTGTATCTCCATACAGGGGGCAGCTACGCCAGGAGAATATGCCAAGGTGAGATCCCATTGTGTGTTGGCGGGTTTTGTGGTAAAAATGGCCAGTTTTCCAGGAGGGTCTACCTTATGGTAATTAAGTGCTTCATCTTGCATGGATGTTTCTTCGTTGTTCATAACAATAATGGGGGATATGGGGGAGTAAAAAGGATTCTATATGTATAAAATTGAAATTCGCTAGCCGTAAAAACAATGAAGGCACTAAATTAAGTAGAAATAAGTAGATGCAAGACAACATAGATCATGAAGTCTTATTTTTTAAAAATAGTTACCGGTCTAACGTTTATTCTGTTGATGGTTGGAGTCTATACTAAAGAAGTGGGAGCGGATTTAACGTGTGGCATGAAATGGCCAATGTGTGATGGTGCAATATACGGGTTATTTCCCGCAAATTTGCCTAGCGCGATCGAATGGTCACATCGTTTTTTGGCTCTTGTTGTGGGGATATTAATACTATTTGCGTTGTATAAATCATGGGAGGTTCATGGGAGTAAATCTAGGATAACTAAAGCGGTGTTGTTGGCAGTTCTACTACTTCCGATACAAGTGATACTAGGTGCTTTGACGGTGGTAAAATTCGAATTGTTTTCTAGGAGTGACAGAATTTTGTTTGAGCCGTTGATTAGTGTGTCACACAATGCAATTGGTGTAGTGATATTAGTCTCATTGTTCGCTGCCATGTTATGGGAACGAGAACTATAATTGAAAAATAAAGAAGGAAAAAATTTACAGAAAATTTGATAAGTCGGACTGGGAGGGTTGTTCGTTTGGAGAGGGTTCTGAGTCCTCAATTGGAGATGAATCGTGGGCGGGGAAAAATACGTCTGGAGAAGAAGTTTCAACGTGATTTTCGGAGTCTCTTAGCGCAGTTGCTTCTTCGAGTATCTCTTTAACTTTTTTAGTAGTTTTCCCAGATCCGGTTAGATAAGAGATGGTGTCAAGTTCTAGTTCATACGCCGCGGCTACATTAATTGTCAAAAGTCGATTTTTGCAATTTTGAACCATAGTTTTTAACAAGGGCATTATTTCTATTCGGGAAGTACCAACACTGGTACCACTCATTTTGGAGATTGATTTTGCGACAGTATCGCGGAGATCACGAGAGCCTCTAGATGCACCTAGCCTTTGCCAGTATCTAGGAGGACCATATCGCGTCCATCCACCTTTGGGAGAGGGGTTTCTGGATACTGCAACTCCCGCGACCATTATATCTCTAGCATATCGCCAATAAGCGTAATTCTGAGTTGTACGAGTGCGAGTGAGCCACGTTTCGGCGCGAGAGAGATGATCATAGGCGCGAGACAATTCGGAGCTATCAAAATCTTTGGGTACGTTTTCATCTATCCAAGATAAAAGATTGTCTGGCGTTTCATTGACATCGTAAGATGATGTGAGTGCATCTCTGGGTTCCAAATTTTTGAAGAGATTATTTAAGAACTCAAAGATATTTTCTTCGCGGTTTCTAGAGCTAGTTACTATATTTTTCTGAGGTAGACTTCCATCTATAGAAACAGTGGCCTGTAAGTCATTTATCGCCCCACGTAGATCTCCACTATTTTTTTCAGCGATGAGTTCTAGTGATCCATTTTCAGGAGAGATAGTTTCGCTACGGCAGATGTCACGTAGAATGGGTAATATCGATCGGGAAGAGATGTCATTAAATCGTATTGCTTCACAGACATTTCGAAGTCCTCTACTCATGTTATAATAATCGTTCGCGATCAGAACGATCGGTTGTGAAGATTCTTTAATTAATTTGGTGAGTGCTGCAGCTCCACCACGGTCATAGGTTCCGTGTAAGTTATCTGCTTCGTCGAGTATCACAAGTTTTTGCCCAGAAGATCCTCCAGAAATTGTGCCGGTATTTGCGGCATTGCGCGCAATTCTGTTTATGATTTTTGCAGTACGTTGATCTGAGGCATTCAATTCAATTATGTCCCACCCCATGTCCAATGCAAGTGCATGTGCCGCAGAGGTCTTTCCGATCCCGGGACTTCCATGAAGAACGACTGCAGGGGATTGGGGATTCCAGTTAGAAGCCCATTCCAAAAATGTACTAATTGCTTTGTCGTTTCCACGGACTGCATCTAGCGTTTTTGGGCGGTATTTCTCTGTGAGACTTGCCATTGAAGATAACATAGATACGAGGGGCTTTAGTGGTTACGGAGAGAAAGCTAGGGCATAAGATACTGCGGTGTAAAAGGTGGAATATGCCAGTCAGAAAGGAGATATTAAAAATAATGGGAGGAACGGTGATAGTATACATCGTACTTTTGTCCATACTGGCGATAATTCTGTTTATAATTCCTACGATTCTGATATAGATAAGAAGGAGATTGAAAGATTGGAACGCTGGTAAAGAGTAGAAAGGGGTTAGAAAAAATTGTTGAGACGTTAGGCGTATATGACAGACTCGGAATCGTCGGGCGTACTTTTGTTGGTAGTTAATAAATCAACAGCGGTGATGAAATCATCTGCTGATATTTCAGTTCTCTCTTCGCGAATTGCAGTCATCCCGGCCTCAGTGCAAATTGCTTTGATATCGGCGCCACTACTACCAGGAGTAAGCTCAGATAAAAGTTTGAAGTCAATCTTATCTGCAAGATTCATATTTTGAGTGTGGATTGCAAAAATTCTCTCTCTTGCCTCTTCATTTGGAAATGGAATTTCAATTAAACGGTCGAATCTACCAGGACGTAAGATAGCCTCATCAAGCATATCAAAACGATTGGTTGCTGCTATTAGACGGATATTACCACGTTCGTCGAATCCGTCCAAACTAGCGAGTAATTGCATCATAGTTCTTTGGACTTCGGCATCTCCAGAAGTCTTGGACTCTATACGTTGGGATGCGATTGCATCTACTTCGTCGATGAAAATGATAGCAGGTTCATTTGCTAGAGCGAGCTGGAATATGTCCCTCACCAAGCGAGATCCTTCCCCAATAAATTTGTGTACGAGTTCAGAACCTGCTAGTTTGATAAAGGATGCATTTGTTTTGTTTGCAACTGCTTTGGCTAACAGTGTCTTTCCGGTTCCGGGTGGTCCATGTAGCAAAACGCCTGCAGGAGGTTCTACGCCTACTGTTTTGAAAATTTCAGGATTCTCGAGAGGTATTTCAACGGCCTCTCGTATTTGTTGGATTTGGTCGTCTAACCCACCAATGTCGTCGTAGGTAACCGTGGGGCATTCATCTATTTGCATAGCTTGGGCACGGAGATCGGTTTCTTCGTCTAAGATGTGGATGATAGAGAGTGCACTATTGACCGCAACTCTAGATCCAGGTTTCATTTCGTCGTGTAGTTCGGGGAGTGAAACGGTGATTGCTTCTTGGTTGTTTCCGTGTTGCCGTATTATAATTCCTTCTTTGGAGACTTCTTGGACAGTCGCGATGAATAAAGGAGGTTGGCGTAATTGTTGGTTCTCGTGATTGAGGCGCTCTAGTTTCTGTAAGAATTTGCTATTTTCTGCAGTAATATCTAGCAACTTGTCTTGCATCTCGCTGTTTTTGTCGTGGGCTTCTTGCAGTTGCTGAGCGAGAGTTTCAAGTTGTTGTTCTAGTGGTAAATCGTCTTTAGAAGAAGAATCTACACTGTCGGTGGCATCCATTATGTTCGAGATTGGGTGCCATTACTTATGAGTTTTCGGATGGGAGAATAGTGCTAGTGTCAAGAGACAGGAACGTTTCTGGGATTGGTCGTCGGACGTGGGTCATGCCCAGAGAGAATACGTGAAGAGAAGTAAAAATATGTTTTTAGGTAATAAAATTGTATCGAAAATATTAATACCAGACATTATGTAATGGAGGTATGACTACAGGAATTGGAAGGGGTCTGCAAGCAGTTAGTATCGAAAAAAGTAGCAAAGAGAGGCTCCCACCTAGTGCAAAATTAGTATTGAAAGTTTTGGAATATAACGAAGAATTAACACAAACGGAGCTAGTACAAGAAACATTACTACCATCCCGCACTGTGAGATATGCTCTTTCGAGATTGGAAAGTGCTCGTTTAGTCAAGGTTAGATTCTCTACATTGGATGCCCGGAAGAGAATATATTCTATAAACATATAGAACCTACTGAAAATATAGAGACCTAAAGAAAATGATTTAGGAATGAAGAATAGTAGTTACGCATATGGGGCGAATAGTACATACAGGAGATACACATATTGGATATCTTCAATACCATTTGCATTCTAGAAGGGAAGATTTTTTATATGCGTTTAGAAAGGTGGTAGAAGACGCGATAGAAGAGGAAGTCGATGCAATTGTTCATTCGGGCGATCTTTTCCATAAGGCAAATCCAGATCTCATAGATATCGCAGGTACGATCGAGATTCTACAATTGGCTAAAGATGTCAACATCCCGATTCTTGCAATAGCAGGAAATCATGAGATGCAACGTGGATTACAATGGATTGATGTATTTGAGAAATTGGGTTTAGTTACACATCTTGGGAAAACTCCACATACTATTGAGGATAAGGAGGGGGGTATTGCAGTATATGGGATGGATTATGTCCATCCTGATAAAAGAGAGGGACTTGACTATCAATTTGAAGAGAGTTCATCAAAATATAAAATTCTAGTTTCTCATGGTCAGTTTACCCCACTGGTACTCGTTCCAGGAAGAAATACATGGGACATAGAATTGGTGTTGAGATCTTCGAACGTTGAATTTGATGTGGTGTTACTTGGAGATGAACATATCCAAAAACAAAAGAAAATAGGGAATACATGGGTGACGTATTGTGGTTCTACTGAAAGGGCATCAATAGCAGAACGTGAAAGAAGAAGTTATAATATTATTGATTTAGAGGGCGGGGTGAAAATTGGCACAAAAAATATTCGGACTCGTGAATTTGTATATATGGAAGAAGAAATTCCAGAAGGAGAGAATATTGAATATCTGTTTGAAAGAATAAAAGAAAAAGAACATGAATTTTCAGATGCGATTGTAGTTGTTTCTGTGGGAGGTGGTGGAATAAAAATACCTATTGCAGAAATAGAAGAATATTGCAAAGGTAAGGGTGCAACTCACGTAATAATTAAACCAAGTAAAGGGGAAATAGAGGAATTGGGAGTGGGAGAATGGGTTTATTTTGAAGACCCAGCAGAAGTAGTAGAAAATGAAATGGAGTCATTGGGACTGAGTGAAGCTGCACGATGTATAGACATGTTGGTGAGAGATAGAAACATAGTAGATAGTAATCTCAAAATGCATGTAAAAGAATCAATAGAAAATATGATGGGTGAATCGGAGAAATTCGAGAAGGAACTCGTTCAAGAAGGGGAGAGAAAATCACCAGGGAATAATAAAGAAGAGAATGAATATACTCTCGGGGATTTTTCATGAAGTTCAATCGATTGCAACTGCGGAATTTTAAGCCATACAAAGAGGTCAAGGTCAACTTCAAAGACGGAGTGACCATAATTTATGGACCAAACGGATCTGGAAAATCGACATTATTGGAAGCATGTTTTTTTGCACTATATGGGAAGGTATCTTCAAGGGGAAATTTGGACGAGATAATAACTAAAGGTGAAAAAAAAGCACAGATTAGTTTAACTTTCTCTCAGGGCGAAAAATTATTTCATGTCGAAAGGGAAATTACGATGCGAGGGGGTGCTGCAGTAACTACGAAGTGCACATTAGAGACTCCAAAAGATGTCATATCAGGCAGCGGCCCGGTTGGGAAAGAAATCGAAAAAATACTAAACATGAGTTCTGAAGACTTTGTAAGTTGCGCATATGTTCGCCAGGGTGACATAAATAAATTAATAGAGGCGACCCCGACGGAGAGGCAAGCGCTAATAGATGGGTTGTTGCAGCTCGGTTTGCTCAAAAAATATGGAGACAGAGTTTCGATATCTCGTCGAGCGGTGGTAGAAATAGCTACAGAACAAAAAGGTGCGATCGAGGAACTAAATAATCAATTAAATCAGAGGTCGAAAGAGGATCTATCGAGAGGAATTAGAGAGTTGGAAGAAGAAGGAAATAAGATTGATAAAGAAATTTCACAGCTAGAAAAAAACCTAGAAAAGAAACAAAATGAAGTAAAAACACTTAAGGAAATTATTGATTCTCACGGTGAAGCACAAAGGGAAATGGAAGATCTGGAAATTGACATGAAAAAACTTAGTGAAGATTTGAGTGAGTTGAAGATTAGCGCTTCCAAGATTGTAGAAGGAATAACAAAGGAGAGGCAGGAGATACAAGAGAAGGAAAAAGAAAAACGGGGTTTGCAAGAAGAGATAGATGGACTTTTAGAAAAAGGTGGAGAAGAAACGCCCTACGAACTATCCCAGATGGATTCTATTATAGATAAAATAACTAACTTGAGAATTGAGATAAAAACTAATCAAAATGGAATTGAAAAAATGGAAAAGTTGATAGAAGAAGGGAAATGTCCAGAATGTGGAAAGGAGATAGAAGGGGCCCCGAGGATTTCATCGTTGGAAGAAGATAAAAAAATACTGTCTGAAAAAAATCGTTTGTTAGAGGAAATGGATAAAAAATGGAAAGTGGGTAATGAAGTAACAGAGAAACTAAAATTGTATGGGAATATAGGTAGTGAAATTAATCTAAGTCGTGCGCAATTAGATACTCTAGATTCGGGTGAAAAAATAGTAAACGATGGAATTAGAGATAAACTAGATTTGCTTACAAAAAACCAAACAAAATTGAAAAATTTAGAAGAAAATTCGAGTGAAAAATCGGATTTGAAAGACATCGAGAATAAGATAAAATTGGCAGATGTGGGATTAAAAAGTATTGAAGATGGACTAGAAATATCGAAGAAAAAGAAAGAAGAGATAGGTGTCGAAAAGATACAGAAAGAATTGGAAAAGAAAGAGCTTAAAAAATTAAATGAGAGGCTCGAAATTCTGGAGGAAGATAAGAAAAATATAGAATTGGTCATAGATGAAAGTGAAAAATTGAAAAAATTCTATGAAGAACTGAGAGTGGAATTGAGACAAAGAAATCTCAATCGGCTGGAAGTTTTGTTGAATAATACATTTCAGATAATATATCAAAATGATGCATATTCTCAAATTGAACTTGATGAATCGTACGACTTATTGGTTTATCAAAAAGACGGTGAATCGCTGAATCCCAGGCAATTATCAGGTGGAGAGCGTGCATTGTTTAATCTAAGTCTTAGATCTGCGATATATAGACTGTTAATAGAGGGAACTCAAGGAATAGCCCCCATGCCACCTCTAATATTGGATGAACCCACAGTATTTCTCGATGGAGGTCATGTTAGTAAATTGGGTGAATTGATTAGTTCAATGCAAGAAATAGGAGTGGAGCAAATTTTAATTGTAAGTCATGATGATGAACTGCTTGGTTCGGGTGGATCGATTATTACGGTGGAAAAAGAACCTACTTCTAATCGGTCGGAAGTGATTGCACATTGAGAAAATTTCTTTTATTGTGTTAATTTGAAGAAATATTTTTTTTAGCGATTCGATAATATCTCAAAGCATAGATTGATCCGAATGCACCAAGCAGTAAAGAGATAGTACCGGGGAGATATCTTTGTTCAAACCACAATAAGAGGAAACCAATGGAGAATGAAAAGAATGAAAAGTTGAATAAAAATACAATGGTCCAGAATTGTTTTGAGAAGGGGTGGTCTATGAACATAGGTGGTAAGAGTTGATGAAAGTACAGGAGGGACTAGGATAATAATCTGCCTAAAAAATTTGGTCTGTTGGGAAGTGGACAAAGTGATTCAAGGGGATTACAGGGGTTTTTTAGGAGTGGCGCCCCAATAGCTAAAAAATGGGTCAATCAAATCTGGGTTTTTTTGGAGAAGAAATGAAAACGGGAGGAGGTGGAGAAGAGAAATTGGGAATTGACTTTGAGGAGGTAGAGGAGAAGAAATTAGATGGTTTTGTGGAAATAGCAGTTTTTCAAGTGAATTATACACTTAAGAGAATTGGAGATGTGGAAAAGCCAATAATACATGTTTTTGGAAGAACTATAGAAAATAAAGCAGAACGTGTTCAAGTTCATGGGTTTCGCCCATATCTATATACACTTGAATCTTCATTCAATAGAGATGTAGCAGAGGGCATTCCAGGAGTAACAGGATGGGAACGTGAAAATGAAAAGGGCCAGTCATATGTGGGAATTAAAGGAGAGAAACTAGTCAAAATATATGGCCAGACTCCCAGGGATGTGGGGAAATTTAGAGAAGAATTTGATCACTATGAAGCAGATATTTTATTTCCAAATCGATTTTTGATCGACAAGGGTATTGAAAGTGGAATACGCATACCAGAAAAAAGGACTCCAGATGGGACTCTAGAAGTGAGTTATGAAGACGTGGTTGCGGTGAATGTATCCAGTAGTTTGAGGATTAATACATTCGACATAGAAGTGGAGGACAGAAACGGGTTTCCAGAAAATGGGGAGGAGACTATTTTGTGTATATCGAGCCATGATTCATACACAAATGAATATACTGCATGGATACATGGTTGTGATGAGAAGAAGGTTGACGTCAGAGATCACAAATTAATAGACGACGATTCGTCTATTGAAACATATGTCTTTGAAACAGAAGAAGAAATGCTTGAAGCATTTATGGACTACATCGATGAGAGCGATCCAGATGTGCTTACAGGTTGGAACTTTGTAGATTTTGATATATCGTATTTTGTAGCAAGGTTGAAAAAATTAAGCAAGAGTACGAAATATGAGATCGATTTCAACAGGTTATCGAGAGTGAATGAGGTCTGGGAGAATAATTGGAGGGGTCCAAATATCAAAGGGAGAATTGCATTTGATTTGCTCTATGCATATAGGAGAACCAACTTTTCTGAATTAGAATCATATAGACTTGATGCAGTGGCCATGACAGAACTAGGGATTGGGAAAGAAAGGTATACTGGAACTATTGGGGCCCTCTGGGAAGATGATCCGACCCAATTATTGAAATACAATATCAGAGATGTAGAATTGTGTGTTGAGATTGATCGTAAACAGAGGATCATTCCATTTTGGAAAGAAGTTGCAGCATTTGTGGGTTGTAAACTAGAAGATGCGACTACGCCAGGGGATACGGTGGATATGCTAGTGCTTCATAGAGTATATGGGAAATTTGTACTTCCATCAAAGAGAAGAGCACAGTCAGAAGATTATGAAGGTGGGCAAGTACTTACCCCAACAAAAGGGGTGAGGGAGATGGTAGCAGTACTAGATTTGAAATCTTTGTATCCAATGTGTATGGTAACGCTCAATGCATCTCCAGAAACGAAAGTGGAAGCGCAATACGAGGGCGAAGTGTATCGGGCTCCAAATGGCCAGATGTTTCGAAGGGAGCCGATTGGCATAATTAGAGAGGTGGTAGATGATTTATTGAAAGAGCGAGAGGCTAAAAAGGAACAAAGGGAAAAGTATGATCGTGAAACGGTAGAATATGATAGATTTGATCGTCAACAAGCGGCAGTGAAGGTCATAATGAATTCGTTGTATGGTGTTTTGGGGTGGGAACGTTTTAGGTTGTATGACAAAGACATGGCAGATGCAGTTACTGCAACAGGAAGGGAAGTGATCCGGCATACTCAGAAAATGGCTAACGAAATGGGATACACAGTTGCATATGGAGATACGGATTCCATTATGTTGGAACTAAAAAATCAAAAAATGAATTCTCAAAATTTAGAAAATATTGAAGAGGATTTATTAAAGAAAAGAGCATTGGAGACTGCCGTTGAAGTCCAAGGTAAAATAAATGAATCATACGGAGAATTTGCAAAACAAAAATTGAATGCAGATAATCATCATTTTGAAATTGAATTTGAAAAGTTGTATAGACGGTTTTTCCAAACAGGTAGAAAAAAGAGGTACGCGGGGCACATAATTTGGAAAGAAGGAAGAGATGTAGATGATATTGACATAGTTGGATTTGAATATAGAAGATCGGATAACTCACTAGTAACGAGAGTAACACAGCAAGCGGTGATAGAAAAAATAGTTCGGGGGAGGTCACTAGATGAAGTGAAGAAGTATATCCAAAAGGTGATAAAAGATTTTGAAAAGGGAAATTTGGATATAGAAGAAATTGGGATACCAGGAGGCATAGGAAAGAAACTAAAAGAATATGAAACAGAACCAGCACATATTCGGGGAGCAAAGTATGCAAATGCCGTGTTAGGAACAAATTTCGATCGTGGATCAAAGCCAAAGCGTGTGTATCTTAAGAGGGTGGATTCGGTGTTCTTTGAAAATTTTAGAGAGAAGAATCCAGAGATATTTCCTGCAGAAGGGACAATTACAGAAGATCACAGGGGGTTGACGGCAGGGCAAAAAGAAAAGAGAAAAACATTCACAGAATTTCAAATGAAACAAGATGTGATATCATTTGAATTTGCCGACCAGATACCAGATAGTTTTGCGGTGGATTGGGAATTAATGTTGGAAAAAGATATCAAAGGGCCTATTGAAAGAATATTAGAAGGCATAGATATGTCGTGGGACGAAATTCGAAGTGGACAGGAGCAAACGGGATTGGGACAGTATATGTGATTTCAGGAGGAGTGAAAAATGAGGATAGGAAATCTAACTAGACAAAGTTTAAATCAGTTAAAAAGCTAGATTTTCTTACGCAAATTATGGCAACTTTACGAATAAAGAATTTACAGGCAGAAGTGGCAGGAGATGGAGAAAAAATACTGAAAGGGGTCGACCTTGTAGTATCTTCGGGGGAAATTCATGCTTTGATGGGGCCGAATGGGAGTGGAAAATCAACACTATCGAAAATTATTGCAGGTCACCCTGCATATGAGGTCACAGGTGGGGAGATAATACTAGAAATTGATGATGATGATTTTGACGAAATTGAAGAAAACATACCAAAGGATAAGAAATCTTGGAATATTTTAGAGCTAGAGCCAGATGAAAGGGCAGCACTAGGAATATTTTTAGGTTTCCAGTATCCTGCAGAAATTGAAGGGGTCACCATGACTAACTTTTTGCGGACTGCACTTAACGCGACACTAGAAGGTAGATCCGAGTTGATATTTGGTAAGGAAGAAGAGGAAGCGGGAGAAGAGAAAAGAGTACCCAGCCCGATGGAAGGTCCTATTGATGATGGCCCGGTGGGGGTTATGGAATTTCAGAAGTTGCTACAGGGGAAACGAGAGTTGTTAGATATGGATGTGAAATTTATGCAGAGATATCTTAATGCAGGGTTTTCAGGAGGGGAGAAAAAACAGAATGAAGTACTCCAGGCCGCGGTGCTAGAACCAGCAATTGCCATATTAGATGAGATTGATTCTGGTTTAGATATAGATCGCCTTCAAGATGTTGCCAAGGGGATTAACGCATTGAGGGATGAGCAGGGTTCTGGTATTTTACAAATTACTCACTACCAACGTATTTTGCAGTATGTGAAACCGGATAAAGTTCATATAATGGTCGATGGGAAAATGGTCATGGAAGGTGGACCGGAGCTTGCGGTTGAACTTGAAGATAAAGGATATGATTGGGTCCGACAGCAGATATCTGAGGGCAAGTGAAAACGGATGTCAAATAGTGTTGATTTAAAATTAACAGATGAAGTGATTTCCCAGATTTCGGAAGGACTTGAAGAACCAAAGTGGTTACTTGAAACTAGATTGGATGCAGTGAGTGCATTAGATAGACTAGAATTTCCAGAAGTGATTAGCACTCCAGGGAGGATATGGACA
>JAKURE010000050.1 GCA_022450005.1 Halobacteriales archaeon
ATGGGCACGACTATGGTTGGCCTGGATCTGATCTGGTAAACCGCTGGAGACAGACAGAAATAGCAGCATCCCACAGTTTCCCTTTAGATCTCCTCAAAAAATATGCTAGTCAATTCGATTTGAACGTAGTAGATAGCAATTATGCCTATCACATTAGCCCCTCCGGTGTGGACAAAGGGGCAGGATTACGCGCCATTTCCAAACGAATTGGACTCGATCCAATGGATTTTGTTTCCATCGGAGATTCTGAAAATGATATCCCCTTATTCCTTGCAACCGGAAATTCATATGCAGTTTCAAATGCCCCCCCCTCCGTCCAAAAAATGGCAGATAATGTGACCACTTTTCCATCTGCATCGGGGCTACTAGAAATTCTCTCTTCTTTAAAAACAGATTAAATTTCTTTTTCCCTCTCGTTCACAAACTCATCTCTCCATTTTTTAAACATTTCATCAGTCCAACCTTCATCAAATCTCTCGATACATGGAATTTCATAAGGAATCAGGCTCTTTATTCTTGAAACCATCTCTTCAAACATTTCATCTGAAGTTTTAATTATAAGTATGGATTCTTCTTCATTTTGAATCTCACCACCCCACTCATATACTGAACTGCATTCTATTATATTTACACAAGCTGCGAGGTGGGATTCAACAATTTTATATGCTATTTCTTCAGATAATTCTCTTGGAACTGTTACATACCCCGTCGGCATTATACTACTTCTATGATTGATTTGTGAGTCCCTGTTATGTCCCATTCATGCATACAGAATCTTTCACCTACCATCTCTTTACCATCTACTATTCCAATTTCCCAATTACTAGTCTCTTCATTCCAGCCATCCACCCTCCCACATAAAATACATTCACGCTCTGTTGGTGGACATAAACGAACCTCCTCGGACATACTCTTTCAAGTTGATCCCTGTAGTATTTAAATAGATCTACAAATTCGATACATGTAACCCGGAGAACGTACAATCAACCCTATGACTTCTGGAACCCACATAGGTTCTATTAAACTCCTTGGAACTTCTCATGTTTCAAAAGATAGTGTGGATCTAGTTACTCGCACGATTGAAGCCGATCTCCCCGATGTGGTCGCAGTTGAGTTAGATCCCCTTAGATACAAGCAACTTTGCGACGATTTCTCCGATGAATTAGTCCCAACCAAATTCCTAAATAACAAAGCAGTTTTCCAATTTTTAGCATATTGGTTACTCTCTACAATCCAGAAAAAAATAGCAAAACATTTCGGTGTTACCCCCGGCGCGGACATGAAAGCAGCAATAGATGTGGCACGAGAGAATCAAATTAATTTGGCCCTTGTGGATCGAGATATCCAAATAACGATAAATCGATTTTGGAATAGCATTTCACTATTACAAAAAATAAAATTAGTCTGGGAGCTCATATTTAGTATATCTAGTTTCAATTCTTTCTTTACTTCAAATGAATATGACCCCTCTTCTGTGGAAGATACTGATATAGTAACTGCCATGATCGCCGAATTCCGTAAATTTTCCCCCCGCGGAGCGCAGGCACTCATCGATGAACGGGATGCATATATCGCCCATCAACTACTAAAAATAGCCTCTGTAGAGACGAATATAGTGGCAGTAGTGGGGGCTGGTCATGTTTCTGGAATTGAACAGTATCTTTCGCATCCTGAGAATCTCCCACCTCTTGATTCTTTAACTCAACTTTCACATAAAACCCGTTTTCCAATTTTCAAACTCATTGGGTATCTCATCGCGTTGGCATTCATTTTATTTTTCATTTTGTTGGTCATGGCAGGGGTACAAAATATGTTTCTACTCCGACTCTTCTTCTCCTGGGTTTTATTCAATGCCATTTTCGCTTTCACCTTCGCCAAACTTGCTGGTGCGCATTGGTCTAGCGCAACCGTTGGTGGATTAGTCGCTTGGGCAACTAGCCTCAATCCTTTATTGGCCCCTGGGTGGTTCGCGGGATATATTGAACTAAAATACCTTTCAATTTCAACATCTGACCTTGAAAAGCTAAATGAACTATTTGACAATAAAGACGCCTCAACTTCATCTCTCTTGTCTAGTTTATACGATGTGCCACTATTCAAATTGATTATGATCGTCGCAATGACCAATATCGGAAGTATTATCGCTAGTTTTCTATTTCCCTTTGTAGTTATCCCTCTCATTGCTCCTGATATTGGCGGCATATCCGCTCTGTTCGACGCACTTTTACAAGGGGTGGAGAATATTCTTGATATCCTTATATCAATCCTTTAAAGTCTTTGAAACCTTGGATGTCCACACCTTCTTCTGTAATCACTGCTAAACAAATTCCATCCCCGCTCGCAGTATCCCTCTGACTAGCACTTTTAATCGCCTGTGCTGCAACAGAAGAAGCCTCTTTGTTGGTCATCCCCTCTTCATACTTGTCTTCAAGTACCCCATACGCCAATTGCATCCCACTGCCTGTGGCAACATAATTATCTAGCATAACTGCCCCTCCTATGTCCAAACTGTATACTTGATTTCCTCCTTTGTCCACTCCCCCTAATATTGGGGATATTAAAAATACAGTCCAGTTGCTTCTAAGGAAATTACCAGCCAATGTAGCAAGAGCCTTGATACTCATTTCCTTGCCTCTCCTCATCCCATATAGATTGGTTTCCGCCTTCAACGAACGAATGAAAGCCTGAGCTCCACCTACTGATCCACACATGGTTACTGCAGCATTTGGATGCACTTGTTCTACTTTTTGAACATCTTTACTTGCGATAAATCTGCCTCCCAAACTAGCTCTCATGTCTGTTGCCAATACCACACCTTCTGCGGTAGACAACCCAATTGTTGTCGTCCCAGTCTTTACAATTTCTTCCATTTCCTCTCGGCCCATTTTTTGTTGAGGTACGTTCCCCAACTCGGGTCCATATGGATTTGAAAATAATTTTCTTCTTGTACTTATTCGAGAATCCGTATCCGAGGTAGTAGTCATCATCCCATTTTACTTGCCTCTATACATAAAGCCTCAACGCTTCGGACACAGACTATTACTATCCCATCCCTTCAATCCCTTCGAGAAACACTTATCTATAACTCCTGGTTATTATTTTTATGGAGTTACCTACCCCCCAATCTCTCAAAAATCGAAGAATTGAGCTTGGATTAACTCAAAATGAACTTGGAATGCGAGCGGGAGTGTCTCAACCCTTGATAGCCAGAATAGAAGGAGGGGACGTCGACCCCCGGCTGTCAACACTCCGTAGAATCGTGAACGCTATGGATGAGAAATCTGGATCTCTGGTTCGTGCAGAGATTTTAATGCACCAGGATGTTATCAGCGTATCTCCTGCAGATACAGTACAGGCCACCGTTAAGCGCATGCAAGATACTGGGTATTCCCAATTACCTGTAATTCAGGACGGATCTTCTGTCGGTTCTATTAGTGATTCCGACGTCATTCAGTCCCATGCAAAATATGCAGAAATAGGCGATTTACCCGTGAGTGAAATCATGGGAGAGAGTTTCCCAACCGTCAGTAAAAATTCCACCCTAGATGAAATTTCCAGTTTATTGTACCATTATAAAGCCATTGTTGTTATGGACTCTGGGACCACCGTTGGGATCATAACCCAAGCAGATGTAGCTGCATATCTCGGCACTGACACTTCTATTTAATCAAACCCACTCTCTCTGATAGTTTCTCCAATATCTCCCCTCCTGTATAGCCCCACTTATGACTTAAATAATTGTTCAATTTTCTTTAAGGTGTCCGCTTCACTTGATTTTTTATCGTCACGCATTGCGACTACCCGCGGAAATCTAAGCGCATATCCCGAAGAATAATTGGAAGAACGCTGGATTTCTTCGTATCCCACTTCCAGGACAATTTTCGGTGTTAATGTTACCATTTTTCCAGTTTGGGTTTCTATATATGGGCGTAATAATTCGGTCATCGATTCTAGTTCTGCATCTGTAATCCCCGTCCCCACTCTACCAACATTTTTATACTCTATACCTGAATCCCCCATCGATGAAACAACCGCGAGTTCAAACGCTCCCAAAAAATTCGCCCGACGTCCCTTCCCCCATTCCGCCCCTACAATTACACAATCAAGGGTATCAACACTCGGTTTGCATTTTAACCAATTTTTTCCTCTCTTCCCCGGTGCATATAATGAATCTGGATTTTTCAACATGATCCCTTCAAACCCACTTTCCAAAAATTCTAACTCCATTTTCTTTATTTTCTCTGAATCTCCGGTGAGAACAAAGGGGGAAATTCCCTTTTCTAAAATAGAATCAAGGTGTTCTCTGCGTAAGGATAATGGGGAATCTAATAGGTCCATTCCGTCCGCATGAATGCAATCAAAAAAATAAGGCCTAAGCCGAACTTCCCCTCGGGCCTTTTCGATATTATGTTTGCGTCTAAATCTGCGAAGAACTTCCTGGAATGGCAGTGAATTCCCATCCGAATCTGCGGCAACAACTTCCCCATCAAGAATAGCAGGCTTAGAAAGATTCTCTTGAAGGAATTCAACTACTTCTGGAAGTGGATTGGTGACATCTTCCATATTTCTAGAATAAAGACGAATTGAATCTCCATTATAGTGAGCTTGAATTCGGGCACCATCATATTTTGGTTCCACTGATATCTGTTTCCAGGTAGAAAGTGCATCTTCAATAGTACTAGATTGAGCCAACATAGAGCTAATAGGCCTTCCAATTTTTAATTTAATTTTGTGCACACCTTCAATTCCTTCATCCCTGGCTACTTCTGCTACAAAACCAAAATCGTTTGAAACTTGAAGGGCCCTTTCAACATCTGCTATTGGTATGCCAAAGGCTGCTGATATGGCATCTCTAATTGCCCCTTCACCCACGCCAATACGCATTTCTGATAAAACTAATCTCGCGAGATATCTAGCTTCTAGGGGTCCACATAAATTGAATAAATTTGAGAGAACACGGCGCTTTTTTTCCAAACTCCCCGTTCCCTGAATAGAAGCTATGGTATATAGATCTGAATATAATTCAGATATGGTCATGGCGGCTGTTTCTTCCGATCCAAATGAAAACAACCCCCGCTGAGAACCAGAA
>JAKURE010000051.1 GCA_022450005.1 Halobacteriales archaeon
AAGTGGGACAGACAAAACTTTGGTCAAGGGCATCTGAAAAACTGAATCGGAGAGAGCACGTCTCACATAGGTAAAATTCATTTTGGGATTCAAAATCGTGACGTTTGGAAAGGTACTCAGAAAGAGTAGACATCGCCTCTAAGAGATTTATTTTTATTTGATCATAATTGAATGTCCAAAGGTAAGTTAGCCAACCAGAATCTTCATCCCGAACACGCCGATAGCTAGCTAGCTCATTTTCATATAAAATGAATAAGGCCCGCCGAACATTGTTTAACTCCAAACCTAATTTCTGAGAAAGCTCTTCGTCGGTAACTTCTCCTTCGGGGGGAGATGCCGCCACAGGCATTCCTCGATCCCCAACTAGCTCATGGAGATATTTTTGTACTACTTCATCGTGTAGTAGATCGTCGAAAGCCATTATATAAAAGGGGGAAGCAACTGGCTTTAAAGTTACTCACTCGTGTCTGGGCAAAAAGAATGCCAAAAATTAATTACCTTCTACAAGTTTTCCTGATTTTTGAGGGATTATTTTTTGTTTTGCATCATCCCAGGATTGATTTAGTTCAGTGCCTTGGAATAAGCGGTCTAAGAATATAGCTAGTGCTGCGATTTCAGAATGGGGTTGGTTTGTTATAGATAGGTTCCAATCCGCTGCCTCATAAATGAAAAAGGGGACTTTTTCTGCGCCAACAATTATGAGAAGGGGGTCAGAATGGTGAGATAGGATTATGTCATCCATAAGAGATTCTAGCGGCTGTCCATACATTGTTAGATGGACAATGGAACCATTCCAGGATTTGACGAACTTGGAAACATTAGTTATAGATTCTGCTTTAAAGGGCCCACCGAAGTTTAAAGAAACTTCGTTGACGGTAGAAGAAGAAGAACTTGCAGCATCGGGAAAAATTACTCTGTCGGCACCAAATGCACGTGCAACTAGACCGACATGGGTAGTGATTCTTTCATCCCTTCCGGGACGATGTCCAATTCTTAAAATTGAAACTTCATGCTTACCATCCATAGAGTAATATTGCCGAAATGAGATTAAATAGCTTAGCTAATTTTTCGAAGTAGTAAGGGTCTTGTTAGCAGATACCTATGAGAGGCTTGTGAACCTTGATGGCAAACAGATTTTGATCACTGGTGGATATGGATTTATAGGATCCCACTTAGCAGAACAATTGGCTTCTAACAACAATGTGACTATTGTAGACCGATCTGAAAACCAAATTGGTGGTGAAGGGATGGAAGGAATAGAAGTGATTGAGGGGGACTTATACGATTTATCGGTGGTGGAGATGGCAATCACATCTGAAACGGATATGATTTTTCATTTCGCGGCAGATAAAGCTGTTAATTCAGAGAATATTGCTGCTCAATTCGATTTTAATAATACAATGACGTCGAATATATTGTCCCGTATGAAAGAGGTAGGGGTAACGAATATTGCATTTGCATCTTCATCTACGGTATATGGGGAAGCGGAGTGTCCAACTCCTGAAAGCTATACACCTCTAGAACCAATTAGCGTATATGGCGCATCGAAACTGGCTTCGGAAGCACTCATATCGGCATACGCACACGGGTTTGACTATACAGCATGGATATTTCGACTGGCAAATGTTGTGGGACCACGTCTGCAAAAAGGGGCAGTAATACCAGATTTTATTGAAAAGTTGAAGAAAGATCCGGAATTACTTCATGTACTGGGAGATGGGCATCAAGAAAAATCCTATATATACATCGAAGATTGCATAGAAGCGATGTGTTGGATAGTTGAAATGGCATCGGACCCCACAAACGTGTATAATATTGGCACAAAGAGTACAATTTCCGTTAGAAAAATAGCAGAAATAGTGGCCAACCAGATGGATTTGTCTCCAAAGATAACATACACTTCTTCAGATAGAGGATGGGTGGGCGATGTTCCACGAATGAGTTTGTCGGTTGAAAAATTGATATCATTAGGGTGGGGCCCAGAACTTGAAAGCGAGGACGCAGTTAGACGTACCGTCAGAGAACTGGTGTCAAGTCAATAGTGCAAATTGTTGGATTTGAATCGGGGTTGGATGTGCTCGAGTATGACTTAATAGATGGGACGAATAATGAGCCAGATGCACCACATTTAATACTAGAAAAAAATGGAGAATTGGATCGAATATATCTTGAGCAGGGAGGATTTGTGGACTATAAACTTGGTGAACGTAGATGCGCAGGGAGTATTGCAAATGGTGTGCATGAATCTTGTGGGGAAGATAAAGTTCCATATTGTATAGAACATACAAATGACTGGATATGTGCGAGATGCACAGGCAATTGTGATTTGCCTCTGCAATCTTGCAAGGAAGTGCATGCAGTTTACATAGCAGGTTTTTCTCCTTCTACTTTCAAAGTGGGGGTAACGCGGATGTCCCGTCTAATAACGAGATTGAAAGAGCAGGGCGCTCGTAAAGCAGCTCATATTGAAACGGTTTCAAATGGTAGAACTGCGAGACAAATAGAACGAGGGATAGCAGATAAGATCAAAGATAGAGTGATTTCCAAAGAAAAGATAAATGGCATTGGCCAATATGTTAGTGAGAAAGAGTGGGATACCATTATAGCAGATTATAAAACAGTGAAAACATTTGATTTGGAATATGGATTTGAATTGGAATATCCCCCCATTCCCGCAGTGATATTATCAGGAGAAATTATAGGAATTGAAGGAAGATTTTTGATTTTAAAAATCTCCAATGACAATTATGCGGTAGATTTGCGAGATCTGATTGGATATGAGATAGAAGAAGGAAACCAAGAGATTAGCCTTCAAACTAGTTTGAGAATGGTAGCAAAATAGAATTATAAAAGGGATTGGTATAACTGAGATAATTGGTCAATTGTGGCATCGATGGAGATAGAATCTCGATGGGATATGCAATTTTTACGAAGATTGTTCCTATTTGAGAGGGAATCCAATGTTTTTTCAATTAATGAGGAGGGGTTTCCAGACTGATAGTGAGTTCCAGTTACCCCTCCAGTGACTGTTTCTAAAAGAGCACCTTGGTTTGCTGCCACAACAGGGGTACCACAAGCAATAGATTCGAGTGCGACTACGCCTTGGGTTTCGACAGGACTGGGAAATATAAAGAGGTCCAATGCCGAATAAAATGCAGGTAAATCTTCACGAGGGAGCCGACCTAAGAATAAAATATTGGCATTAAATTTATTTGCTTGGGCTTCAAGATTTTTTCTATCAGGCCCATCGCCCCCAATCAGTATTGTTGCGTCGATGGAGGAGGATAGTTGGATTAGTTCGTGGATATTTTTTTCATAGCCATGACGCCCAGTATATCCTACAATAGTTTGATCAGAGTTGAGACCATGTTTGGTAAGAAAAGGTTCGGTATCAACTGGTTTAAATAGAGAAATATCAATCCCATTTTTCAGAAGATTTATTGGAGCTTTCACCCCTATTTCTCGGAGATCTTTGAGTGCATTTTCACTGTGGACAAGAATTAAATCTGCCCTGTTTAGAAAGCGCGATTCCCAATGATTGCTAGTTTTAGAAAGAGATCTGGAAATCAAAGGTGAAGCGGAGATATAACCAACGTATTTGGAAAGGGGAGTATGATAAGATGCCACCAGTGGTAGGTTATATTTTTTGGCCATTCTTTGCCCTGCCAATCCAAGGGAGAAGGGAGTATGAGTATGGACAACATCCATGTTTTTGGGAGGGGCAGGGTTGAAAGGAAATGCAAGTCGGTACCCGGGATAAAATGGAAATGGGATACTGCTAACAGGCCACTCTTTCTGTTGTGGGTCATATTTTGATTTAGGATAGATAACATGCATTTCCCCCCCGCGGATATCCCACCACTTTTTCCAAGTAGCTAGAGTGTAGGTAACTCCATTGAGAGTGGGGAGATAAGTATCGGAAAACGAGGCTACAGAAGGCATCATATGGTGTTATCAAAGGCAGAGGCATAAATAGCTTCTAAGTTTTCAGAAAGTATATTTAAAGTATGTTTATTTGCTGTTTTTTGTGCATTCTTACAAAGTTTTTTGTATAAAGAATCATCTTCGTGGAGTAGATCGATAGCATTTTTAAAATCATCTATAGAATGGCACATCAAGCAATCTTTTCCATGGGTGTAATATTCTTTAAACACAGGGATGTCACTTAACACAACAGCTTTCCCACATGCCATGGCTTCTAGGACAGATATTCCCTGGTTTTCAACTTTGGAAGGGAAACAAAATATGTCTCCTGCGGCATATGCGCCTCTCTTATCGGGGATCCATCCGGTGAAGGTTAGATTTGGTAAGTTGCTCTGGGTCCATTTTTTAACAGAAGGGCTTGCGATAGGACCTGTTTCATAAGGACCGAACCAAACAAAATTGTAGTTAGTGTCTTGGGCGAGTGTGCAGAATGTGGTGAGTCCCTTTCTTTCAAACACGTTTCCGACACTAAACACAGTTAGGCCAGATAGATCATATTTGGATCTATAATCTTCACGGAGAGATTCAAACCCTCGGAGAGAATCTATATCAACTCCATTACTCATAACAGAAATGGGAGATTTAATAGGATAGGATTGGAGGATGTTTTTTGTATAATTGCTGGGACAAATTACGCAATCTGCCTGTGAGTAAAACCATCTAAGGTAGGATCGTAGTGGGCGGGATAGTTTGGTAGAGCCCCGAAAGCTATCTGCGAAATCTTCTGCGGTGACGTGGGCATGTAGGATAAGAGGTTTCTTGCGGCGTAGTGCTGTTTTTGCTACGGTCACACTATAGGGCCCGAAAAGATTGCAATGGGCTATATCAAATTCACATATCACCGAGGGGTTGGATTTGTATTTAAAATTCCAAGGGGAGGATACCACGTTGAAATTAGTAGAACCTAGTGCAATGCGCTGGTGTTGAGTCGAAGTTCCGATCCCACTTCGATGAAGGCGACTTTCCATTTCCAGATAATTAAGAACTTTCAATACATCGGACGTATGGGCAGAACTTAAAAGAAAT
>JAKURE010000052.1 GCA_022450005.1 Halobacteriales archaeon
CTTCTCGGTTTCCCTAGAAGCCCATTCCGCCCATTCCGCCCATTCCGCCCATCATTGCTTCTAATTCTTCGGGGCTAGGTTGACCACCAGATGGCGCATCGCTTGCAGCGATGACATCGTCGATACGAAGAATCATAATTGCGGCTTCGGTGGCAGATTTAATCGCTTGTGTTTTGACTCGAAGGGGTTCATAAACGCCTTCTTCTGCCATATCAATGACATCTCCAGTGTCTGCATTGAGGCCCGCAGAAACATTACCTCCATCGTGTTGGGAGCGGAGACTCACAATCGAATCGATCGGATCTAGTCCTGCATTCTCAGCTAGAGTTCTGGGTATGACTTCAACTGCATCTGCGAACGCTTCAATTGCGAGTTGTTCTCTACCTCCGACTGATTCAGCAAAATCGCGAACTCCAAGAGCGACTTCTAATTCAGGGGATCCGCCCCCTGCTACAACCTTTCCATCTTCGATAGTTGCACGTACTACACCCAGAGAATCGTCGATGGCTCGCTCTACTTCATCGACTACGTGTTCGGTTCCACCGCGCAAAATGAGCGTCACAGCTTTTGCATCTTTTACATCCGTTATGAAGATATGTTGATCTCCACCGAGATCTTGTTGTACGACTTCTCCGGCATGCCCAAGATCCGTCTCTTTGATATCGTCGAAATTGGTGACGATTCTAGCCCCAGTTGCTCTTGCTATTGCTTTCTGATCTGAAGCTTTTGTTCTTCTAACGGCTAAGATTCCTGCTTCAGCTAGGAAATGTTGTGCAACATCGTGGATCCCTGCATCGGTAAAAAGCACATTTGCATTTAGCTCGACGAGTTTGTCTACCATATCTTTGAGTTGTTGTTGTTCCTGGTCCAAGAAGAGTTGTAGTTCAGTGGGATCGGAGACATTGACTTCAGAATCAAGTTCGGTTTCTCTAACTTCAAACTTACCACCATAGATCGCAACTTTGGCATCTTCGATGTAATAGGGCATGTTTTCTTGTACCCTTTCTTTTTGGATGAGAACACCTTCGACGAGTTCAGATTCATTGATGGCACCCCCAACTGCTTTTTTAATTCGTATATTATCTAGATCGATCCCATCTTCGTCGCTCACAGATGTGACAGCTTCAACTACTAATTGGGATAAAAGATCTTTTGCGCTTTCTGCCCCTTTCCCAGTCATTGCGGTTGACGCTATTTTTTCTAATATTTCAGTGTCTGATTTAGAAACGTCAGTAGCGATCCCATCTAGTATTTCTTTTGCTTTTTTAGCAGCTTGTCGGTAGCCCTGAGTGACTGTTGTTGGATGGAGTTTTTGAGTAAGAAGGGTTTCAGCTTGGTGTAAAAACTCTCCCGCTAGTACAACTGCAGTGGTAGTTCCATCTGCAACCTCGTCTTCTTGGGTTTTAGCTACTTCTACAATCATATTTGCTGCAGGATGGTCTATATCCATCTCAGCAAGAATTGTAGCACCGTCGTTGGTTACGACGACAGTTCCAGAACTGTCCACCAACATTTTGTCCATACCTCGCGGACCGAGAGTGGTCCGGATTGCTTCTGCGACGGCCTTACCGGCCGTGATATTCATAGATTGTGCATCTCGTCCAGAGGTTCTCTGAGCCCCTCCTGCGAGCACAATCAGCGGCTGACCGCCTAGCTGCTGTGCCATAAGTGGATTTGATTTGTTTGTTGTTCTATATATAATTTTCGAAGCGTCAGAATGGCCTTTTCCATTGGGCAGAGGCCAATATTCGAGTGCTCTAATTAAAATTGTTCAAATTTAGACTCATTTGATTCTTGTCGTTTGCGTTCGAGAAATCCATATACAGATCCATGGCGAGAGCCATCGATTATCATCTCTACTGCAGATCTGACTAAATCTACTTGCTGATAAGGTCCAATAATACCCACAGTCGAACGATAAATCACAATTTTTGTATCTGTTAAGTCTTCCATTGTGGCTCGTGTTCTCCCATGTTTTCCTATCAAGCGGCTCTTATGTCGCCTCATATCATTTTCATTTCTAGATAGACGTTTTAATTCGATTAAATCGAACGTTGTATCATCGTCTTTGAGTAATGAGAGGGCAACTTTTGGGGAAAACCCCCTTCCAATTGCTTTTACGATGTCAGCTGCAGTGAGTTCTTCAAAGGGTGCTTCTGTGTTTTCTATTTGCACCCTATGATTCTCAGAATCGACTTCAATGGTAACATTAGCGTGTGATTCTATCTTGCGCAGGGTTGCTCCTCTTTCACCGATGAGAACGCCGATTCTCTCTCCAGGGATCTTCACATACTGCATAATATAGATTTTTCTTTCTGAGGCCAGTTAAACTTTGTTTAGGGGGATTTTTGAGTTATATAATCGTATAAAATTTCTTCAGACGTTTCTACCCCATTTCGGCTGAAAAATTTAGATATGTTTTCACAATCTCGATGTAGGTATGTCGATGCTTGTGGGTGACGGTGAGTGACTGCTTGTCCGATATCAATAATGCACAATTCTCCATCATGTACCAGGATATTGTATTCCGATAAATCACCGTGGACTAGACCAGAAATATGTAGTTTTTTCATGAAATCTCGGATGATCTCATATGCAAGAATTGGGTTTTCGAGTTCTATGCCCTGTAATTTCGGGGCAACATTTCCTTCGACTCCAATAAGTTCCATGACCAAGACGTTTAGTTTTACAGCAATCGGGTCGGGTACACGAACCCCGCCATCTCTAGCTCTTTTGAGATTGGCAAATTCTTTCCTTGTCCAAGCCAGAACTATATCTCTTTTGTCAGACCCAATGCCAGAGAATCTGGGATCTCCTGTCAGGTAGTCTTTCATTTGTCGAAATGAGGAAGTGTTTATGCGATATATTTTGATGGCTATTTCACTGTCGTTCTCGCCGTATGCTTCGAAGACTATTGCTTCTTTTCCCGATGAAATGGGACCACCAAGGGCCGTTATGTGTCCTTCTTGGACTAATTTATATAATGCTGCATATGTAGAATCGTCGAAAACATTTGCCTCGACTTTGAATTGGTCAGTGTCTTTTATTCTTTTTTTGAATGTTGCGAATTTTCTGTCATTTTTCCGAGAGAGTTTGTCAACTTCATCGTCGGTGAAATCTATGTTAGTCCAAGTGTCAAATTTAAAATCTTCTTTTTTTGACGTCATGGTTGTGGCATTAGTTTGATATTGATTCTATGGTTCCTTCCCTCCGAAGTTGGTCAGCATCGTGTCGATCATATCGCCATACGACATCGGCTTTTGAATCTTGCCATTCCCAAGGCCTCACTAAAACAACGTCGTCTTGTCGGATCCAAACACGTTTCCGCATTTTCCCAGGAATTCTAGCTAATCTCTCTACACTATCTGCACAGCGGACTTGTATACGGTTAGCTCCAAGCATATCGGAAACTACGGCAAATACTTCTCCATCTTTTGGCATTCTAAGTTTTTTCCGTTGGAGCTCTTCTTCCGTGGAATCGTCTTTGTTGCTCATGATACTATATTGGACGGTGGGGTTTTAAGCAATACCCATCTATATTTGTGGGCATATTAAGATTGATCCGTCAATTCCTTCCTTCCTGAGTGAATGAGAGTATCAAGGTAGTGTGCGAGGGTTTTTTTTGCATCTTGAGGATGTAGATTGCCAGATTCTAGGTCATGTTCCAAGTCCGCATAAGAATTATAGGTGATAGTTCCGCCGTGTTTGTCTTTTCGTTCTACGGTGATTTGTTCAAATCGGGGAAAAATGTGGAACTGAAAAATTTGTAATACTGGATTTTCAGGGTTGTTTCCATCTTGATCTTCAGGTGGGGTTGCAGTTGGGGGACAGAATGCTTTGTTGATTTTTTTATGGATGGATTCCTGTGAATCTTCCATTGAAATCGTTGTACCTACGCTGGAAGACATTTTTCCGATTCCAGTGGTTAGATTGGACAAGATGGGAGTGTGGATCATAGGGCAGGTTGAATATCCTAATTCGGGTAATAATTCTCTAGCGAGTACGTGTACTTTTCTTTGGTCGGTACCCCCAACCGCTAAATCTAGGTCTAGATAGTGCATGTCAAGTGTCTGCATTATAGGATACACAGCTTGGCTTACTTTGGGTACGTCGCCGCTTTGTATTTCGGCCATGGCCCTATTTGCACGGTTGAGAGTAACTAAAGTTCCCAACTTATGCAAGTCGAGTATGTATTCTTTTTCTAATTGAAAATCGGATCCGTGAACAAATTCGGTTTGGTCTTCATCCAAACCATATGCTATGAATTGTTTTTGCATGATTTCTGCAGTATGTTGGATTTCTTCTAAGGACCCTTTTCCATTTAGATATGCGTGCAAATCGGCGAGTAGGACTACGATTTTCATGCCAACTTCTTGGAGATCAATTAGTTTATTGGCAGTTAACATGTGTCCCAGGTGGAGAACTCCAGAAGGTTCAAACCCAACATAAGCACGTTTGTCGAGGGGAGATTCTGCCAATGTACGGATTTCTGCATCGGTTATGCTTTCAACCACGTTCTGGGTGATCTTATCGTATGTCGTCAAATTAGATGGAGATTCGTTATGAGGCATCTTATACGTTTGTCCCTGTACATTCCCCGTGCAAAAAATACTGTGGATGGGTATTTGGTTATCGTGAGAGAAAATGTTAAAGTCAAAATAATAGCTTTGATTTTATTAATCTACATAAGGTATATCGATTTCTAGCCCATCGTGGGCTAGAGTTAACTCCCCATTAAATCTAGTTTTTGCTTCGTTTAGTAAAAGATTGGAATTTCCACTAAAACGTGAGGAAATGTGTGTAAGAACTAAATGAGAAATATCTGCTTTTGTTGCTATTTCTGCAGCTTCTAGTGCGGTGGAGTGCCCAGTTAATTTTGCACG
>JAKURE010000053.1 GCA_022450005.1 Halobacteriales archaeon
TTTGGACCTGATGCGCATGAAGATTCAGATAAAACATTTTTAGAAGCATTTACTGTTTTGTGTCTCGTTTCATCAGTAGCGAAGAAATTGGAATTAGTAACCGCCGTAATTAATCCACAGAGACATCCTGTCCATTTGGCACAGCAATGGGCTTCGCTAGACTATCTGTGTGATGCAGGCGTTATTTGCGGGATAGGAACGGGAAGTTATCCACGAGAATTCTTGGAGCGGCCGTTTGATGACCGGGAGCAATTAGTAAAAGAAAATGTAGAGATAATGAAATCTATTTGGACAGGAGAAAGTACAGAATATAAAGGAGAAATTTTTGATATCGAATATGCAGAAATATATCCAAGACCAAAGAAATCCATTCCAATTTGGTCAGGAGGATCCACCCCTGCATCTCCCAATCGGGCTGTAGAATATTGTGATGGGTGGTTGCCAGGTAGAATAAATCTGAAGACGTGGGATGTTGCTGTAAGATCTATGCAGAAAAAGGCGGACGACATGGGAAGGGAAATGCCAACACTAGGGGTAATACCCGATGTAAGTCCTGCTAAAGATATGAAAACCGCTGTGGAGATGGCAGATATAGATAATTTATTGAAACTTGCAAATAAGAGAAAATACTGGAAACGTCCAGAAAAGGGATCTTTTGAAACTGTAGAAGATTTAGAAGGATTGGTCATGGCAGGTACTTCGGAAGACATTGTTCAAGAGATATCAAAATATGTAGATCACGAGATAGGAATTGACCATATTGTATTCGATTTGCGTCAAAGATTCTCAGATATGGAATATTGTATCGAGACGATTGGGGGAGAAGTAATTCCAGAATTTAAATGACATAGATTCTTGTCAAGAGGGGGGAAACTTTTTTGGAAATTTGCGCAGTTCGAGATAAATAGCAATTCCAGCGTTTGCCCCTTCTCCAATTGCGACAGGGATCTGCTTATGGCCAGGGGTTATGTCTCCTACTGCGTACACACCAGGAGTGGTGGTCAATCCATCTTTGTTCACTTTTATTTGACCCTTTTCATCGAGTTCGCAGCCGAGATCTATAGCCAATTTATTGTTATATTCAGAACCATACATCGCAAACCCACCATGATACTCCCTCCGAGTTCCATCTTCGAAAACTAACGCCTCGAGCCAACCATCAGAATTATTTTCTATGGACGAGATATCCTCTTTGATTATATCAATGGGGTGAGATTGGAGTTGTTGGTCTAAAGTACCATCCCAAGTTGGGTTTTCTCCCCGAAGAAGTAAATCGACTTCGTCGGTGAAATTTAGTAAAGTCATAGCAACATGGGCGGCACTTGGTCCATGTCCCATGACATATGTCGATTTGTTTTTGAACATGTGTGCGTCGCAATGCAAGCAATAATGGAGACCCCTTCCAGTTCTAGGGAGAGGGGGTTTTGGAGGAATATCTTTGAATCCTGTTGCGATAACGACCCTACTTGCGGTGTGAATTTCGGATTCGGTTTGTACTTGGAAGGAGATAGATTCGGATGTAGAAAGGGGAGTTATACTAGTAACGAACTCTTTGAGATAAGTAACTCCATAATCCTGTAACTGTTCTATAGAAGTCGAGAGATATTCATTTCCAGAGACAGATTCAACAACCCCAATAACATTATGAGTGTTGCGCATCATAGCAGCGCGCCCACCTCCACGATTGATGATGGCAGTGTTGAATCCAAGGCGCGTCGTATACATGGCGGTGGACAGGCCCCCGGGACCACCTCCAATGACGATGACATCGTAAACTGTCATTGTATATGTGTTAAGTAGATTTAGTAAGATATTAGAGTGATTCTATTTAGTTCAAAAAGATGACAAAGGGGAGGTTTTGGTGGACAGATAAGAGATGCAGATATATGCAAAACATAAGATGGCTGCACTAACAAACAAAATTGTGAATCCATAATAAGCTAGGATCAAACCAAACAATATAGGTCCAATTACTTTTCCTAGTGGTTTACTGGTGTTCACGGCTGCGACAATTCCGCCTCTGTGTTTAGAGGTAGTAGAAGCTGCGACGGTGTCATTTAGAATGGGGATAAACAAAGAATCCGCAATACCAAAGATGCCAACTAGAAAGAAAATAGTCAAAATGGAATTGGAAAATGGAATTAATGCGATAGAAATTGCAGCAAGGGTTAGTGTAAGTCGGACTGCAACGGATTTTGAAAGATAAGAGACTAAGAAACCGGATAAAGGAGAACTAAAAATGCGAATGAAACCTCTAAACGACAAGACTGCACCTGCCATGAATGCACTGTGACCTAGTGAAAAAACTATGAATATAGGAAGAAAAGTGATTACAGTTGATTTTAACAAAGAACCAACTAGATGCCACCCAAAAAGGATCCGCAAATTGGGTTTGATTAATTCGTGCCGAATGGAAGACCAATAATTTTTGAAGGTAGAAAGTATGGCAGGGCTAGAATCTGGAGCGTGAGTTTCGGGGAGGGCGAAAAATATCAATAATGCTGCGGGAAGAGAAAGGGAGTATAGGAGAAATGGGTAATTCCAAGATATATCTGCTAGAAATCCTGCAATAGGAGGGATGGAAAGGACAGCCATACCATGGAATGAACCACGTATCCCTTGAACCGTAGATCCCATGTGGCCCTTATATAGATCGCCCAAGATAGTTACTGCAAGAGGGCTTAAACTAGCAAATCCGATTCCTTGGAATGTTCTTAAAATAAGCAGATATAGAAACGAATCTACAAAAGCTATTAGAGTTCCAGACACGCCGAAAATGATTAAACCGATCAGCGTGAGTTTTCTGCGCCCGTATACATCTGCTAGAACTCCAATAATGGGGATTGAAACAAAAGCTGAAAGGAAAAATACAGACATGACTAATCCAATTTGTTGCTCGGGGATATCCAAAGATTGCATCAAAATTGGGAGTGCGGGGGATACGAGTTGGCCCCCGAGTACTCCAATAGCAGATACTAATAAAATAGATAAAAGAGTAGAATCGATTTTTGGGATAACAGATTGTCTGTTGGCAGATCCCATTTATTTTTATCGGGTTTCAGGATGAATAAAAGTTTTTTAAGGCATATTTAAAATGCGAAAATATTTTAAAGGGGTGATGTGATCCACCAAATATGAATGGAAAATTTTATCCACTCCATACGGAAGGTCCAGATTTAATATTCGGATTCCCAACAATTTATTTTGGATTGCTCACCATTGCTGCTATCCTTTTATTCTTAGTATACAAACGGCGTGGAGCATTACCAAAAATAGGTGAACCATATTACGATGTGATCGTTCTTGTTTTAGGACTATGGTGTCTAGGTGGACTTCTTATTGATTCTTTTGCGCATATTGCCGGAGCGGTAGATGATACGTTTTTCACTCCATGGCATGCCATGTGGTACTCTGGTGCTACTGCATATGGGGCATATATATGTTATGCCGTTTTACCAGAAGAAGGAATTGGAAGTCTTATAAGAAATCCCTTAAATGTCCTTCGAGAGGTGGCTCCTGAGCACAAACCAGGAGTTTACGGAATTATTCTGTTTGCACTGTCGGGGATTGGAGATATGATTTGGCACGAAACACTTGGGGTGGAATCTAGCCTTGATATTCTTCTTTCACCTACCCATATTGGTCTTTTCCTCGGGCTCCTACTATCAGTTACAGCACCGATGTGGTCGGCTTGGGCTGATAAAAAAAGTGGCAGAGATGGTTTGAGGTCACAGATATTGATTGTATTTGGGCTTGGTGCAGCATGGGCCATTTTTCTGCTTCCTTTTCTTTATGCAAATCTTTGGTTCGAATCTCTGGAAGCGTTCTGCTACGACGGTGGGAGGGGATTTTGTATATATCGCAATTATGATTTTGCACTGATGCAGGGCATGTATAGTTTAATAATTCAAGCTGGTCTTACTTCTGCAATTCTCTTACTTTTCATTCGCCGGTGGACACCTGCTAGAGGAAGTCTGTTTGTTCTCTTAATATTCCCTGCAGTTGGGGGTTGGTTCTATGGGGAATTCAATAACACAATATTGTTCTTAGGCATTGTCTGGGCAATTGTAGCTGAATTTATGTTGCCAGTTCTCTGGAAAGGTTGGAAACGTCTGTTTGTAGCATTGGTTGTTGGAAGTCAAGTGGTAGTGTTTATGGCTTCGTGGTGGTGGCGGGAGGACCTTGCGAAGACTCTCGGCGGGTTATATTGGATAGAGGGAACCAACTTGCATGTATTGCCATTTGGATGGAGCATTCATGCTACAATTGGTTCCATAATATTTTGTGCAATACTTGG
>JAKURE010000054.1 GCA_022450005.1 Halobacteriales archaeon
AGCTGGTATGATTGAAGAATTCGTCATGCTCAGAGCAGTGGCATGAACCGGGTGTGCGTGTACACAACTTTTGACATCTTCCCGAACAGCAAATATACTAGTATGAATTGTGTCTTCTTCTGGTAACTCTAACTCCTTTGGGTCTTGCTCTCCCGTTTTCAAATTAACTGAAATTATCTGCTCAGGTGTCATCGATTCCATCCCCCTCCCATCATGATGAAGATGTGCAGGAATCAGGGCAATATCCCCGACTCTAGATGAAACATGCCCTGCATATAACTCGGTCAAACCCGCATTTGCCACCACGTTACATGCATCAGAAACTTCTTTCTTGGCGTCATTTAATTCTGACATATGGCAAATTTATCCTACACGTACTTATGTTCATTACCTGGGCAAGGTATTCTCACCTTCTGAAACTTACCCAATTTATTCAAACCACTGGAACTATCGATATCTTTCCCTTTCTATCTATTACGTCTTCTAATTCTTCCGCTATGGCACTACCTCTAGCTAGTTGAATTTCCCCCTTTCCCCCCACTGTGGCCGTGAAAAGATATTTCCCATCTGCGTGAATTTCAATAGCATTCCCTATGTGGCTTTCAGATGGAATGATGATGTGCCTTTTCGAAATTTTAACATCGACGAAATCTTGGTTTTCTGACCATTGAATTTGTTTAACTTCGTTTTTTCCATTTTCATATGGCCTCACATCAATCCCCACGCCTAACCGCTTTTCTATACTATTAATTCTCTCCCCCTTTTTGCCTATTAATGCCCCTACATTTTTCTCACTTACGTACGCAGTAGCTCTATTTTTCCCAGTTAATTCAATTAGAATATCCCCTTTTACAAATGATTTTATTTCCTTTTCAATTTCTTGGATAGCTAGCTTTTCCATGCCACTCGTTTCTTGCTTTCCACTAACCGGTATTGTCACTATTTGACTACTAAATGTGTATATCTCATACTCTAGTTCTCCCGTTACAAAATTTCTTATCATGACCACTGGCCGTGCTAAATCTTCTTCTATCAACCCTGTGGGAACTTTTATTTCCATAGTCACATCATATATCGTCTCAATCCTCCCTTCCTTTAAATACACGACCGTATCCGTCACTTGTGGAATCAATCCCAATTCCACTCTCCCTACTAATCGCTGCAACGCATCGACCGCCCTCGTTGCATGCACAACTCCTATCATCCCCACCCCTGAAAGCCTTAGATCTCCAAAAACGATGAAATCCTCCGTTTTTCTAATTTCATCATAAATAACATAATCCGGCCTGACCAATAACAAAACATCTGCCGTTTTTGCCATGTCTCCAGACAGGGCCGTATACTGTGTAATCTCGGGCCCAACTTTCAAATCTCGAGGTCGCGCCATAGTCTTGACACAAAAACCATTCCCCGAAAGAAACTCCGCCACCGCTTGCGCAAAGGTCGTTTTCCCCATTCCCGGTGCACCTGCTATGAGTATGCCCCTTTGCCGCGTTAATAACCGCTCTGTCAACTCTTCTACCCCTTCATAATCTTCTATTGTAGTTTTAACGGTTGGCCTTACTGTAGTTATCTCCCAACCATCTGAAAAAGGTGGTTGTGCAATTGTTATTCTGTAGTTTCCCAATTGGATAATTTTCATATCCCTCTCATCAAATTCAAAAAATCCCTTATCCGACCCTCTTCCTTTCTCTTCTATCGCTTTGGCCCATTCCTTTACTTGCCGTTCTGTTAAAATTTCTTCTCCTACTTGTTCAAATTTCACTTCTGTTATGTACCCTCGCTTTGCCATCGGAGGTGCACCTGCCTTTAAATGAACACTTATTGTATCCTCTGTAAAGAATTTCTCTATCGGTAATTCTTCTTCACTCACATTTACACGCAGTGTCTATACCTTGATAAGCATGATCTTTAGGACTTGACACTGCTCCCCTCAATACAAATATTCGCCCACTTACTCGCAACTCTTTGGAAATGATAATATAATCTAAACAGTCTACCATTCACATATGGATATTTTACTTACAAATGACGATGGAATTAAAGGACATGGTATCTGGGCTTTGTACCATTCCCTCAGCAACTTCGCAGACGTTACTATCGTTGCACCGAAGTCTGATATGAGTGGAATCGGGAGGATGACCTCTTATGATCAAGACATTCAAATAGAATCCATTGAAGAAGGATATGTTGTCTCCGGAACTCCTGCCGATTGTGTTATCATTGGGCTCAAGGCACTCGAACTCAAACCCGATATAGTAATTTCTGGCTGCAATCGCGGGGCAAATGTTGGCTACTATTCCTTAGGGCGGTCTGGAACAATCAGTGCCGCCATAGAGTCCACTTTTTTAGGTTTTCCATCTATCTCATCTTCCCTTTTCATACCCCTCGGCGAATACCCTTATACACCCTCTCCAGATGAATATGCACATGCAGCAAATGCAATTGCGTATCTAGCACAGAACGTCGTTGAATCAAAACTTCTAAAAGAGATGGAATATCTAAATGTCAACTTACCAATGACCACCAACGCTTCTCCAAATATGCTTTTGACTACCCCTTCTATTTTATGTGAAATGGACGCCCATAGCATCAACGAACACTCTGCAAGAGTCAACGACGAAGTATGGGCAAAAATGAGAGATTCGAAGATCCGTGATTCTCCTGGAACCGACCGCCAAACGGTAATTGATGGAAATATCAGCATATCTCATTTGTCTTCAATAGAAAAACCCGTAAACAGTGCTGCCCTCTCAAGTGTTCTTTCTTCTTACCAATTTCTTTAGAATTTTCGGCGCTGTTTGCTTTTATTCAATTCAATTAACATCTGAAAGATTCTCTCAACACCCTCTTTATCCACTCCAAATAAATCCGCGTTCTTAGATACTCTCTGCATCACTTTTTTTTCCTGGTCTTTATCCGTGATTGGAAGCCCCTCTTTCTCTTTTATCTCTGCAATCAAAATTGCTATATCCGTTCTCTCTGCAATCAACCTCATAATCCTCTTATCAATCTCTTCGATCTTCGATCGCATTTCATCCAAACTCATATTATTGAAGCACCTCCCATTTGTGTTTTAGTATGTATTACATTCCCTCCCCTTATCTTCCATACATTTTCTAACTCCTTTAGGACCTCCTCACCACCAATCGCGGTCATACTAGGCCCCGTTCCTGACAACGAAACTCCATCTACGGTCGGAAGTGCTTCTAGAATGGGATCCACCGAATATTCTAGAGCGGCACAAAATGCAAGTCCATTCACCGTCATTGCTTCTAAATACCTTCCGTCTTTTACCATTTCTACTATTATGTCTGCAACTCCACTTACAAACGAACATCGATCTACATCCGCTTCTGCACTGTAGGCTTTTTGTTCTGGTGTCCATACTAAAACATCCCACTCTATACTTTCTTCATGTTTTAGCAATTCATCTTTATTATTATTTGTTAGAGTTAGTCCTCCTATCATAGATGCACTTGAGTCATCAAACGCGCCCGTTATTGTGACTCCTACTTCCCGGGCAGCTTGGACTCCAATTAATGCTGCATCAAGCATAGTGATTTCCCCATTTTCTCCAACCCCTACTGACAATGCACTCAAGCTAGCCAACACAGTGGCATTGGCAGCGGCACTAGAACTTTTCAATCCGGAAGCAATTGGTATCTCACTCCTCGTAAGAACTCTTCCCCCTTCCCCATCTCCAAATCTATCTACTACAATCTCTACACATTTCTCAATAAGGGCCGTATCTGCATTTGGAGCACCTTCTATTTCCCCCGTCACTTTTTCTACATCTTGCAATACTACCTCTGCTGTAGTGTAGATATCAATGGCAAATGCAGATCCATACCCATTTGCCAATGCATTTAGTATGGTCCCGGCACCTGGAGCTCTAGCACAACCTTTCATTACCTGTCAATACGTCCCATTACGTATTTACCCTAACGCTACTGCCATATGGTTTTATTCATCATCGAGATCTGGAATTGCAGGGGGAAACACGACACAACTTGCAAGCCAACCAAGTATTTCACAAAATATTATGG
>JAKURE010000055.1 GCA_022450005.1 Halobacteriales archaeon
ACACACCCTTGGATACCTTACTCTCCAATCTCCAATCCACTCATTAGTCCTGTCTGATTCAAATGAATTCGTAGGTATGTTCTCCCATTTTTCCATACCCTTTAAATGCAAATTCATTTTTGTAATCTGTCAATTCTTTTAACAAAGTCTCCTTGGAATAATTGTGAACATCATGAATTTGTTCATATTCTTCAAATGACAACTGACGGCGAGATTCAAGTTGCTCGTATATATCTATTTTTTTAACTTTTTCATCCCAACCATCTCTGATAGTTTCCGTATGAATTTCTGCCTGAGCACCACTTCCATACGAACCAACTAATATCTTTTCCCCAACCAAATCTAACTTTTCCCTTGCAGCATATATCAATCCAGATGTTCGTGCAAGATGTACCGACCCAGTATACCAATTACCAGCTTTTCCTGATATTTCTATTGTGGGTTCTATAACTCGCTTATACCATTTCTGATATATTTCAGTTTTCTCCAGGAGTTTCATATATTCACGAATACTTTTAGTATACATTTCATACTCTGAAAATTCTTCTACTTCTGGTTTTGGCCCTATAATTTCTTCTAACTCCTTCTCGATAGATGTCCCCCGAGTCATATGCCTATACCCCAAACTAGCCGCTTTCCTAACCATCCCTGGGAATGGAACGTGAAACGGAACAAATTGAAACTCTTCTATCTCCATCTTTTTACTCCGCTCCTCGAAGTTTGTCAGGGCATCTCTCATTAAAGAGAGATATACTTGGACAGATCTTTTCCCATCTACACTAGGAAATTGTTGATTCGGTTTCAAAAAATCCGTCTCATCCACACTAGAATATCCCTGTTTTAAACTCAATTCCACAATAGAGGGGTCTTCTGCAATTAACATAGCAACAGCACCAGCACCCTGTGTAGCCTCCCCTGGATTTCCCCTCTCATATAATGCCGTATCTGTTGCAATCACCAATGCTGATTTTCCTTCATTTCTCCCCGAAAGAATCCAATTATGGGCGTCGTCTATACGTTGTGTCCCTGCTATGCACGCAAACTTTCTTTCACCTTTGTTCACATTACGAAATTCTTCCCCAAACACTTGCTCCAAACACCCTGAAATATATGTAGAAATAGGTTTGGAGGAGTCAAATGAACTTTCAGTTGCAACATCTATTCTACCAATATCTCTCGGATCTATTCCTTCCTTTTTCATCAGTCTATACGCTGCATTTGCCCCCATTGTTACTATGTCTTCACGAACATCCGGGAACGAACACGTATGCAATCCCAATCCCTTTGTATATTTTTCCGGATCTTCTCCAACAGAAGGTGCAAATACATTTGCCAAGTCTAGACTTAATTTCCCTGACCAAATGGAAATCCCATCTATCCCTACGCTTTTCATAACGCTGTATAACTTGACCCCCTATAAGGAACTGCCGGTGCATTCGTCGACAATCAACGAATTAATCTCTGGTTTTTATCCCATAAACCATCTCTGGAGTATCTACGTGTGCCACTTCCATTAATTCTTCATACCCCCTCTCTCTCAACAATTTAGTTCTTTTGGGTACTGTTTTCATCCCCAAAACTGCACCCGGTCTTCTTGGATCGTCTAGGTAGTCAGTTTCCATCATAAATGGTTTTCCACTCTGAATGGCTCTCTCCAGTTCTTCGTTCTTACTGATCACACTTGGGGTCACCCCCTTGCAAACTCCCCCTGCAAAATGTTTAACAACTTTTTGCCAAGGCAGACTCATTTCACTCGCCCAATCTGACACTTCAGAAAGATCCTCCGTTGCCTCTGTATGCAGTTGAACAGCAATTCCCATTTTTGCTGCCAATGAAATCGCATGGCGAAGTACTTCATTTGACATTTCCCATACCTCCTGTGAAACTTCGTAATGCGGTCGCCCCGATTTAAGAGCAATCGCATCCCCCCTATCAATCATTTTTGCGGCCATATCTAGACCCTCACACATGAATTCTCCAGCTTCTTTTACAGTTTGACCATCTTCCACCAATCTGGATATCAACGCAGGATGAATTCCCAAAACAGACCACGCGCGACCTTGTAGTATCTCAGTCGCTTGTTCTACTATTTCAATGGTTTGGTAGAATCTCTCTTCAAAATCAGACATATCTGTTGGATTCTTTCCATCTTTCCATGAATGCTGATTCACAACCAACATATGTGTCCCTCCACTTTCACTAAAGTCTTCCACGGCAGCAATCCCCATCCCCTTTTCTGAATCCAAATGACAATGATTGTCAAGAATTGGATTCATTTCGAATTTAAAACTATTGTTTCATGAGCCGACTTGGCTAGGCCTTCCGATTTTCCATGTTCACTCGGGGCAATAACAACCGTCTTAAGACCATATCTCGACGCAAGTTCAATTGCAGGTTTAAAATCCATATCTCTAGATGCAATTGCAAGAATTTCAGTCGTCCCATTAACTGCTATCTCTACCGCATCAACCGCCAATCTTACATCTACATCCCCGCTAGTTATCACCGTTTCAAAACCCCTGGATTCTGCAGCTTGAATTAGTCCAGGAGGTGCATATGAGTCCAAATAACATCTAGCAACCACCAATCTCCCATACTGGAGTGCAACCTCTCTCAATTCGTCCAAATCACAATCAAACTCCTCGCGAAAACAATTGGGCCCATCAATCAACAACCCAACTGATTTCCATTCCATTGATTGCCTTTTATTTGGCTTTCCATTAACCAATTTTTTGAAATTCATACCCCTCATTATAACTTAAAGTGGATATGTCTGGCGATACGGCCCACTTTCAATTCAATTATTTTAATTGAACCTTGCCTAACCCAAACATACAAGAGGGATACTGCCCACATATAATTGCTAGTCATGCTCCCCCGATTATCGCCACTAATTGCATCCCATGAACAATCGGGTGCCAAATTCACAACTTTTGGAGGGTGGAAAATGCCCATCAGATTTGGATCCATAATCGCGGAGCATAATTGTGTTCGAAATGCGGTGGGAAAATTTGATGTTTCCCACATGGGTCAAATATATCTAGATGGAAAAGATGCAGAATATTTGACAAACAAATTGGTTTCAAATAATGTCACACGACTCAGCGACAACCAAGCACAATATGCCATGATAACCGACGATAATGGGATTATCTTGGATGACACCCTTGTTTATCGAAATTCTTCAGAATCATTTATGTTCATACCAAATGCTGGACACGATGAAGAAATGTTTCTTAGGTGGGAATATTTCCGTGATGAGTGGGATCTCGATGTCACAATAAAAAATTCTACAAATGAGATTGCAATGTTTGCCATACAAGGTCCACTTGCGGTCGATTCTATCGATGCACTCTCCCCAGATTCACTCTTAGATTTAAAGAGATTCACAACCACTGTCACAACCATTTCAGGAATCACCTGCACCGTTTCCCGAACGGGATATACTGGTGAAGATGGGTTCGAATTATTGCTTTCTTCTAGCGACGCTGTAACTCTATGGGACGCATTGGATTTCCAACCCTGTGGACTTGGCTCTCGGGATACTCTCCGGACTGAAATGGGATTTTTACTTTCTGGCCAAGATTTTAATGACCAAACAAATCCAAGAACCCCATTCGAAGCTGGAGTCGATTTCACAGTTGATTTGGAACAAGATTTCATCGGCAGAGATGCATTGTTGGAACTCAATTCACAAGAACCCAATCTCAATTTTATAGGATTTTCACTCTCTGAAAGATCAATCCCTAGGCCTGGATCTGCTATACTCAACGGCGTGGGAGATCAAATAGGAGTTGTGACAAGCGGAACTCTAAGCCCCACTCTAGATCTTCCCATCGGATTAGGTTATGTCCCACTTTCTTATTCTTCAGTTGGAAGCTCCATCCAAATAGCCATACGAAATTCATTCAAACCAGCAACCATATGTTCCACACCGTTC
>JAKURE010000056.1 GCA_022450005.1 Halobacteriales archaeon
TTCGACGATGTTGCAAAAGAGATGGGAATGGATCCAGTAGAATTAAGAATCAGAAATATTACCCAAGATGGGGGAACATATAATGGCGTACCCATAGAGCCTCATGGTGCCCCCCAATGCCTCCAAGCAGTAATTGATGAAGTGGATTGGTTCGGGATGGAATTGAAACAAGAAGAATCAACGGGAGACCATATTAAGAAAGGAAGAGGGGTTGCAGTTACTTTGAAAGCCACAATAACGCCCTCGACGTCGGAAGCCATCTTGCTATTAGATTGTGATGGTAGTGTGAATGTGATTACAGGAGGAACAGAAATTGGTCAGGGTATAATTACAACTTTGGCCCAGATAACTGCAGATGGGTTGGGAATAGGAATAGAATATGTTAATGTGAATACACCAAATACAAACAGCGCCCCGTTCAATACTTCTACAACAAGTAGCAGATCTACATTCCACTTGGGAAATGCCATATTGAGGGCGGTCGATGAATTAAAAGATCAATTAATTGACATAGTGATGCAAAAACAAGGTGTAGAAAGAGAAGAGGTGATAGTTGAAGGGGGCCTAGTTAAGAGTCCTTCGGGAGAAGAATCTATAGGAGCAGTAGTTTCTTCTTATTTCGTGGGAGGAGGAGGGACACTCATAGGGAAAGGGTATTTCTCTACTGAAGCGAGTAGTGGCGACCGATATGCATCTGCATTTTGGATGACAGGGGCCACATATGCAGAGGTATCAGTAGATACAAGAACGGGAAAATATACAATCGATAAATGGGTTAATTCGGCGGACTGTGGCAAGGCAATAGACCCTATTAGATGCGAAGGTCAAATTTTAGGGGCTGCAGTTCAAGCGTTGGGTCACACGATGAGTGAAGAGATGGTATTCGAATCGGGACAGCAAGTGAATAAGTCACTATTGGACTACAAAGTTCCTGCAATCGGGGATGTGCCCAAAGAATCAAAGGTAATTGTAGTGGAGTCGGGAGATCCAAATGGCCCCCATGGTGCAAAAGGGGTGGGAGAATCAAATACCGTTACAGTACCCCCTGCAATAGGAAATGCGATTAAAGATGCTTGTGGTGCTAGGGTTACCGAACTGCCAATAACGCCGGGGAAAGTTTTGAAGGCAATAGAGGAGGTATCAGAATGAATAACTACACACAGGCTACACGTCACGAGATAGAATTCAGACTCAACGGGGAAGAATATACGATTGAAATTCCGGCGAACCTAACTTTGGTAGAACTATTACGTCAAGAATTGCATCTTACAGGTACAACGGAAGGTTGTGGAGTGGGTGTTTGTGGTTGTTGTACTGTATTGGTAAATAATAAAGTCGTTGCCTCTTGTTTGGAATTGGCCGTCAACATGGATGGGGCGGAAGTATTGACCATAGAAGGATTAGCAGACACATACCAGGATAGTGAATTCCATCCACTTCAAGATTCTTTCAGAGAATATGAGGGATTCCAATGTGGTTATTGTACTCCGGGAATGTTGATAGCTTCAAAGGCGTTACTTGATCAAAATTCAGATCCATCTGATGATGATATAAGGGAATTTCTTTCTGAAAATATATGCAGATGTACAGGATATGATAGCATTATCATGGCAGTTAAAAGTGCTTCCAAAGAAATGAACGCATAGGGTTATTGAAAATATTAAGGGATGTGTTCGTAGACAACGACCTCTTCATTCTCAAAAACAAGTTTCAAATAAGGATCATCGAAGGCAGATACTTGATAAAGGCTTCGTTCATTTTTCCCCACATAAACATATTTGACATCATAAAAGAGTAATAATTCTTTTCTAAGTTCAGAAGACCCCGTATATATTTGATTCACATGGGTAACTCTCTGTAAGTACGGTTCTTCTCCACGATAGCCCACCTCATGGGACCACCCCGCGATCGTGGGGATTCCTGTGAAACTAGAGGGTGCATTAACCCACCGATATGGAAGAGTTGTTTCCACAGAATTGCACCAACACCCAGGTGCCGTGACTATGGTTGGGGACCCGGGTTGGTCCCCTATAAATGTAATTGCATCCCATTCATGAGGATGGTTTATAGTAGCATCCAGGGTGGCATCGAGGGTGAACTTTGGTTCGTTAGAGAAATGCTCCCCTATGGAAAACCCAGCATAAAATGTGGTGGAAATGACGAGTAGGGATAAAAATAGAGTTGTGAGTAGCTTATAACTTTTTTTCGAAGGAGATCTACTTTTTAAAAATTGATTACTGAATAAACGTGTGAGTGCTATTGATGCCCCAATGGAGAAGAATATCCAAACTTGCATGTAGATTTTAAATACAGTGTTCATTCGCCCAGGCCCGGCTTGTTCTTGGATAAATAGGAATTCGGTCAGAAGAATAAGTACTGCACCGGCAAGGAATAAAACTAATTCAAATCCAACTTTTGAGGAGAAATGCTCTAGTAGCAGCCAGGATACTATGCACAAGGGGAGAAGTATTGCTACAGCGGGAGCGCCGAACAAAAGTCCGGCGAAAAATAATAGTACACATAGTAAAAGTATCCTACTGTGGCTTTGGGATAGTTCAGTGGATAGTACAGAATACATATAGATTGAAAATATAAGTATAAAAAATAAATATACAAGAAGAAATTCAATGAGTCCACTTCGAGGAGGGAAAAATGCAATTGTGCGTAACGATGCCGATTGAATGAAAAAGGGGATGACTGTTAAAGACCCTAATAAGATTACGAAAATAGATAGAGATATAGAAGTGACAATACGAAAAATTTCACGTCTAAAACTCTCCAAATTGACTTTTGAGTTCAGAGATGGGGAAATTATAGACAATGGGTCCGTTGGGGAAAATACCAATGTTAAAAATAAAAGTCCAAAAACGGTCGGGTAGCTCCATGTGTTTACTACAGCTAAAAGTCCAGATAGAAAGGGGAGGATGACCAAAATTAATAATCTCCGTTCTCTGACTGAATTTGCAGGAGATAGATAGTATGCAAACATGGTAAATAAAATGAGAATCATAAATGGAGTGCTCATCATATGTGCATGGAGATCCCCATTTAGCCATGCAAAAAATGGAAATTCATTGATAGTTCCCCGAATGACTCTGCTGGAAGTCCAATAGAAAAAAGAATCAGGATGTAGCAAATATAAAGGTTTTAAATCGGTTACGTTTCCAACGAAACGCGCGACGGAATTCGCTAGTCCAAGAGGGAGGGCCCAAAGGAAAATGGAAAATGTAACTACAAAATTGGAAGAGATTCCAACTATGATTGCCCCAAGAGACCCTGCAAATCTATGAGAATGGCCATAAAAGGTAGAAAGGGACCCAGAGAGGCCATAAGCACCCGAAACGAGGGCGCCGAAGAAACTAGCCAAAGCTAAATTGTATGCGAATTTTGCAGAGATGCCAGATAGCATAGAAAGTATCGCTGAAATTAAATGGCCGCCATAGTAATATCGGACTGTCTCTCCCGCGAACCAGAGATCTTCGGGTGGTAAAATGGAAGAGCGTAGGATTGACTGTAGAAGTCCAAAGTCTAGAAATTTTTCACCCCCAATAGGATATATAGAGGGATCTACCGATCGTATAGCAACGATTAACATAAATGCCATTGTGAAAACGGCGAAAGATTCTGAAAATCTTTTGAGGGGTAATTCGGGTCTTTTTAGGAAAAGAACACCCAGAGAGAGGAGGACAAGTGTGGCCAATCCTATTAATACTGTGGAAAGGTTAAATGAAAAGTGACCCAGCCAATAAATGGAAAAAAAGAGCGCGGTTAAGCTAAAAGTGAGTGCAGCCGACGCCCCTTTATCTGACAATCTCCAGAAAAGAGAAGATGTTATTGGCAGACCTATAAGTGACAGTATAAGTAATAAAATCCACCAGGT
>JAKURE010000057.1 GCA_022450005.1 Halobacteriales archaeon
ATGACCTCACCCAACCCTGGGACGACAACTGTCCCTCTTGGCCTGGATATCCCAATGCAAAAACGTACTATATCAAGCGCCTAAAAGACCATAAAGTAAATGCGCAGATGTTAGAAATACCTAACCACTGTGGAACCCATCTTGATGGACAAAGACATTTTGTAACCAATGGAATCGCAATAGGGGATGAACCTCTAGATAAATTGGTAACTAAAGGAGTGATTGTTGATATATCCGACCGAGTTGAAGATTTTTCCGTATATACTAAAGACGATCTACTAGCACAGGACGTAGAGATAAAAAAAGGAGATGCACTAGTTGTACACACGGGTTATCATAAGTTCGCATATAACCAACCCGATGGGGATGAAGAACGATACTTCCTCAAACATCCTGGACCCGATTTAGAGTTTGCAGATTGGTGTCTCGAAATGGAATTCAAGTGGTTGGCAATTGATAATGGAAGTATGGACCACCCCATGAACGGGGCAATCAGAAAACACCGTCCCGATATTGCACGATTGGCAGAAAAGAAACTAGGTGATTTGGATGCCTTGTTTCCTGAAGAAACCTATCACATCATGCACAACAAACTATTCCCATCTGGCATGATCCATGCCGAAAATATAGGTGGGGATATTGAACAGTTATTGAACCAACGTGTTTTACTTGGATGTTTCCCATGGCGCATGATTGATGTAGAGTCTAGCCCCTGTAGAATTGTCGCTTGGCCTGGGATGGGGTAGTCGAGTTTTCTACTCTGGATTCCATCCTACAAATTCGTCTTCTAATGGTACTTCCAGTCCAAATAATATCTCGGCAGTAGCCAAATAATGACTTGATAACATAGCAATCCCAACTATCTCTCTATCATCATAGTTCTCTCTCAATTTCTGGTGAATTTCACCTGTTACCTTTCCTCTAACAAACGCTTGTGCATATTCCAATGCCACACTAATTTTTTCATCTAGTAATTCCAACTTATTTTCTCCAATAATTCTCATTTCTTCAATACTCACTCCTGCCTTTTGACCAATATCATAATGTTGCTGCCACTCATATTCTGAATTTAGTTCCCGTGCTATTGCAAGTATGACCAATTCTCTATCCTTTGGCGACAATCCACATTCTTTCCATAGCGTAGTTCCATACAACATATATGATTTTAGAATTGGAGGATTGTTCCCCATTGCACGAAATATATTTCGTTCTCCCAATGCGTCTTTTCCCATTAGATACTGGTATTCTTCTGGTAAATCCTTTTGATTTTTAAGATCCACTCGCGCCATATTATCCACCTATCACTCCATCTTCTATTAACTTCTCTATCTTTCCTTCTTCCATCCCTACTATCTCCCGAAGCAATTCCACTGTATGCTCTCCTAGTCTGGGAGCGGGATTTTTGTCAATCTCATCAACTCCAGAAAGTCGCATTGGCGTTCGAGCAAACGTATAGGTGCCGTAGTCTGGGTCAACTATGTCTACCAACATTTTTCTGGCCTCGACCTGTGGATCTTCAAATATATCTGAAGCTATCTGAACGGGACCTGCAGGAACTCCACTTTCATTCAACAAATTAACCACTGAATCTCGCTCTTTATCTGATAACCACGTTTCCATAGCTTCCCGAACTAGTGAGTCATTTTTGGCTCTTTGTGGGCCATTTATCGTCCTGTCATCCTCGATCAAATCTTCTCTTCCTATAACTTTGCATAATCTTCCCCATATGATATTGTCGGGAACATTCACTGCGACATACCCATCAGATGTTTGAAATGCCGCTCTTGGCCCTTGATGTCTTAACTTCCCTCTCGGCTGCATTTCCCCTGTGAATGAATGCAACATGACCATTCGCTCATTTAATGATAGCATGCAGTCATACATCGCAGTATCCACAAATTGTCCCTCTCCTGTTTTTTCTCGCATGAACAAAGCCAACATGATACTATATGCTGCTACCAAACCCGAATATAAATCTGCCAATCCATATACTGTCCACTGAGGGGCCCTATCTTCAAATCCCACCTGTGCCATTATTCCACTCATGGCTTCTACTACTATGTCAAACGTTGGTCGCTCCGTGTTAGGCCCCCTATATCCTTCCAATTGACCAAACCCTGATATGGCTGAGTAAACCACAGCTGGATTAATTTGTTTGAGATCCTCATATCCTATCCCAAGACGATCCGTTGCCCCCGGTCGCATATTCTCTACTACTACGTCTGATTTCTCAACGAGACTTCTGTATATCTCCTTTCCTTCTTCGGCTCGAAGATCAATCACTATACTTTTCTTATTCCGATTATATGCCATGAACCCTCCGCCCATTGGATTCTCTTTTTCAGTATCTGGATATGGGGCTATTCCCCTTCTTGGATCTCCTTTCCCTGGCCTTTCAACTTTAATCACTTCTGCTCCCATATCTGCTAGCAGCATGGTGCAATATGGGGCACTCATGTATTGTCCTAAACTTATAACTCGGATATTTTCAAGTGGTTTCATTTTTTATCATCTCTTTATTGCCCATTTGATCTCATAGATTTCCATATATCTTCTGGTGTCATTGGGATAGTTCTAATCCTATTACCTATCGCGTCATGAATAGCATTTGCAATTGCTGGGGCAATTGCTACTATGGGAACTTCTCCGATACCTTTTGCCCCATATGGTCCATCCTTCACGGGCTCTTCTAACACTATTACTTCAATGTTCAGTGGATGTTCATGAATCGTTGGGATTTTATAATCCGAATAATTTGCATTGATGGTTCTTCCTGATTTTTCGTCGTAAATTACTTTTTCATACAGTGCTCCCGCAATCCCCATACTAATTGCCCCAATAATCTGTTCGTTTACCAGTTTTGGGTTAATCGCTTTTCCAACATCAAAAATAGCTATCATGTCTGAAATAACTACCTCTCCCGTCAATTCATTAATCATCAATTGTATCGCAATCGCCCCTTCAGAGTAGAACGAGTTCACACGGCCTGGTTTGCCCGGTTTAGGGTCTCCAGCCTCCATAACCCAGGTATCTTTTCCAATGATTTCCCCACCCCGTTTTAGGAAGTATCCAGATTCATAAATAGCTGCAGTGAACACATCTGTTATCTCGATTCCTGCATCGGGATCTCCTTTCGGATGAACTCTACCGTGACTTGTATCTAGGTCTTCTGGTGGAACTTCAAGAACCTGAGAAGCGTGTTGGAACAAATCATTTTTTGCATCAGCACATGCCATTTTAACGGCATTTCCCATGTTAAATGTCGATCTACTTGAAATAGATCCTTGATCAAATGGAGTAACACTAGTGTCTCCTCGAACAATGATGATTTTATCAATTGTTGTTTGAAACTCTTCTGCAACAATTTGTGCCATTGCAGTGGTGTTTCCTTGGCCGATCTCATCTGAACTATATCGGAGTTCGATTGACGCATCCGGATGGACTTTAATAATTGCAGAAGATGCAGTTGGGGCGAGACTATGCTTATTTACTAATACTAACCCTGTCCCCATTTTCCATTCATCCCCCTCTATATCTGGTTTTGAGAATGGAAGTTTGCTTTCAAGCTCATCAAGAACCTTCCCTGATACTACATGATCCCGTTCTTCATTAAATGCAGTAACTTCCCCTTCCTGAAGTAGATTTTTTCTACGGAATTCGATCGGGTCCCAGTTTCGATCCCGTGCGATTTCGTCAAGTTGGCTTTCGAGTCCAAATAGAACTTGGCGGTTGCCAAACCCGCGATATGAACCAGAAACGGGAGTATTGGTATAAACAGCATAAGTATCGACGGAGATATGAGGAATAGAATAGCTGT
>JAKURE010000058.1 GCA_022450005.1 Halobacteriales archaeon
TGCATCAACCACATCTGGTATTTCTGAAGAGGGACGGAAAATGTTCACCATATCTATTTTAACAGGAACTTCAGTGATGGAGTTATACGTGACCTGGTCAAAAATGTTCTCAGTGGTATGAGGGTTTATAGGGATAATAGTATAACCATGTTCATGCATGTATTTTGGTATATTATGGGCAGCTTTTGTAGGATTGGTAGAACACCCTATCACTGCAATTGTGTCCAATCTAAAAATGTCATGGAGTAGACCGTCACTGGGTAAATTCATCTAGAGTGCCCCGCTGATAATGAGTGAAAATATAGCTAAAAACATACCATATTTTAGATAAATCTGACCTTTAGAAGGGTTTGTAAAAGAGATGACAATGGCAAATGCCATCAGAGAATCGGCGACGATTATTGCAGATAAATAAAATAGGCCAAAAGTTCCATTCAAAAAGGGCAAAGGACTGATTAGAATGGCCATCAAAAGGGATATTGTAGAGATTACAAGAGAGGGCTTAACCCCAATTGTTAGGGGGAGTGTTTTGAGAGTTTTGATTTTATCACCTTCCATGTCTTCAATGTCTTTGATTATTTCCCGTGAAAAGGTGGAAAGTACGATGAGAGAAAAGAGGACCAATAATGTTTGATACTGAAGAGCTTCCACTCCGATAAGTGAAGCAGATCCAAAAAGAATGGTACTCCCCCCGAGGTAAGAAACTACGAAGTTTCCTACAAGGGGCATTCCCTTTAGCAAAGGGGTATATAAGATTAGTAAAATAAAATTGAAGATTGCTATGAAAATTGCAAAGGGTGGAAGTGCCAAGCAAATTAGTGTTGCTATGAGAAATAGAAATATGCTGAATTTTAAAGCTCCATTTTTAGAGATCATACCAATGGGGATGGGCCTATGTGGAGAGTTTATTTGATCGATATCGCTGTCAAAATAATCATTTAGGGCATTTCCTGCGGCGGTTGCCAAGATGGTGGCAAAGAGAGGGGATACAATAAAAACAAGTTCCCAACCGCCGTGAAAACTTAGTGTCATCAAAGATCCAATGAGGGTCAGCAATCCAGCTGCAAATGCGTTTAATGGGCGTGAAAGGCGCAGATATTCCCCAATGACAGAACTCATTTGAATGGACCATAACCATGAAAAGGTTAAAATCCTGCGATGATGCAGTATCGCCGGGGTTAAACGGTTGCCTCAATAATTGACAATTTAGGGCATGTAACTCAGCTTGGATAGAGTGCTTGGCTTCGGACCAAGATGTCGGGGGTTCAAATCCCTTCATGCTCGTCTATATTCGAATGGAAAGGTCGCCACAAATGACATCACAAAAGAAAAAATTTGGAGAGTTGACAAAGGCGGAAATGCCATTGTTCATAGATCTATATGAATTGACGATGGCCCAAGGGCATTTGGAGCAGGGTCACAATATCACCTCTTCGTTTGATCTGAGTTTTAGAGAAATGCCAGAGAATCGAGGATACGTCATAGTGGCAGGATTGGAAGATGTTGTCGAATATATTGAATCCATTTCATTTGAAGAAGAGGCATTGGTGTTCTTACAGGAAATGGGGTTCAAAAAAAGTCTTTGTGAATATTTGTCTGATTTTAGATTTACAGGAGATATGAGAGCAGTGCCAGAGGGTTCGGTCGTATTCCAACATGAGCCCATCATTGAGATAACTGCACCAATAGTGGAAGCCCAGATTTTAGAAACTGTATTAATTAATCAGATCGGGTTTCAAAGTTTGATTGCTACAAAGGCTGCAAGGATATATGATACAGTACAAAAACATGGTAAGGGACAATCACTTATAGAATTTGGGGCTAGAAGGGCACACGGTGTTGAAGCGGGGATCAAAGCTTCAAGGGCAGCATACATAGGTGGGTTTGAAGGTACATCTAATTTAGCTGCAGGAGTCATGTACGGAATTCCAGTGATGGGGACTATGGCCCATTCATGGATGCAGAGCTACGAAACTGAAGAAGAGGCATTTGAGTCATTTATAGAAACATACGGTGAAGAATCAATCCTACTTATTGACACATATGATACGATAACAGGTGCAGAAAGGGTAAAGGCAATTGTACAATCCAGGGGAGTTAACATAAAAGGTGTCCGATTAGATTCAGGGGATCTTGTGTCACTATCTAAACAAGTGAAGGGAATAACAGGAGAATTGGGGATATACATCACATCAGGATTGGACGAGTATAAGATTGATCAATTTTTACAAGAAGGAGGGATTGCAACGGGATTTGGAGTGGGTGGAAATTTGGTAACTAGTCGAGAGATCCCTGTTGCAGAAATAGTGTACAAACTAGTACAGACAGAAGAAAATGGAAAAAAGACACCAAGTATGAAATTTTCAGACGGGAAACGAACGTATCCGGGGGAAAAGAGCATACGTAGAATTGTTAAAAATGGAAAGTATCAGAAAGATATTCTTGCGTTGAGGGGGGAGGAACTAGAAGGAGAAGAACAACTAGTTGACATATACACTAATGGAAAGCTTGTGTACGAACTTCCTAAATTAAAAATAATACAAGAAAATGCGATAGAATCTATTTTTTCACTTCCAAAATCTTGTAAGAAAATTGAGAATCACGAACCCTACAAAGTAGAAATTAGTGGCGGAATAAATGCTCTAATTGAGACACTGTTATAAACTCAATTGGTAAAAAATGGAGTTAGTACTAAGTTTACATATATGCATATATTAGCAGATAAGCATACGTAGCTATATTTGCAAATGTTTAAATATATGCATACCTAATAAAGCTCGCGGGGGAGGAGGATTGTGAGGAAATGGCGCGTACACGGGCAATAATAACTGAAACTGAAAGGAAATATATTAGCAGAGAAGTCAGAGTTAGTGAGAACAAGAGATATCAGGCCATTTCTAGAGTTCGGGATAGGTTAGAGGAATTAAGGGTGGATGTGTCGTTATTGGAAACGTACCATCCACAACTACTCTCAGAACTTAGAGAGATTGTTTATGAAACAGGAATTGAAGAAGACACGATATTATAAGTAGAGAGGACTCCACTTTACGGTGTTAGGAAAATGATTAAAGGGACGGTGGAGTTAATTCACACAGCTAGTCAGGGTGCAGAAAAGGTCACCCCAAGAGAAGAGATTGTAGTCATAGCAGGGAGAGGAATTGAAGGCGATCGATATTATGAAGGGAAAGGCACATTTTCTAAGAGTAATAGATATGCAGAAGAGTCAGATACGAATGGGAGGGATTTGACGTTAATAGAAGCAGAAGCAGTAGAGGGAGTACTTAATGAGTATCAAATTGAGATTGAACCAGGAACACATAGGCGGAATATAACTACGAGGGGTGTGGCTTTGAATGACCTTGTTGGAAAAGAATTTAGAATTGGAGAAGTGGTTTGTAAAGGAATCTGTCTTTGCACCCCTTGTCGCCACATGGAGGCTCTTACTACAAAGGGTGTTATGGAGGCATTAGAAAATAGAGGAGGCCTTAGAGCAGACATAATAGGCGGGGGCGTTATTAAAGTTGGGACGATGATAGAAGAGATAGCCGAATAGAGAGTGCATCAATCGCCTATTTTGGAGGG
>JAKURE010000059.1 GCA_022450005.1 Halobacteriales archaeon
AGTGGTGAAATCTAGAAACGAACTGAATGCGGCAAAAGTGAATAATAGATAACTCAATCCGAGAAGCCCAGTCCCAAAAGGCAATAAGTATCTTCTATCTCGTGAATCGGAGATGATACCAGCGGGTATGTGAAAAATGGCGCTTCCAAAGAGCAATAGTGCAGGTATGAGTGCTATTTGCCACAGGGGAGTTCCAAAAAGAAACGCCCATATCGGTATGAGAGGTGGTATGAGCCTTCTAGTGATGTGGTCAAGCCCATGGGCGAAACTAAGCATAAGTGCAAAACTTCTATCGGTGCGATCCATTGAAAAAAAGATGGGTCGGGAGTACTACTTCTTTCCGATTGGGGCATCAGGAGAGAAGATCAGGGTATGTAGATTTTTTTATCAGATAAATGAGAGAGGATGCGAATAACATTACCACAGCGAGTGTGGTGAAAAGGGCTAAAGGACTGGAATATGTTAAAAGTACACCTGCGGCGGCGGCTCCAAGTGCACCTATCCCATAAACACCTGTAAAAGTAATTCCAAACGACAGCCCACGTGTTTTTTCAGGAGTGTGGAGACCAATCAAAGTTGCTTGCAAGGGTTGGATGTAGAAAAGGAAAAATCCCAGTGCAATCCCAAATATGGCGAAAATTATTATTCCAGATTGGACCGCGGGTAAGAAAAGAAAGGCCAATAATGCAAGAGCGAAGTAGCCAATAAGAAGTGGTAATTCGGGTTTGAAACGGTCCGAAATTTTTCCTGCCACATATTGTCCCAGTGCCCCAACGATCAGGATACCAGCGTAGAAATAGTCAGAAGAATTAAAAGAGAATCCAATGAACGAGATAGGATCGGTTTGGAGAATGGATAACACCACGGGGAGGAATGTTAGTATGCTTCGGTAGTAAAATCCATAAGAAACAACTAATACAAATATTAGTAAAAAAACACCGGCAAGAAGGGACTTGATGTTATGAGAGGTTTGTTTCAGAGTGTCACTTGATGCAAGGGTTTTGGTGTCAAGAGAGCCTGAAAATGTATCTTCAATTTTTATTTGAGATGAAAGAATGGCAACCAATAAGGAGAGAGTGGCCAGAATTGCTGCTACATATCTCCAGTCAAAGTAATATAATAAAAATAGAGTTGCGAGGGGCCCGACTGCAGTTCCAATATTTCCTGCAATGCCATGATAAGCATAAACGGTGCCTATAGATTTGACCTTTCTACTGATTAGAGAAAGTCCGGTAGGATGATAGATACTAGCGGCAGACCCCCATAAAAATAATGCCAATGCAATGGTGATCAAACTTGAAGATATACTTAATAAATAGAACGATGATGCCATGCCAAGTAAACATAGTAAAATCAATTTTTTAGAACTAATGTGATCTGCGAGAATTCCACTAGGAAGAGAACCTAATCCAAATAGACCATATCCTACAGTAACGGTGAGGCCAATAATGGCAGGAGTGGTGTTGAATTCGAAGAGCCAGATGGCGACAAAAATGGGAATTGAAAGTTCAAATATATGCACGGTTGCATGGGCCATCACGACGAACTTTAGAATTGAGCGGTCAACTTTATTCAAAAATATGCCCCCGGAGTGTATACATGAAATGATACCTATGGATTAGAGTTTGGTATAGTACATAATGAACTTCACTAGGTTGGATGGAAGAAATTATCGACTAATTGATTATTATTTTTCCCAGAATGGCAGATTTTGGAACTGGGCCAAAATTATGGCTATCATCACTACTAGTTGGATCTGGATTGTCCCCCGTGAGTGAAAATTCCCCCTCTGCTTGGGGCTCGGAAATTCTTTTGATAATGAGCAGATTGGAATGGAACGGGTGTTGTACGAGAACTACGTCTCCAACCTCGGGTCTGGAATGTGAATAGGCTAGAGGATTGCAGATTACCTTATCACCATCGCTCAGTGTGGGCCACATACTGGAGCCGCTGACAAGGACTTGGAATGGACCGTCTAGCTTGCTCGGATCCACGGAACCTCACGCCCTTTGGTTGCCCAAAAGACATTGTGAATTTCTTCTATTATGTCCATGAGGTCTTGTGCGTGAGTGGGACTTACTTCTACTTTACAGGCGCTACAGAGTTTAGTGGCCCTCCAGAAAAGGTCATGTAAGTTTGGGTTGGATTCTAGGTGTTCGGGTTTGAAATAATCAGTCCAGAGAACCAATAATTCGCTTTTCGTTAGATGGGCTTGCTCTTCTTTTATAGAGGCATACCTGCTCATCGTGTTTAGAAATCCAGCCATTGCGGCTGTGTTGGAAGAATCGGGATGTTCTAAAGCCAACATTTTAGTTGTCATTGACTGTACGGCTTCTGCTGCTATTCGTGCACTGGCCGGGTCGTAAACTCCACACGGTCCGTCGCAGTGGGCACTGGCTTTTATAGGATTGGTGAAAGACACCATAATATGGGTCTTACTGGGAGCGATATAAAGACTATCTAGTGATCTTTAGAATTGACAAAAGTTAGATAATAATCTAGTGTAAATTCAGAGGGCATTTTAGAGAAATAATCATCTATCAGTTTAGATCTTTTTTTGGAATCATTGGAGGTGGTTATTTCATGTTCTAGGAGACGTCCCAACATAATAACAGAGTAAAAGGATCCACGTCCATGTTCCATATTAGATAATAATTGATCAAGTTCGTCCTCACCCAAGACATCTTGATACATAGAGTGGATTGCACGATAGGCAGGTGTAGTTACTCGATGGGGATAGTCCCATTCTTGAGAAGGTAATTTTTTAACTACCATAGTGTTCATCGAGATATGCGATGATGTCAGAACTTTCATATAAAAAAGTATCTGCGTCGGGATCAACTAAAAAAGGAACTTGGTCAACCCCACCAATTTTCATCATTGAATCGTAGGATTGTTGATTGGTGACCGTTCTCCCTCGATTAGACGTTAGACGGGGGTTGTGAACTATATATGAAATGCCCAGTTCCATTAGCTTATCGCGCACTAAAACGCACCACGGACAGTTTTCTGCTTGGTATAATTCGAGCATGTAGACGGTGTTACGATACGTGAATATTTAAAAGGGGTTTTTAGTTTTTCTATCTATTTAGTTTGAAACGCAGTAACATTTATATTTTGTAGAGATTTACCTGGCCACTATGGCAAATAAAATATTAGCCGACCTTGGATTGAGTCCACTGAACAAGTTCTTACTTGTCTATTGGTTCAGTCTAGGTTTCATCGTCCTCGATCAACTATCAGGAAATGCTACAGAAATAACAGCCACATTTGCAGAATTGGGAGCAGTAACAGGGACCATTAACGTGGTTGCCATGGTATTAATTCTATATGGGGCATACCTCTTATACAACAAGAAGAAACAAGGTGCACAAATTGCAATAGCTGCGAATGTAGTGATGGTGGCTTACTTTGTGTTTATTGTGGGGCAGACACCCATTCCAAAGGAAGGGGTTGCGATATACATCCTAACAATCATTGTTATGGTAGCACGTCCAGTACTTCTATTCCCAGACGAATACTCCTAAAATAGAGTATTTATCACGTTTTAACATTAAAAATGGGGTAACATTT
>JAKURE010000006.1 GCA_022450005.1 Halobacteriales archaeon
TTTAGCAGGCGCTGATATAATCGTAGAAGGTTCTTTTAAAACACACAAAACCAATCCCTCTCCTTTAGAACCTCATGGATGCGTTGCTCATTATGACCGGGCCGCTCCTAAACTAACACTATGGTCTTCAAACCAAGTACCTCATTTATTGAGAAAGTATGTCGCAGATACTATCCTCAATCTAGAAGTGGAACAAGTAGTCTGCAAAATGCCAGATATTGGAGGTGGGTTCGGTGTCAAACTAGAACTATTTTCCCATGAAATATGTGCATCAGTACTTGCCATGGTAACTGGAAGGCCAGTTAATATGGTTCTAGACCGAATAGAAGAATTAAAAGCTGGACGGGGAAGGCACCCTGAGACATTCACAGCAAAGTTAGGCTTGAAAAATGATGGTACCATTGTCGGAATGGATATCGACATGTTCCAAAATACAGGTGCTTACGGGAGTTTTGGAAAGACGATAGCATTTTCAGCAATGGCTACTTGCTCTGGTCCCTATCCTATTCCAAATCAACGCATCACTGGATCTGTCGTATATACAAATGTAATGCCAGGATCTGCAGTAAGGGGATACGGCGATCCCCAATTCACCTATGTGCGAGAACAACTAGTTGATATGGCCGCAGAAGAATTGGGAATGGACCCAATCGATCTCCGACTAAAAAATGTCCCTCGAATAGAAGACATGCCCCTTCGAACACCATCTGGGCTTAAATGGGTAAACTCTGATATGCCTGAATGCCTCCATATAGTTCGGGACCGACTTAACTGGGACAAAGAACGCAGTAGTCCCAAGACCAATGATGGAAAACTCCGCGGCATTGGTATGGCAACAATCATGAAACGAGCAGGGAATAAAAGTGCCAAAGGAGCTGATTACTCCTCTGCAATAGTTCAGATGAATCATTACGGACAAGTCACGGTTTTCTCGGGTATTTGCAGTATAGGACAGGGAACTGAAACTGCACTTTGCCAAATTGTAGCCGACGTCCTTGGGATCTCCACCGATGACGTGACTCCTGTTATTGGAGACTCCGATATAACCACCGATGATATGGGTGTTTGGGCGGACCGGGGAACTATTATGGGTGGAACTTCTGCCGCAATGGCTGCGGAAAATCTAAAACATACAATCGATTCACTTTAAGCTTGTCACTTAAAAATAGATGAAGATGATGTAGAAATCGAAAATGGACACATCCACGAAAAAGGAAACTCCGATAACGGAATCACTATGAAAGAACTAGCACACAAAGCTACATTTGGGGATCCAGAGGACCGTCCAGAAATTTTCAGAAAAGGTGTATCATTGGTGGGGGCAGCCAAGTTCGAAACACTTGAAGCAGAATTCTTAGATCCTGAAACTGGAACTGGAAATATTTCTCATGGATATACTTTCGGAGCCTTTGGGGTCATAGTGGAGATAGATCCTGGAACTGGAGTTGTCCAGGTAGTCGACGCAGCAATATGCGAAGATGTGGGAAAATTGATCAACCCAAAACTCCTAGAAGGACAAACCCAAGGTGGTATTATACACGGGTTGGGTGAAATACTACTCGAGGAGATGGTTTATGATTCAAATGGAAACCTAGAAAATGGATCTCTAGTCGATTACCATCTGCCCACTGCCGCGGACGTACCTATGATTACTAAAATAGATGAACTTGAAAACCCCGATCCTTCCACTTCACATGGTCAAAAAGGAGCTGGTGAGTGTTCTACTGTCCCCGTCCCTGCGGCTATTGCAAATGCAGTTTATGATGCCACTGGAATCCGATTTTTCGAGGGTCCTTTAACCCCTCGGCATGTTCTCCCCCGCCTGGTTGAAGCTGGACTAACAGAGCTATAGATTTTCTCCCTGATATCCTCCTGAATATAAACCTGTATTCTCTGCACGAGCAAAAACTATCTGCGCGATTCTAGCTCCTCTCTCTATGTCTATTTCCTTGTAAACCTGCAAAAAACTCTCCCCCTTTCCTTTGTAACCCGAATCCCACACTGCAGTATTGACCATACACGAATTCCGGAGTAATGAAGAACGTGGGTAAATAAATCCCACATGGTTTTCTGGAATATTCACCGTTTCAAAATATCTAACTATGTAACCCCCTGGCTGCAAAGTATAATGGCCATCTTGAGGCTCTATCTCTTCCCGATCTCCAATTTTTTTCCCTCCCTTTTCTATACAGCCCCCCTTCGTTTGGACAAAAACACAACAGAGGGTTAGATCAACACCATTCGGTTGAATTTGAACATCTTCAATTGGCTCTACATGCTCCGAAACAAATTGGCCCGATTCAAACATGTGATTCCGGTTCGACGCAATGGAAATAACCCTGCCGAACTCAATTTTATTCGTACCACGTCTTTTTTATTACACGCAAACAAATATGCTGTGAGACCATGGTGGAAAATTTCATAGAGTCTTCTAATCTCGATCTGATACCCCTTACAGATGTTAATGATAACCAGATATTGATTCGACACGCAAGACAAGAAGACCTGCTCGACATACTCCAAATAGAACGATTATCGTGTCCTTCTCCTTGGACTTTTGATATTTTCAATTATTTTCTTGGAACCCCCGGATTTTTAGTAGCAACTGTGCCCACAGAAAATTCTCTCATCGACGATATATTGCCTCTTTCTAATACCTATCCTCCACCAATAGGTTTCATCATAGCAGACGTAATCTTAGAAGACGATTCTCCCCTTGGACACATAAAAGATTTAGCTGTATCTCCTGACTGGCGTGGGAATGGGATCGGAACCCAGTTGATATCTCGAATTTTGGACGATTTTAAATCAAAAGAAATTAAAAAAGTAAAACTTGAAGTGAGAAAAGGAAACAAAATTGCGATATCTCTTTATAATCGATTTGGATTTTCATTCCACCATTCACTATCTGGTTATTATGCCGACGGAGAAGACGCACTAGTTTTGGTGTTAGATCTGCACACCACTTAACTTCATCCAACAATCTCCATTCGATCGATTCTATATTTTTAAGAGAATTTATTTATACCTCAAATTCTTATCTAAATATATTCTCATGGCCAAATCAGATTCTGCCCCCAAAAGTCCTTTAGAAGATGTCTTCGTTGTAGACAATGACGTCCACATCGAGGAGACCCCCGGCCTCATGGCGAAATACTTTGAACCTCCTTACGATGACGCAGTCCGTCGCTATGAAAAATCCTATCGATACCGAGATACCTCTGGTTTTATGCCTGGGATGAAGTTAGGGGATATTTTCAGAAACTCTCCTGCATCCAAGCACGCCAAACGGCCCGACCTAACCAATGGAGAAAACACGGAACGAGAACTAAAGAAATATCATGTTGATGTTGGAGTTCTTTTTGGGGAAAATGCTCTTAAAATTCCCATATTACAATCTGTAGAATACGCCAACGCTTTCGCCAGTGCGTACAATGATTATCTGATCGACCGATTTCTTGACCAAAGTGATGCCTTAATAGGTGCCATTGCGATAGCTCCACACGATCCCCACGCCGCAGCAGAAGAAATTGATAGGGTGGCAAACGAGAAACAAATGAAGGCCATTTTCCTACCAATTGGAGGCTTGGATCGAACATATGGTCATTCCACATACCGTCCTATTTGGGAAGCTGCTTCCGAGCATTCCCTACCCATCGCATTCCACAGTGTAGGTGTAGACTTCCCCGAATTCCCATTCAATATGCACAAATTACCTTATTTAACAAGACATACTCTTGCACACGAGCTATCCCTTGTAGTAAATTGTATGCACATCGTAAATGAGGGAATTCCTGTACTTTATCCCGAACTCAAATTCGTTTTCCTCGAAGCTGGATTATCTTGGATGCCCATGACGGCGTACCGTCTCGACCGAGAATACATGCAACACAGGGAACAAGCACCACTCCTCGAGAAACGGCCCTCTGAATACATCGATGAATTTTATGTTGGGACTCATCCAATCGAAGTACCCGAAAACCCTGCAGAATTAGCCGTTCTCCTCGATCAAGTCAATGGGGAAGAAACTGCTGTATTTGCAACAGATATTCCACATCACGATTGGGACGATGCAGGTGCAATTCAATCTATGCCCATTTCCAAAGAAGCCAAAGAAAAAATCTGGGGTCTAAATGCCAAAAAACTTTATAATATCTAATAACCATGGCAAAAAAACATCTAGTAGCTAAGACCAAAGACATCTCTCCTGGTGGGCATAAAATAGTTAGAATAGGTAGGGTCGAGATCGGACTATTCAATATTGACGGAGATTTCCATGCAATACCCAATGTTTGCCCCCACCAATATGGGCCTTTATGTAATAATGGTACCATTAACGAAGGAACTCTTTCTGGAAAACGCGAAAATAACTTTCAACTTACATGGGATTACCAAGGCGAAGTGGTCAGTTGCCCATGGCACCAACTCCAATATCATATCCCCTCTGGAAAGTGTTTATCCTTCCCCGACATGAGCTTAAAACCATACAAACTTCTCATAGAAGACGATTTAATCTATATAGAGTCTTAATCAGTTTCTTCGTATTCTGGTGCATTTTCGAATTGCTCTAAATCTTCCATCCCATAACCAAGTGTATTGTAAAGTCTACTTTGACAGCATAGAATTCTTGCAGGGACTTCTTGACTTTTATTAAAATGTTGATGAACTGTATTTGTTGGGATATATATGACATCTTCTGGTATCCAATCAAACCTCAGTGCTTCTTCTGGATATGTCCAATGTGCAACATCTTGGCCCACATGTAACGTAGGATCCCAGTGTAGGTCATATCCTTCCCCTTCTATCACAAAAATCAACTCTTCACTCATATGACGGTGCTTTCCAGATCTCCCTCCCGGGGGTATGACTTGCATGTATATGTCGGTCCCTCTGACAGAAGCGCCTAGTTCCTTTGCCAATTTCTCATTTATCACATGTTTCAGTATACCCTGTTGAGAATATTCCCAAGGCATTTCTTCCGGTTTGATGACCTTTTTATCAGGCCCACTCCCATGCTGTGCCATGGGATTTTGTTTTGATGTTTCTATTGCTTCACCATAGTAAGAAGCCACCTTTTCGCCTTTATTGTACGATAATCTTTCTTCTTTGTGTGTGTATTCCTTTGCCATTTTATACTCTCTCCTTAAGACGTTCTTTTTGTTCATCTTCTTTATGTGATATTGCATCTAGTAAATCCCCTGCATGATACAATTGCTTTTTATCTGTCCAAAGTTCATCGGGCGTCCATTCTGGATTGACACGACACCTTTCCGAGGGATAATTCTCTGCAAATCCCTGATATAAAAGATGCAAAAATTGACACACTGCCTTTGGTTTTATAATCAGACCTTTACATAGGTTTTCTGGGTCTGAACTATAGTGGCGATGAACAGTCCCCCCTCTTATGATTGCAAGGTCCCCTGCTTCCCACTTATACTCTTGACCGTCATGGATTTCATACCCCTCCCCTTCTAAAATATACAACATGGCTTCATTCTGATGGTAGTGTTTTTTCCCATGGCTTTCGGGAGCTAGAACTCTATAATGTAATTGTAATGACTGGGTAATCCCCGACCAGGGCCTTACAAGCTGTTTCCCCCACGTTTGAGATCCTTGTGGTGGTGAAGATTTAGCCTTCATTGGTATTTCACTCCCCCTAATCAATCTCTTTTCAGGATCTCTGAGGCTCTCCCAGACATCTTTATAATCATATCTATCTGTTTCTAAAGCTGTCACGTAAGTCCTTTTCCCGGGAAATGTTTTTTCATAAGCAGCATCTACTGCTTGTTGTACTGTTATACTTTTTCCGCCATCTGTTCTATGAGGGTGATCATCGCACATAATCTTTTAATCCGTATGATGCGTTAGTCCCTGATCTATCTAAATGATGACGTTTTATTTTTACATTCTAATTGGGAACTAATATAAGTTAAATTGATCTGGTAATTCCACCATCAACCCGAATATTCTGACCTGTGATGTATGCGGCCCCATCCGATGCTAAAAAACTCACCAAACTAGATATTTCCCCAGCCGTTCCATATCGATTCAATGGAATTCTAGATTTAATTTCTTCTTTTTCGGGCAGACCCTTACTATTAATAAACCCTGGTAATATGTTATTCATCCTAATATTTTTAGAAGCATATTCATCTGCAAATAATTTAGTGAATGCCGCCAAAGCAGACCTAAATATGACCGAAGTAGGGAACATGGGATCTGGTTCAAATGCTGCGAAAGTAGATATGTTAATTATGACCCCTGATTTTTGGGATTGCATAATAGGGGCAACTAATTGGGCAGCATGAACCACATTCATGAGATATGTGTCCATGCCCTTATACCACTCTTCATCTGAAATATCTAGAATCGGGCCTTTTGGGCCATGACCTGCACTATTTACTAGAACATCCACCCTTCCCCATCTATCAATAGTACCATCAATAAGTTTCTTTATGTCCACTTTCGATTGATTGGACCCTGTCACTCCGAACCCCCCTAGTTCGTTTGCCAATGTTTCTCCCTTCCCTGAAGAAGAAAGTATTGACACTTTAAATCCCTCCGAAGCCAATTTTCTAGCTGCATCTGCACCCATTCCTGTCCCTGCAGCAATCAAAACTGCAACTTTTTCGTTAACCATCTATGACTTAGCTTACTTCTTTCTACTCAATAGGTCTTATGCCACGGTAAATCCCTTCTCTTGAAGGAATTTTATAACTCTTGTAGTATGGTCTCCTTGCAATTCTATTGATCCATTTTCAACGGTACCTCCACAAGCAAACTTAGCTTTTAGAGATGAAGCAAGGCTTCCCAGATCCACATCCTTCGGATCAAAACCTTGGATGACCGTCACTGCTTTACCATACCTTCTAGTATCTGTCCGAATTGTTATTTGTTGAGATTCTTTCGCCACGTCCTCGCAAATGCAAAGCTCCTCTGGTAACCCACACGTTGAGCAGATCTCTGCCATTGTAATTTATAACCAATCTATCTACTAAAGACTATCGGGGGGCTCGATATGGATTCTTACTATCAATTCCCTTCTCTGCAACCCTCATGTACCTTGTATTTCTTGCTCAAACCATTGAGTTGGAACTATGTGTCCCATTTCCTCTTTTTCTGCTAGCTGATGTAAAGCCCATCCCGCAGCTGCGAACTGCGCCCCAAAACCCCGATTATAAAATGCCGTTCTATCTTCTGATTTTTCTCTTTTTATGTTCCCCACTATTGCCTCATGCAAACTTGGAATTATATCCCATTTAATCTGATTAGATTCCCCCATGCCATCTACGGAAAATTCTGGTATTCCTGCCGGGTCTCCTACTACATAGTAATTAATATTCTTGGCTGGTATTTTTCGTTCTCTAACTGTAGTTCCAATTTCTTCATAAACCTTGATCTTCGGCCACGATTGTACAAATACGTCAAACATCCCCTCTTGGAAAAAATCAGTCGGGGGTTCTTTTCTATTTAATACCCCTACATGGGTACCTTCTGAAATCCATTCCATATTAAACACTGGATCCAACGAATTAGTTGCACATTGTATGATGTCTACCTCTTGAAAAACTTCCTCAGGAGTGGTCGTAGCAACCAAATCCATATCCGTCTCGTCCCTCATAGACGAAACAAATGTTTCTCGATTCTTTGGAGTTGGGGAGTATATTTTTGCACTTTCTATTTCGAATATATCCTCAAAAGCTAGCAAATGGGCCCTAGCTTGGGGACCTGTTCCCAAAATACCAATCCGATTGCTATCTTCTATGGCTAGATATTTTGCTGCAATCGCACTTGTTGCAGCCACTCGGTAAGTCTGAACAATTCCATCTGGAAATATTGACAATAATTCCCCAGTCTTAGTGCTAAACAGCATAACCAACCCTGTGTACTTTCCACTATCTCCCGGTATTTTATTTTTAGTTCGTTTTCCCTCTGCAGTTTTCCATGTTACTATGTTTGAATTAATTCTTATGGCGCCAACTTCCAATGATGGTACCACCCCGCCCATAGTTTTCAATAGATGTGACTTTGCATCAATATCTTCTCCAGAAACCGATTGGGGACTTAGAATATCTTCTCGAGTATTTGTCGCAGCCATCTCTTCTCCAAAATCAACAAACATTCTTTCGACAGCGGAAATAATCTCTGTTACCTGTAGATTTTCAGCAATATCCTCTTCAGTGATAACTCGAGTCACATTTTCTTTGCAAACCTTACACCTATTTATCACTTTTCCCTCCTGACCCCCTTCTAAGCTACTATAAACGAAGTTAAGTCTCTAAATGAAGAATAAATCCACATGGAATCAATAGCCGCCATTCTCGAAAAACCAACTAGCAATGGAAAATTCACTGAATCAAAACCTGCTACTATTTGTGAAATAGAAGTAGAAGAGCCCACCGGCGAAGAAGTCTTAGTGGAAATTGTTGCAGGAAGTTTATGTCATACCGACGTTGCCATGGCATTAGGAAATATCAATGAACAGTATCCTCTCGTAATGGGGCACGAAGGCGCTGGAATCGTACGGCAAGTCGGAGATTCTGTTACTACCCTATCCCCCGGGGATCATGTAGTACTTGGGAGGCCCGCATGTGGCATATGTGAATATTGTAGACAGGGTAGATCGAATTTATGCAATGCAAGGCTAACATCCCGCCACGCAGGAACTCTCCGCACCGGGGAACGTAGATTCTACCGGGATGGGGAAAAAATATACCACTGCCATGGAGTTTCATCCTTTACACAGTTTACCAATGTAACTGAAGAAGTAGCAATTAAAATCAACGATAAACTTCCCCTAGACGAAGCAACTCTTTTAGGATGTGGTGTTTTCACCGGAGCAGGAGCTGTGATGAACACGGCAAACATCGAAGCAGGATCCTCCGTCGCAATCTTCGGGGCAGGGGGCGTTGGATTAAGCGCTCTACAAGGAGCTGTGGTCCGTGGAGCGGTAACTATTATTGCAGTAGATATGATCCCTGAGAAACTCCAAGTAGCAAAAAACCTCGGGGCGACCCACACAATCAATGCCAGCGAAGAAGATCCTGTAGATCGAATCAAACAAATAACCGACGGCCGTGGTGTAGATTATGCTTTTGATGTTGTTGGAAATCCAAAAGTCGTCGAACAGGCAGTGGAATCTCTTCACTCTACAGGATCTGTAGTCCTGGTCGGAACAACTCCTGCAAAAAAACATACTGTCAATCTCAATCTATATGAGATGGTCGTACGGGAAAAATCTATAATTGGATCCTTTAATGGGTCTTATAGTCTTCAAACAGCGATCCCCATGCTAGCAGATCTAGTTGTGGCGGGGCATATGTCGTTAAAAGAAATGATCAGCAGCAAACGTCCACTTTCTGAGATCAATGAAGCAATGGAGGCACTAGAAGAAGGCGGATCTGCAATTAGACAAGTCATCCTGCCTCCAAAATAACCAGTTATATTTATTAAATATCAACTCTCATATCTCTACATGAAAGCCATACACGATCTAGGAGGAATACACGGATTCGGCCCAATCAAAATGGATTCGGCCCAATTCCACGAAAGATGGGAACAGGAAGTCTTTGTAATAAACAAAATAATTCAAGTACACGGTATCTACAAAGTGGATGAAAAACGCCATGCATCAGAGAGAATTCCACCGCTGCGATACCTTCAGCTCAGCTATTTTGAAAAATGGCTCGACAGTATTGAAATGTTGTTAATTGAGAAGGGAATATTAACGAGAGAAGATATTGATTCCCGTCGAGAGTCTCTCTCGTTGGGTGCACAACAAAACGAACCAAAACCCGACCCAAATCTGACTACTAAAGTATTGGATTCATTCAAAAAAGACAAGCTCAAAGAAGTCGAACCCATGAAAAATAGTTTTCATATAGGGGATGAAGTCATAGTAAAATCTAATAATGAATTTGGCCATTGTAGGGCACCCGCATATGCTCAAAAGAGTATTGGAATAATCGAACAAACCTTTGGAACATTCCCCTTGCCAGATGCCATAGTCCGTGGGGAGTATCTAGCCGAACCGGTGTATAAAGTTAGATTTTCAGCACAAGAACTCTGGGGCGATTCTTATCCTGAGAATGATTCTATTACTCTAGATTTGTGGGAAAGTTACCTTTCACCTACTCCCTCTTAGTTGCTGGTTAATTTTTTTGGGAATTTTCGTTAGCATTTCTGCAACATCTTGAATGTCATGCGTTTCAAGAAATAACAACGATGCTTCTCTTATGCTAAAATTAGCTTCAATATCTTCTCCATGATATCTTGCATATATTTCCAACCAACCATTCATGATTAATTCAATTCTTTCAAATTGTTCTGGAGTTATGGGAATTAATTTTCCCTTTATTCGGGCTTCTATGTACATGGCAACAACTGGCCCAAACCCTACCATAAGACAATCTAAAGCAGAATTCCATTCTACCAATCTGCCATTTTGATTTTTTTCAATTTCTCTTTGTAGTTCTACTTCAAGAATTTCTATTCTATCTGAAAAGTCATCCAACCTATCATCCGTGTTTGAACTCGACACCTTTGTTTCCTCTTGGATTGCTCCACTCCGTTTTGGCTACTACTGCACATGTACCACATTCAATACACGGTTGCGTATCTAAGCTAACCCGAAGTTCAATCTTGCCATCCACCTCTATTTCTTCCATGCGATAACAACCTCCTCCAAATCCAACAGCACTCACGGGACATGCAGTCACAGCACCACCACTTGCGGCATATGAGTTATCTATAAGTTCAATGTGTGGTTTTCCTATATCTGTATCATACGCTAGTTTACTAATCCGATCTGCTAACTCTGGAGGATCTACTAAGTTTTTACTTTTAATTATTTCTCCCACTTCTTGACCAATTATTGTTGGGAGGGTAACGTATGGTGTGGAAGTATCTGGTATTGCCATCGATAAGATGGGTACGTTGTATAATTTTCCTATTCTTTTTCCCATTGTCCGTATTGCTGCTCGACCAACAGGAGAGGTCAACACACCATCTACTATTGCAGTGGCAACTTTGTTCTCTGCCACTACCTTAACAACGCTATACATTGGAGGGCGGAGTTTACCCATAAGCCCAGTCTGACGAAGCTTTAATTCATATCTCTCACCAGCTTTCTCACTATCTCCTCTTTCTTTCATCTCCACAAAGGCTTCAGCTGCAAGCGCACCGGCTGTAACCGCATGGTTCATACCCTTTATTATCGGCCCTTGGGCCTGCATCTGACCTGCAGCATCCCCTACAAGTAAAAGACGATCCAAATGTGGATTTGGGTTTGCGGCCTTTTTTGAATCTGGTACTAGTTTAGCTGAATATTCCAATTCACAATAATCTTTGTCTAGCCATTGACCCAATAATGGGTGGGTTAATAATTTGTTTAATAACTCATGACTCTCTGCTTCTTCCTCCATAATACTATCTAAGTGGAATACTGTCCCAATAGACAATGATTCCTGATTCGTATACAAGAACCCTCCACCTCGAACACCTTCGAAAAGATCTCCCGAAAATAAATGAGCAATTCCTGTTTCTGGTTCTAAATCAAATATGTTATCTACTTCTTTTAGATCAACGACCACTTTCACACCTTGGAACCATTCTTCTGGGCGTTCCCAGTCCATTAACCCAGATGCACGAGCCAATTCGGATGTCACCCCATCTGCCGCAATCACCACATCTGCTGTGATTGGATCTATTTCGTCACAAGTTACTCCCTTGATTTTCCCATTTTCATCCCTTAACAACCCGTTCACGTGTATCCCATTTATGAGGCCACCACCCGTTTCTTGAGTCCTACTTTGTACTTCTTTTGAAAGCCAAGAATCCATTTTTCTTCTAAGAACTGAGTCACACCATTTTGTATCATACTCATGAAGACCCTTTAGGTCAAATGAAGCCACTTTTTCTCCAGATATATTGTGAAGTTTGTATTCTGTTATTGGCCTCTCTGTAGCTTCATTTCTAAATTCTGGAAAGAGATTATCAATAGTATATGGGGAAGATTCTTCCGCATATATAAGGCCGCCAGATACATTTTTTGATCCCGCTTCCATTCCCCTTTCCAACACGATCGTTTCAATATCATTCTCTGCCAGTACCGCAGCAGCAGCAGCACCACCTGGCCCTGCCCCCACTACTATCGCTTCATAGTGCTCGTATTCACGCATTATTGTTTTCTCCTTTTATAAATTTTGCTAGGTTCCCTTTCCCGACACTTAATTCTTCTACTAATTTAGGAATTATATCGAATAGGTCTCCTTGTATGAAGTAATCTGCAAAATCCCGAATATCTGCAGTTTCATCTTCATTTATTGCAACTATAATCTCCGATTCTACCATACCTGTCTTATGTTGAATCGCCCCCGATACTCCCAGTCCAATATACAATTTTGGCTTTATCCATTGGCCAGTTTCTCCTATTTGTCTCTCTTCTTTTGCATATTGTTCCACCCTCCCCTCAAATTTGTAGGAAGATGTTACGATTCCTCTTGTTATTCCCAAAGCCGCGTTATCAAACATGCTTACAAGTTCCAATCCCAGATCAATTCCCCCAGTTGGATCTTTCCCAATTCCTCTCCCCATGCAGACAATGACTTCATATTCTGTCAAATCTACTCCCGTTTCAACTTCTTCATTACCCACGATGGCCACGTCTACCCAACCATCCTCAATTTCCATCTCATGAGAAAACACCTCTCCCTTTCTATTAGATTCTAACTCTTTTACGGGGAAGCTCCTCGGAATAACGGATGCCCCTTGAGGATGAAATTCTCTGTGTGGGTTATCTAAACAAAGAATTGTTGAATACTCAAAACCAGAAAAATCGGGTCTCTTCATATGGAGTACTCGTTCAAATTTTTTCTTTGCACCAGGCATGCCCGTTTTAACAGGATTCGTGATCACTATATTTTCTATGTATAGATCCGAACAGTCAGAAGCTAGACCCGAATCTAGTTCTGCTTGCACTTGGGCCGAAAGATCTCTCCCGTTATTCGTCGCAGGGAAAATAACATATCTAGGCTCGTCATATTTCTTCCACTTTGGCTGAGAACGAGACATGTCGCAGAAAACTTTTGTATAGGCGGTATGGATAAAACGCGACAAAGAACTATGTTCTGTATATATGACAATGTCTGCTCCATGCCCAATACACTCATCTGCCAACCGTGCAATATTCTCCCCAATTAAAACAGCCACAACTTGTTCTTTTGCCTTGTAATCTTGGTTATATTTGTCCATCAATTCCCGTGCTTTTCCTAGCATCTCTCTGGACACATCTATGAGCTCTCCACGTTGTGTTTCACAATATACCCACATATCTTCGTATTTCCCCTCCTTTAACGCCCGAACATGCTTTTTATCCGCTGTAGGGTGATTTAGATATGGATACTTTTCTTCAGGAGCGATATATTCTATTGGTTCGAGTATTTCGACCCCTTCTATTGATTCTATCTTATTTTGTATTTGTTTTTTAACTGCAACTCTGTTCTCTCCGCCTTCTTCTTGAGCAAGTAACCCTCTCAATTCATCTGCACTTTCAATTCCTCTTATTGCATTTGCTATCCCTGCAATTGTCATTGATTTGACATCGATTTCACCCTCTTCCACCTTCTCCGAGAATTTTTTTATCCGACTCTCAATCAATACTATTGCACTTGCTCTATTTTCACCAGATTTTTCAAGATCCAAAATGGCCTTCAAACTGGTCACGTCTTCTATCTCTCTAATTGCAGCCCCTATCTCTCGAATATCGTGGGAATTTGGATTGAATACTCCATCTCCTCCTGTCCCCCCACTTACATTTTCGATCCGTTCTGTAATTGCATTGATGGCTCCTTTTCGGCCCTTTCCTTCTTTTTCTGCCACCAGTATATTGTTTAATTCCTCACTATCTTCTATCTTTGAAATCTCTTTCGTCAAATCTCCGATAGTCAATTTTTTTGGATCAATCGTCACGTCATTTCCCCCCTGCAAATGGTGCCATTATTCCTAACATCTCTTCCAATCCACTCTTGTTTTCTAGATCTATGATTGTTGCCTCTCTATCTGAGGGTGCCTTTGGGATCGGATCCACACGACCCACAATCGTAGGTGATCCATCCAGCCCAATGAAATCTGGATCCAAATTCAACTCCTTGTGGTCCCACATGGTCAAAGTCTCTTCATAAGCATCCGATCTCACTTGCGTTTCTTCAGTCAAATTTTGCAATCTTAGCCTGTGGGATGCCCGTGGATATTCTGCTTCAAATTCTGGATCTGGTATTACAAAACAAGGTAGATCAACTTCAACCGTTTCTATCTCCTTAATGTCTCCTTGAACCAGCCGTCTTGCTCTTATTTTCCTTTCATCTACATCTACATCCAAACTCACCACATGCGTGATTATTGGCCACTCAAGTGCCCAACTAGTTTGGGGACCTGTATGTCCTGTCTCACCATCTGCAGTTTTAAAACCTGCAAAAACAATATCTGGAGTAGGATCGAGCTTTTCCACCGCTGAACAAATAGTTATGGCAGTAGCCCATGTATCTGCTGCTGCCATTTCCCTATCGGATAATAAGTACAACTCATCAGCATAGATGTTCATAGCCTCTTGCAATATTTCTTTGTAGCCTGGAGGCCCCATGCTCATCACCGTAATTTTTCCACCACTACGGACTTTTGTCTGCAGTGCAGCTTTCATGGCAAAACGATCATTGGGATTCATCACTGTTGGAGTTTTGCCCCTTTCCAAGTGCCCATGCTCATCAAACGAAACTTTTCCTTCTCGAAAGTCCGGCACACCCTTCGTTAACACAACAATATCGATGTCAGAACTGTTGTTATCCATCATTCTTGTATCTGCTTCCCTAGTGTGTAAATGTAACTAATTAACCCTGCCACAAAGGTATGCACTTTCTGCGATATTACTTCAGAAAAATTAAGATGTATTTGGCTTATGCCTATATCCTTCCAGCTCTCCCCGGATCTACATCAATAGCATCCACCGGGCATACATCTACACACAACATACAATCAATACATTGTGCTTCATTCATTGGACTCGCTTTGATTTCACTTTCTGGATGTCCTGGTGTATCCACCCATTCAAAAACATCAACAGGACAATCTTCCAAACAGGCCCCATCTGCTAGGCATATGTCGAAATCTACAGCAACATGAGTCCCATGGATCCCTAGTTGATCTGGCTTATTAACCGAGCCCCAAATCTTAACTCCATTCTCTTCCCCTGATACTTCTCTATTCTGGTCAAAATTAGGATCAATTGGCATCTTCTGAACACAGTGAGATCCCCCGAACAAATAAATTACCCGTATTGAAATATAGGTGTCTACTTCTTTCTATTTGCCTTTCTGCTCGGTCTAGTGTGCTCTGACCCTTTACCTTTTTTATGCAATCCTCTTCCTCGTTTTCCAGCACTAGTCAAACCCCTATGTGCCCTTCCCTTATGCCCGTTAGAACAGATCCAATTTAGATCTTTATCATTTTGAATCGCCGCATGATTTGGGTCCACAAGAATAACTTCAAACCATTTTCTAGACCCATCTACACCTACCATGTACGAATTCAAAACACGTAAATTAGGATACTTTCTAGTCGCACGTTCTTCAGCAATTCTCTGCCTGCCCTTCGCCCGTGTCAATCGGTTAACCCCCTGTCTTTTCGTACGGCGACCTGCTTTGTGCCTTTGTATGCGGGCCGAGGATTTTCGAACACTGACCCTCACCACTAAAATACCTTGTTTCGACTTGTAACCCAAAGATCTCGCTCTATCAAGGCGAGTCGGCCTGTCTAATCGAACTATTGCCCCTTGTTTTCTCCATTCTTGTAATCGTTCCCATTGAAGTTCTTTCAATTTGCCTTCTTTGGGATCTTTCCACGTTTCTCTAATGTATGTGTAAAAGCTTCTTGCCATTTGCTAACCTCGCGGATTCTTAACGGTTCAGCCGTAAAGCCACATCCCGCATCAACCTGAGTTATACAGGCGCCCCGCCGGTTCCGCATTCCGGCGAATCTGTACTCCTCATGCAGCTGTCGACCCTTTTAAGGACTTCGAAACAGACATCAATCGGCTCATAGGTCCTCCAATAGATCTTTTATTTCTTTAATTTTCTTTTCAGTGTCTTCCCGATGTGCTGCTATTGACGCTTCCAGTTGTAGAAGTTTTGTCTGAATGGCCACTGTTTTTATATGAATAGGTCCTTCTGTTTCTAACTCTTCCTCTGCTATGATCATCTGATCCTCATCTGTAATTTTTGGAACTGCGTCTATTGAATCTGCAAAAACAGATGGAACTATCTTATCTATCGTTCCATCTCCCAAAACGGACGGGACTCTTTTCTCATATTCTTGATAGTCTTTGCAACCTTTATATAATGCAAGTCCATTTCGAGCTTGAACACAAATAAGTCTAGCCCGCTCTTTATCCGTTTTGATCCTTTGCATCCTTCCTTTATATTCAATAAGAATCTCTGCAGAAACTCCCCCCTTCTCAATATCAATCCTTCCCATGTCTTCATAATTAAAACTCTCATAATCTCTACTCCATAGGGCTACTCCAATATGCTTCAAGAATTGTCTATCTGTGAGAACAATTGTTAGTTGACCATACCGATATACGTGCCTGATTAATTCTCCAGGTTCTACTACCTCTGTTGCTTTAAGGACCCCTCGAACTAGTGGGTCCACAATTCTGTCATAATACTTCGCATTCAACGAGAATTCTCGCGTCCCTTCCAACCCATAATTGAGTACAATTCTCGCCTTTCTCTTATCTGAAAAAATAGAAATCTGATCTGCATTGAGACTATATTCTTCGAATATTTCGCTGTTAATTATTCCCTCTTCGCGATGTATAAACACACGTTTGGTCGTGGTGATCATATGCGTTCCACTAGCTACTAGAACCCGGGAAACAATTTTTTCATCTTCTCCAATTGAATCCGATAGCAAACTAGGAATGTCCATGCTAAGAGATCGGCATCTTTGCACATAACTCTTATCCACCCTTACAGCAAATGCTCAGGATTGCCCCCGACCTATTCGAAGCCATTATTTGTACTTAGCAACCACTTACAAGATGTGCCCCGATGGCTTAGAGGTTATAGCGCCACACTCATAGGGACAAAGAGAATGTAATCTTTCATTCTCGTGGTCTGGGACATGTGGAGGTCGCTGGTTCGACTCCGGCTCGGGGCATAATTTTAAAATCCCATTATTTTTTTCACACAAGTAGATCCAAATGGTCCCCATTCTCTGTCATTGAGTATGATGAAATAGCCTGTCGAGAGGCTAGATCCACACCGGCCACATGTAAATTCCCCCACTCTTATTTTCACCTTACTTCTATAATCTCCCGAAACATTTCCCGACGATTTAACACTCACTCCATCCCTTTCTATCACTCCCCTCCTCTCTGCCTCTTCTAATATTTTCCGTGTTAATTGAGGATTTTTTGTAACTATCTCAATCCGTCCAATTGCTTCCGACAATGTCATTTCTCTCTTCCCTTGGGTTAGGAATACTATCCCATCTTCTAGAGCTTGATCTTCCATCGACCCTTATTAGGTCCTCACCCATTTAAAATATCTATTGATAACCGTGTCTCTCTTTGTTTAAAACTCACACAAATGGATCACTACAATCGTATATCACACCGTGATTTGGACACACATATTTGCAATGTCGAGAAAATAAACCGGAGCTACAAACAGGACACACACGATTAGATGACAATTTTAACATCCTCAGAATCTATCGATTCCGTTTCGAGAAAGTGTGCTATATATTCTTCTTCCATGAATGTGCTATATTCGTCAGTAACTCCCACTATGCATGCAAGCTGAACCCTTCTGGGACCATGGTAATCTCCATTCCTAGTAACAGAAAAGCAGATGAGTTCTTCATCTCCATATTCGATTTTAGTCCCTTTCTGTAAATGAGCATCCCCATTGATCAATAACCGCTTCATCTACCATTGCTTCACTGCGGAGATAATTAATGGCTTCGAAGTGAGTAATCCAACTAACTCTATATAATAGACCCAAATACATCGAATATCCCCCACGCATAGATCAAACGCGTTTTAAGGGGGCGGTTCTACAAGAAACTCAACAATCATGCAAATGCCACGTCGATTAAATACACATTGCCCTCATTGCAATGCTCATCATGAGCATGAAGTAGAAAAAGCCCGCCGAGGGCGGGAACGCGGGATGCATTGGATCGACCGTCAACGAAAAAGAAACTCTGGAATCGGAAACTCTGGTAAATTTTCAAAAGTCCCGGGAGGAGACAAACCCACTAAACGAACCAACTTAGTTTACCGATGCACTACGTGTGGGAAAGCACATCAACGTAAAGGATGGAGGGCCGGAAGGCTCGAATTGCAGGAGTAGTTATTTATGTCTGGAAAATTCCACCGTGTTAAATGCTCGAACTGTGACAACGAACAGATACTTTTCCACCGCTCTTCAATAGTGGTGCATTGTTCTGGCTGTGGAGAGGCCCTCACTCAATCAACCGGAGGGGTGTCTATTATCCATGCAGAAATAATTGAGACTCTTAGCGATCAATGAAATATAGTGGGTGGCCAGAAGTAGGGGAGCTTGTCGTTTGTGAAGTCGCAGACATAGAAGATTTCGGTGTTTTCTGCGATCTTCAAGAATATGAAGAAAAACGTGGACTCATCCATATAAGCGAAGTGGCATCAGGCTGGATAAAAAACATAAGAGATCATGTTAAAAAAGGTCATCTAGTCGTTTGCAAAATTATCACAGTAAATGAATCCAATCATCAAATTGATCTATCGTTAAAAGACGTTAATGACCACCAGCGCTCTGAGAAAATACAGGAGTGGAAAAACGAACAAAAAGCCGACAAATGGCTAGAACTAGCACTTGGATCTGATTTATCCAACGACCAATTCAATAGAATTGTACCGGGATTTCTAGACAAATACGGAACACTATATGCTGCCTTTGAACGCGCCGTATTAGATGGCAAATCTGCCTTCGATGGACTAGATTTGACAGAAAAAGAAATTGATTCAATCATCTCCATCGCCACCGAAAACGTTTCTTTATCCAATGTGAGCATTTCTGGGTATGTTGATCTCGAGTGTTCCACCCCCGATGGAATTGATTCCATCCGAGATGCACTCAGGTCTGCGGAAGAAGATATAGTCCTTCCCCCCGACGTTGAACTTGATCTCATTTATGTTGGTTCTCCCGAATATCTTATCAAAATTGTTGCCCCCGATTACAAACTCGCAGAATCCCTCCTAGATGACTATGCAAATCATATCATAACATCTATAGTCAAAAGTGGAGGCACTGGAAAATTCCACCGCGACCGGCATATAGACGAAGATTCTTAGTACTTCGTGGCCCAATGCGCCATATCAACCTCCTATGAAGTCCAAAATACGAGTGTGTTCTTCTTGGAAATCAAACCACGATTCTCCATTATATACTCTCTCTGACCAATGTCCAATTTGCAATTCTCCAGCTATTAATAGTTCACCCGCACCCTTTGGACTTGAAGACCATTATGGTGAATATCGAAGAAGAATCCTACGAAGAGAATCTAACCAGTGACATATGTTTGAATCTATAGTCTCTCCAATCTGGGTCACGAATATTCTTGCTTGGACATTCACTTTATCATTTGCATTAGCCTGGGTTTTTGAAAACAAAAGTGAACATATCTCCCGGAAAATAAGAATAGTCGCATGGTTTTTATTCGGAATATTTTGGCTTCTATTAACTCCGAGATTTGCTATTGTAATGCGCTCACCCATCGAGACTGTTCTTAGTTTCCTTGCCATTCCCATTTGCTTTCATGCTGCCTATCTATTACTCACTGAACAGTCCCTTCACCTCTCACTCTCAAATGCGATTGCAGTAATGGGGATTGTCTACTTGCCTTTTGAAACTATAGAACCCCTTGGTATTTTTTTAATTAACATAGTTACCCAACATGTATACCTTACTATTCTTGGAACTGGGTTTGATGTAATCCTCACCGATGGCCCTGTTATCGGACATAAAAGCGGATTATTATTTTCACGAGTTGGGCACGATTATTTAACACATATAGTCTTGGCCTGTACCGGAATTGGAACTATAACCATTTTCCTAGGACTGATAACTTCTCTCTCCATCTCCCTCTCTCGAAAAGCCATTGCATGTATTGTAACAACTTCCCTCATATATATCCTTAATATCCTTCGAAATGCATTCATTGCCATTTCCTTTGGGGAACAATGGTTCCATTGGTTTGTACCCTCTGTTCTACTTATCACGGGATATGATGACCCCCGACTCGTTTCTTTTTTCATCGCAGACCGAGTCATCAGCCAGAGTCTAACCGTTCTAGTTGTAGGGGCATTACTCTTGATCTCTATAAGAATCGTCCCTGAAATTATAGATCTACTGGAAGAACTTCTTTACCTTCTCACTCGGAAGAAATATGACCTCCACTACGCATTCGAACCCATATCTCCCAATCGCTAACGTTATTGGAAAATGAGGCCTAATATCCTCCACTGATGGTTGAACAAAGTTTGAGAGAGTGGGCTGCAAAACTCGAAAAACGCGGAGAATTTGTCACCATAGACAAAGAAGTTTCCACAAAATTTGAGATCGCAGCTTACATCAAAAAATCCTGTGAAGTAGAGGGCCCTGCATTCAGATTCACCAACGTGACTGATCATGATATGGATGTTATAGGTGGTTTTTACGGCACCAAAACTCGTATCCTTGAGTCTGTAGGCGTTGAAACCCACGAACAAGGTGTACAAAAATACATTGATGCTGCTAATAATCAAATCGAACCAAAAACAGTGAAAAAAGCTCCTGTAAAAGATATTATTAAAACCGGAGATGATGTTGATCTATATGATATTCCCATCGTCCATCACTCTAAAGATGACTTCGGCGATTATGTCACTGGGGCATCTCTAATTTCTAATTTACCACATTCTGGAGTCCGTGGATCTGGTATTCATAGGATGTATCGCCAATCTAAGCAAGAACTCACAATATGGGCGCCCCCTGAAAGACGTATTGGGTATGCCTACCGTGTAAATCAAGATAAGGGCGAATCCACAGAAGTTGCAGTTGTCATTGGACCCCCGCCTGCAGTGACTATGGGAAGTATCTCCAATGTTCCCCACTTTGTTGATAAGTTATCAATCGCCGGTGGGTTGCAAGGATCTCCCATCGAAACGGTCAAATGCGAAACGATAGACGTCGATGTCCCTGCACACGCTGAGATGGTGATTGAAGGAATAATCCACCCCGACAACTTAGTGGAAGAAGCACCATTTGGTGAATTCCCTGGAACATACGGCCCAAAACAAATGTGTCCTGTTGTAGAAATAACGGGTATCATGCAACGTTCAGACGCGATGTATCACACCATTTTAACTGGCTTTCCTCCCACGGAAAACAATCTCATGAATTGGCTCCCCCGGAGTGCAACTGTTAGACAAGATGCAGAAAGAGCAGTACCCTCTGTGAAACAAGCGTTAGTCAAATGCGACCCTTATTCTGGAGGAAATGGTATGTATGAAGCATTTGTCTCTATAGACAAACGCCTTGAAGGCGATCCCAAAAATGTCATCGCTGCTGTTTTGGGTGGACGCTGCCAAGCAAAATATTGCGTCGTCGTTGACACTGATATTGATCTCTACGATGAACGTCAGATAAACTGGGCTCTGAACACCCGTGTACAACCACACCGAGATGTTATAACTTTCCCAACTATGACCGGGGCCCCACTCGACCCTTCTGGACCCCCTCGTCAATCAGAAAAGATGGGGATAGATGCTACAGTCCCACTTGATGGCGACAAATTTACTTTCTCCCGGGTAACGGTACCTGGATCCGACGAAGTGGAGTGGTAATCTCAACCTTAACTTATTTTCCCAAATCTGTATTCCTTTGGAATATTCTTAATCCGAACTCCGGTACTACTGCGAGAAGGTGGTCAAAAATATCTGCTTGGATTTCCTCATAACGGACCCAATCTGTATCATTAGCAAATACATATATTTGAATTGGAAGTCCCTTCTCACTTGGTTCCAATTGCCGAACCATGCACATCATATCTTCATTGATATTTCCGTTCTCCTTCAAATATGCTTCAACATATGCTCTAAACGTACCAACATTGGTCAAACCCCGGCCATTAATGATCTCCGAAGAATCAAACTCATTCATCTGGTTATACTCACCAATTTCCGCCTGCTTGCCCTCAATATATTCTTTGATAAGGTCAAATTTCTTAAATTTCTGCAACATTTCCCCATCGCAGAGCGAAATACTATTCATATCGATCCAGATAGAGCGCTTGATCCTCCTTCCTCCGCTTTTTTCCATGTTCTTCCAATTCTTGAATGTGGATTCAATAAGCTTGTGAGTGGGAATTACTGAAATAGTTTTATCCCAATTCTCGATTTTCACTCCTTGCAACGCAATATCCACTACGGTACCATTTGCACCAAATTGGGGAACTTCAATCCAATCTCCCTGTTTGAAAAGACTACTGGAATTTATTTGTATGCTAGCAACTAGTGCAAGAATTGTATCTCTAAAAATCAATAATAGAACTGCAGTCATCGCACCAATTCCACTAAGCAACAGGACGGGGTTTTTATTCACCAGAATTGAGACAACGGCCACAATCCCAAGGCCCCATACAATGAGCTTGATAACTTGCAAATAACTTTTTATATTAAGCCCATCTGCATACTTTGTAGTCTGATAGTATTCCCCTAAACCATTGATAATACCTTGGAATATCAGCACACCACACAGTATAATCACACATATAGAAATTCTCTCAATAGCAATTGAAAATTGAGGAATGGTATATGCAAAATTATAAAATATTATTGCAGGAATTAAGTACGATAAAGGTTCCAAAACTTCTTTCGTAGCTAAGTAATCGTCTAATATTGTATCAGTTTTTCCAACCAGGTTTTTTGGCCACACAGAAATGACCCTTCGAGTAACCGCCCATCCAACAAATCCAAGGACTGCTAAAATCCCTAAAACAGTTGCTGAATACAAGACTGGATCCGAGGGCAAATATGGGCTTATATATTCAACTACCATGCCTAGCGCCTCCACCAGGGCTCGAACCTGGGACATCCTCGTTAACAGCGAGGCACTCTACCAACTGAGTTATGAAGGCTCTGCATGTGACTTTACCAACGCAATTTACATATTCGTTTCGTTTTCAATAAACGACCCATTATCAGACCGATACTCTTTCATTTAGTGTCGGAGTACCGATAACAGACTATGGTACAGTTCGATAACATACTAGCCAGCGTTAGAGAACAAGTAGTACCAACTTCTTCAGAAAGAAAAAAGCTCGACGAAGCCACCAAAGAACTACAAATACTCTCTCGAGAAGCAACATCCAATCTCCCTTTCAAAACACATACGCTTCACCTAGGGAGTACTTCTCGCGATACTTGGTTGCGTGGAGATGTTGATATTGATATTTTTATTCAATTCCCCCGATCCACTTCCAAACAAGATTTAGAGAAATATGGCCTTGAAATTGGACACAAAATTCTACCGGATGGACATGAAGAATATGCAGATCATCCCTATGTGAAAGGTACATTTCACGGTTTTAAAATAGATATAGTCCCCTGCTACGCTGCAACATCTGCCATTGATCTCATATCTGCGGTGGATAGGACTCCTCTCCATGGGGCATATCTATCAGGCCAACTAACTGAAGAACTTTCCACCGAGATTAGACTTCTTAAACAATTCTTCAAGGGGTGCGGCGTCTATGGATCCGATCTCAAGACTCAAGGGGCATCTGGCTATCTGTCCGAGCTTCTCATAATCTTATTTGGGAGCTTTACAAACACCGTCAAAGAGATGTCAAAATGGATTGTTCCCATACGATTAGACCCAAATGGCACAAGTGAACATTTTTTTGAATCGCCTCTCACCTTCATAGATCCTATAGACCCATCTAGAAACGTTGCTGCTGCTCTTTCCTCCACCAATCTATCTCTAATCCAACATTATTCCCGCGAGCTTTTATCTCGTCCAAGAATAGAACTATTCTATCCGCACTCTATGGAACCAATTACAAACGAGGAGTTACAGGCCCATATAGCCAATAGGGGCACTTCCCCCATTGCCATCCTTTTCCCCACTCCTAATATAGTCGAAGACGAACTGCACCCCCAATTGCAGAAATCTCTATCGGGGATAGCAGACTTGTTGACTCGACACGGTTTCAATATAATCCGATGCGACGCATTCTCGGAATCTAATTCCATCTTCTTCTTCGAACTATCGTCAATTGAAATACCTTCTATAGAACATCATGATGGACCCCCTCTTAGTTCTCAACCACATGCATCTGCATTTTTAGATAAATACACCAAAACCGATGTGTACGGCCCATTCATCGACAACGATCATTATGTAGTCGAGCGATTCCGGGAGTTTGATAATGCCATATCCTTCTTAAAAAGTGAAGTAATTTTCACCGCACGAATTGGTCCTGACATAGGAGATTCCCTCAAAAATCACTACGATGTTCTATCCGAATCTGAACTTTTAACTTTAACACCCGAATTTGGAATCCACTTGCACAACCATTTCAACCCAACATTGTGACTCCCACCTCTCTATTATATGTATAAAATAGTCTAATGGTCATCTGTAGATGACCGAAGCAGCTCCACCGAAAAGCTGCTTTATCACTGTTATTGAGCCACGCTAATGGATCCTGCCTCGACTGAGACAGGGATATGCTAAGTCTTCATAAATAATGTATAGTTGGGAGGGAATATAAACTCTATGCTATTTGATATCATATATCACAAAATATATAAACTACCGTGTGCATCCATATACCCAATGGACTGTGACAATCCCCATTGCCAATGTGATCCCTGCACGTGCGACCCCTGTCTCTGCACGGAAGAAACACCTTGCACGTGCGGTAAACCTTCCCTACTCGAGCGTATATTCTCCAACATGGAACATGCATCCGATTTACATTATTATGAATAATTAGTTATTATTCTTCCAAAATTTTCACACAAGTCTCTATGTCTTCTTTTTGGATGGTCTTCCTCCCTGCATGACGTGACAGGATCGCGCCCTTTCTTGCTATTTGGTCTGCATAATCTTCTAGATATACTGCAAGAATCAATCTCGCATCATTGCCAATTCTATACCGATCATCAATTTCCGATCGCGCAATGCGATCAACAGGGGCAATAGGTAATACTAGCTCTCTTTCAGAATCTCTTTCTCCAATATCGAAATCTCCTTCCTGGATGGTTTTTCTCCCATTTTCTCTCGCAATTTTAGCAGCCTCAATTGTGAGATTTGCACCTTCTATTTGAATCAAACGGGCCAACTCTTCAGTTGCCTCAGAACTCACCCGGAGTGCACCCGAGTTCCTACGAATAATCGTATCTACTGGGGCAAATGGCAATTCCATACTCATACTTCACACGGCAAGATGTATGGGCTTAACCCTTCCTTTCTCTACCACTTCGGATAGTTCTGTATCCATGGTCTAGTTTCTTCCAAAGCCCCTGCAACTGCTAATACAATATCATCCCTAAACCTTGGGCCGACTATCTGTATCCCCGTTGGCAACCCATTCTTAGTCAATCCACTTGGAATCGAAGCCACTGGATTTCCTGTTAAATTAAATGGCCATGTAAGCGAAGTCCCGTGCTTCATTGGAATCGAAACACCCCCAATCTCTGTGGGGATTTCTGCGTCTGGATGTGGTGGAACTGCCATGGTTGGAGTCGCCAATACATCTACTGAATCCAATAATCTCGATAAACTCACATAGAATTCTGTCCGTAGGTTGTTTGCCAAACGATACTCCAATACCCCTTTTCTCTCCCCCGACTGGATGCGATCAATAATGACAGGGGACACAACACTTTGATGTTCCATAAGATCAATACCCGTTGAAATTTTTAGATTATGTGCGGTTTCTGCATAGACTATCTCTAACCCGATCATCAGTACTTCGTGCAATTTCTCCCATTCTGAAAATTCTATTTCTGTATATACAATTTCTGCACCTGCCTCTTCCAATCCCTCTAATGCATCTTCAATTTTTTGTACGACATCTTCTTCAATTGGCTTATCCAAAAACGTGCGATCATATCCTACTTTCATACCTTCCACTCCTTTTCCAACAGCTGAAACATATTCCCCTTCAAATACCGGGAGGCTATCAGGATCTTCGGGGTGTGGACCTGCTATTACATCTAACATCATTGCTGCATCTTCTACCGTCCGCGTCAATGGTCCACTCGCTGCAAACGGGAGATGATATTTAAATGCATCTGGGCGCATCGCATGGGGCACTCTCCCCACAGACGGAAAATGACCATATAAATTACACATACAAGCTGGACCTCTAATAGACCCTGCATGATCTGATCCTTGTGCCCACGGGACCATACCCGACGCCACCGCAGCAGCACTTCCCCCCGAAGACCCACCCGGTGTAACTTCTATATCGAACGGATTCGCTGTCCTCCCAATTATTTCATTATATGTGATCCCCTTATGTCCAAACTCTGGAGTATTGGTCTTCCCCACAACAATAGAACCTGCTCTCTCTAATCGCTCAACTAGTGGTGCATCCCGATCAGGAATATAGTTGGAAAATGGAACCGAACCAAATGTATGTACTATCCCTTTTTTAAATGCAAACAAATCTTTCACTGCGACCGGAACGCCCACACATGGGCCTATAGCTTCTCCCCGTTCTATTCGATTTTCTAATACCCGGGCCGACTCCCTCGATTCGTCTTCTAATATTGTAATAAATGCATTTATTTTTGGATTAATTTTTTCAATTCGAGCCAAGGTAGATTCGATGACCTCTGTTGGTGAGGTTTTTCTCTCGGCTACATCTTTTGCAATCTGCACCGCAGATTTGCACACTTTCACTCTGACCTCTCTAAAATACTTATTGAAGTTTTCCAGTTAGTAGATGCTTCCAAATCTTCTTGCCAACCTTCTTTCACCAGAATATCTGTACACAATATTTTGTCCCCTGGCCCTATCTCAATATCTGCCCTTTCATCCCATAACGCCATTCGTATTTCACCGGTGTCATCTTTAATTCTAATATTCCTAACTTGGCCCTTTGTCCCATCTTTTCGATCAAATACTCTTGTTGGATCTGCTACTACGATGACACCTTGAATATCTGCGGTATCTCCTATTTCTAGCGTATTTATTTTGTTCGATTTTACAGAAAATTCAACTTCTCCTTCTACTATGTTAACCGATCCTCCCTTTCCAACATGTAGTTCTAGTTGGGATTCTCGTTTCCGTATGTACCCTTTCGCCACCTCTATCGATTTCCCCTCTATAATTGATTCTATTATTTGTGTTTGCTTGTCCCATAACACAAGCCTGATTCTCCCCGTCTCGTCACTTATGGTTATACTAGCTACTTTCCCTTCTGAACCATCCGATCTAGAAAACGTCCGTTCTGATTCAACCGATAGTACTCTCCCAACTACCTGCACATTAGCTGCACCAGATACCAGATCTCCAATCTTACACTCCTCCATGACGTCTACTCGAATGTTTGTGTCTTCATCTATTATACTTCGATTTACACTGACTTCGATTTCACCCTCACGTTCACGCGAAAATCCTTGTATTCGTAATACTTGTCCTATCTCTAACTCTTGTTCTATCGCTTTCGCATATTCATTCCAAAATGCCGCTCGTATCCTCCCCGTTTCATCCGCTAATTCAACGTTTAGTACATATCCCTTTTCTTCTTCTCCCTCCTTGTCGAACTCATGAATCTGGCCTATCGACATGACCTTTGCGATGAATCTAACCTCTTCATCTGAACCTGCCTTTATATCACTAATTGCACATTGAACCTTTCCATTCTGCTCATACTCAATCAACATTTCTGCAACATCTTCGTCGATCAAACCCCCCATTTGATTTATCTTTTCCTGCACTGTACTTTCAACCACATCTTCTACCTTTTCAGGCCCATTCGATTCCTTGTTGTCCACGTCGTCCATTTCTAAATTACTCCTCACTACTCGCACACTGGTGAAAGGTTTATCGCCTCATTTCTGCTAAATCTAGAAACAAAACTCTCTTTACAAAAAATATTGTAGTCTCTACTCTGTCCAATTAGGGTAGTGGACTATCCTACGGGCTTGCGGAGCCTGTGACCGGGGTTCGAATCCCCGATTGGACGTCCCTGAGTGTGGTACACATACTCCCGATTACCATCTCAAAACAATCAGACTAAGTAAGGACGGTTGCTCCCTTTCGATGAGGATATATAAAATGTCTATTGACCCATCAAAACTCACCGTCGGTAATCTGTTAAAAGAAATCTCAAATATTGAGGATATCAACGAATTAAAAGAGATCTTATCTGCAGAAACAACAGGAAAAAATCGCAAAGGTGCACTGAGCGGAATTCAACAACAGATCGAATCAATTGAAGTTCTTGGCCCCAGTGGAGTTGCCTCTCCAAACCGATATTTGAAACCACTATATTATCTTGTATTCATACTCCTCGCCGCCTGGGCAATCTCGAATTTCATTTAATGATCTATGAAACTAATAGTGGTAAATCAAAATAACCCCGAACGAATCTTTCGAGCAATGGTCGCACTTATATTTTTAGGTATGGCTGTATTTATGGATCCGGGACTTTTGCGCCTCATTTCCCTCTTCAGTGGACTTGGATTGATGTTTAATGCAATCACTGGAACTTGTTTCTTTTACCGATTCCTTGGGTACAGTAGCTGCCCAACCTGAACTTGATTCCCGCTATCATTTAACACAAAAGAATATGCCCTGTCAATTCCTACCTATATCAAATGTGTTGTAATGATACTCCCCATTCCCACTGTTGCCAATGCCACCCATGTACATGCGATCCTTGTCTCTGCACCGAAGAAGATCCTTGCAGATGCATGTAATTTCGCCGACAAATATTCCATAAACAGGAGAAAACTAAAATGACTATTGACCCATCAGACCAATATACAAAAAATCTAGTGATTGGCCAAGTAGTACTCTATACCTTATTAGTACTCGCAGCCATTTCTTTCGCTTATTTTTTTATAAATTAATGCCAAACTGCTACTAGTTACACCAAATAAATCACGGTGTTATCTAAACCTATAAACCACTCATCGATTTCTCTAGCTGCTAAGTTATTTATCCTGGTGTTTTCCAATTCCTTTTCGTCGATTATTTGCTTTAATGCAACCCGATCAATATCTCCATTTTTTACTTTCCAACTGCAGTTTGTGCATAGGACAATTAAGTTCGAAAGTGTATGTGCCCCTCCATCTTCAGACGGTTTGATATGGTGTACTCGTGGGGATTCTCCATGTAGATTCAACGTGCAATGTTCGCATCGCTGATCGCACCTCATAATGACCCCTCGCTCAACTCGTTTCTGTATGGCCCAGCCCCCAGGCATGATAGACACTAGCTAGCATAATCTACACCCATTTATAGTTTCCGCAGACTATTCCTAATGTGTCACAGCAAAGAGATCTCATTTTGTCTATTGCTGTAAGCGCCGATGGATTCATCGCCACACCCAACGGTGGAATCGATTGGTTACCTCAACCAAGAGAAGAAGAAGATTATGGGCATGCTGAATTCTTAGAACGCATTGATTGTGTAGTCATGGGTCGAAACACCTGGGAATTTGTTTCTGATCACGATGGAGGGGACTACTTTAGTCAGTTCGACTGTCACGTACTCTCTAGAGAAGATATCGTTGAGGGGTTCTGGATGGGTGATGGGATTGGGTATATTCACGAACTAAAAGAACAAGAAGGACTTGATATCTGGTTGGTAGGTGGTGGAATTCTTAGCGGGGAGTGTTTGGAAGCAGGAATCATTGATGAAATCATCCTCACCGAGGCCCCAATTACGTTAGGCGAAGGGTTACCTCTATTTGGAGAATATGGAACTGCCGTACCAGATTCGTGGTCATGTGTCTTTGAACGAGAGTTCTCAGATGGACTAATTCAAAAAACGTTTAGACCACTTTAATAAATACAATCCCATTTCATCTTTTTCGTTTCCTCATCCCAACCCGCATAGATTGCATCTGTGCACCCTGGACCACATGTTTTATCCAACCATTCCTGCTTAGTTAACCCCTCACTACATGCTATACAGGAAGCTGTCATCGCTTTACAACACGCCCACACCTCTTCTTCCCCCTGATCGTGATCTGCCCTATAACTTCCATCCGGTATCACTGTCGGGAAATTAAAACCCGAATCATTGAGCAGTTCAAACGCCAAGACATCTTTTTGCTCCAACTCGTCACGTGTACAAATTCCCCATTCCTCATTAATAATCTCAGATTCATCCTTACTCTCTACACACGCATGTGTAAGTTCAGGGTCCAATGCACCCATGTTGGCCATTAGAATCCAGTAAAAGTATTCCATAGTCTGACATCCATACCCGCAAGTTGGATCATAATATTTATACCACGCATCGTCTGGGTACTGCTTAGGTATATCTTTGAAGTAACCACCACGAGCCGTGTCCATCGCAACAGTAAGTTTTACACTGAGTTCTCCTTGACCACTCTCCAGTCTTTCTGGATCACCTTGCACATCTAGCCAAGGATGATACTCACCATTCCCCAATTGCTCTGGGTATGCTCTGAACCACCCCCATGTAACAATGTGCCAAACTTCCTCTAAATTGGCATCCCATTCTCCCGGACCACCATTTTTTATTGCATTGGCATTTGCTATCCCACCAAATACCCAGTTATCTCCACTTTCTATCTGCCCTCCACTATCGAACTCTCCATAAAACATATTTGCGCCTAGTACTACCACATCTTCACAATGTGTATTGACATAATCACGGAACGCTTCTTTGTCTTTCCCCGTCCACACGGGGGAAAGATAATTGTTCTCAACTAATCCTCGCAATACGTTTGGATCATCTGGAACCCCATCTTCGTCATTGTCTATGTACTGTGCCAATACATTTGCAGTATGTTGCACTTTTTCTATCGGCGCATCTTCTGGGGCAATCACATAGACTCCAAATACATCTATAAATATATCCGCAAAATTACTCTCATTTACACATTCTACTGGATGTTCTGATAATATCTCAAACGTAGGTACTCCGGGTGCTATAATCGAGGAAACCTGCTCTTTTGGAACTTCTTTCTTAGTATCTTCATCTCCATGATCCTCATGATCTTCTTCCCCATGATCGTGGTCAGAATGGTCAGAATGGCCCTGATCCGTTACAATCTCTCCTCCTCCTACACACCCTGCAAGCACAAGGCACACAACACACAGAATGATTATAGAACGTTTCACCCAATCGCCTCCCACAAATAGGCAACGTTGATCAGAGATGCAAAGCTCATCCATGCGATATACGGCCAAACCAACATTGAAGCAACCCGGCTAACATCATAAACCAACATCGCATAATATGCGGTAAATGCGATCATGCCAAGGAGCATAATTAATGATACGGCGTAGGATGCAGAATTGAACACCTGTGGCCATAACAAATTCAATGTCAACTGAGCTATGAATAATCCAAAAACAAGATTTGAATTTTCCAACCCATCTCTGCTGATCCAAGCGAGAGAAACACTGACACCCATGCAGATGTACAGGAACGTCCATACCGGCCCAATAACCCAACTAGGAGGTTGAAACCATGGACTATATTCAGAATCAAACGTCATTCTAAGCCACTTCCGCTACAAAAATTGGAATCATTCGATCTGTTTTATCTTGGTAGTCTTGGTATGGGGGATATGCTTCTACCCCTAGTCCCCACAATCTCTGGTATTCCTCTTCGTCTTCGACCTCTCTAACTGTCATAGAATGCACTTCAGTTTTATCTCTAACTTCTACATTTGGATCTGCTTTCAAGTTGTGGTACCAGTGAGGGTTCGCCGGCCTCCCACCCTTTGATGCAATAAGAACATACCGATCCCCGTCCATCACTTTCATCAGTGGAGTTTTTCTAATTGCCCCTGTTTTATGACCGGTATTAGTAACAATAATCACTGGCAAATCCGTGTCTCTTAAATTCGTTCCTTCAGTCCCCCCGCTCCCTTCATATAATTCGACTTGATCTGCTACCCACTCCCACGTACTGGGGATATATTTGCCCATGCAATCCTCCAAAGACATCTCATTCTATAAGTTCTACGATTGTGTCTTGGGCATAACATTCTGGACAGAGTTTGTCCCCTTGCGCTGGCTCATCAAACACAGCGCTACACAGACCACATTGAAACTTCTTCGCAGAGCCTCCTGTTGCTTCTCCTTTCTTTTTATTCCATCCTATGGGCATGGCGCTAGCTAGCATACGCCACACACGGTTATAGTTTGCGCACCACTGATACTTAGAAGGCATTTATCCTATACTATGATCTTACACGTATCATGGATTCATCATATTCTATGCTTGC
>JAKURE010000060.1 GCA_022450005.1 Halobacteriales archaeon
GGTCGGATCCAATTTCCATTCGTTTTTGGAATCGGCTCAGAATATCTTGTTCAGATCCAGTGATCACTGCACGTTCTGCATTGATAATGGCTACTTTATTCCCTTCGAGTGAGAGTTGAGCTATTTGGCTAGAAACTCTACCGAGGACACACCCACTTGCATCGATTATACGGTCGGGTTGGAATTTTCGATGATTCATCGGAAAATCCTCACATTGGAACCATCTTTATTTCGCCCAAGAATTTGTTCTAGGCGTATTGGTTCACCGTTGGCTTGTTTTATTTTCATTTCTGCACTCTTGGAAAAATCAACTGCAGCAATAGTAACACCTTTGTTAAGAATACCACTCCCAAGGACTTTCCCAGGGACAACAATGGTCTCGTTCTCCTTGGCATACCTTTCTATGTGGCCGAGATTTACTTCTGCGTAATTTCTTCGAGGGCCCTCTAATTGATGGGCGATTTCACTCCACAATTCAGTGCCTGTTTCGCGAGAAACGGCTTTTAATTCACTTATAAGACTGTTAAGTCTTGGGTCCATTTTACTCATATGCTAATTCCCTCTCCTAATGCGCCGGCACGATTGCACAATGACTGGACTGAGCTAGTAATTAATTCATCGCTAGACATAGAACCATCCGTTTCCACGTGGAAAACGAAAGTATTGGGCACATCAGTTACTTCTACTTTTTTCTTAGGATATTTGTTCGAAAGGTTATGTCCAAATTCACTAGTTGGGATTATTTTTCCAGAATCCTCGATGGCCCCACGAACGATTAAAGGGGTTTGTTCATCTCCTTTTTTCAGAGTACCAAGCACATTGATCGATTGGAGATAGGTATATCCAATTGCCACACCGCCTTGGAATTTTGCGTGAGTACGTCCAGTTCCAAGAACCGCGTCTGCTTCAAAGGAAAGGCGCTGGTTTTCCTTGAGATCTACAATAGGTATTCTTTTGTCGGCCGGTTCAACCAATTTTTCAGGCGAAACTAGATCGCCAGAATAAACAGTCGCAGGTCCCTGCACGTCGAGGGTCAAAGTGACCACGTCTGTATATTCAAATTCATCTGCGGGAGTTGTGAGGGGAACCAGGCATAATCTATGGCCTATGATCTCATCGAACAAAACACTGGTATTTTCAGTTACACGGATTGTATCAATGGAAAGAGTGGGGACGTCAGTTAGCATCGCTCTTCGAATGCCATTTGCAAATGCAGGGGTCAAACCTTGGACAACAAATGTGACAAATCTGTCAGAGTGATCTATCATATCAATTTTTACTTTGGATTTTGCCATATTATCTCGCCACCCGTGGGGCACGGCACCCATCGTGTGGGCGCGGAGTTACATCTTCTATTCTTCCAATTTCAAGCCCGGATCTGGCGAGGGTTCGTATTGAAGCCTGGGCCCCAGGTCCAGATCCCATCCTAGAAGTTCCCCCAGGTCCTCGAACGCGTATATGAATAGAAGAAATTCCTGCTGCTACGGCGGCTTCAGCGATTCTTTCTGCGATTTGCATCGAGGCATACTGGGAAGCTTCATCCCTACTTTGTTTCACTACAGCACCTCCAGAACACTTAGCTAGAGTTTCGGCTCCAGTTTCATCGGTTAGTGTGATGATAGTGTTATTGAATGAAGAATATATATGGGCAATTCCCCATGTTTTATCGGCTTCACTCATTCTTCAGACACCTCTTTTACTATCGGTTCGGGTGGCTTTCGGATGGGGTGGGATTCGTCTGAAATGGAACTATATTGATCATACTGAAGACTCGATTCCTCTCCTACTTTGACTTTATAAGAGGGAATGTCCACACAATGTCCATTTAGAGAAATATGACCATGGACAACGAATTGCCTAGCTTGTTTAATTGTATTTGCTAGCCCAGAACGATATACGATGGTTTGTAAACGGCGTTCGAGAATTGTGTTAACATCAAGAGTAAGAATGTCGTCTAACTGAGAATCTTGGCCCACAATTCCATACCTTTTTAATTTGGCAAGAAACAGAGTCTCTTCTTGATTGGATTCGCCGAGACTTGCAAGGTGTTTTCGGGCTTCGCGTCGATAAGATCGAAGTTCCGATTGAGCGCGCCAAAGTTCGACTTTATTTTTTAACCCATAGAGCGTTAGTAATTCGCGTTCTTCGGCTATACGTCCACTTTGGAATGGGTGGTTGGGGGTTTCGTAGAATTTGGTATTATTTCCAAGGGCCAAGATTAACTCCCTCCTCTATTTTTAACGCTTACTCCGACTTTTGCGCCTTTTCTTCCAGTTGATTTGGTTCTTTGCCCACGTACTTTGAGTGATTCTCGGTGCCTAAGGCCGCGGTAAGTGCCTATTTTCTTCATTCTATTAAGGTCTTGTTGATGGACTAGGTTGACGTCAGTTCCAATGAGGTGACGATCTTCGCCCGTAAAGAAATCATTTTGTCGATTTGTGGCCCATGTGGGAATGCCAGAGGGGAATTCTTCTATCTTAGCCGTGAGTTTTTCGATTGAATCGTCGTCGAGTAGACCAAGTGTTTCTTTTGGATTGAGACCGGCTTGGTTAATTATTAGGCCAGCGATCCTTCTGCCAATTCCAGGTAAGCTGAGAAGAGCACGCTCTATGCTCTTCGTCCCATCAAGGTCAAAGTTTTTTATCCTGACGAAGTATCGTATTTCGTTTGTTTCAGTAGGTTCTTCTTTGGTACTCATTTTTTCATAGTTTTGTATAGATGTGATTGACGTCGCGGCGGGGATTTGAACCCCGGAGGCGGAAATCGCCACAGGGTTAGCAACCCTGCGCCTTGGACCAGACTTGGCTACCACGACATGTTGGTTCTCGTCGCCCACTGTGGACTCGGGGAAGGACCCCTACATCTATTACGTGGGATATGGTATTCGTGTGTGCTATTTAAGGACAACGGATTAAAATTGTACGATGTTCAGACAGAAATGCCTAAGAGAGGAGGCTGGATCAGAGTAGTAGTGATAAAAATTTTTGGGGAAAGGTTTAGAAAATGGGGGGAGGGATTGTTAGGAATTCCCGTTTCGGAGGTAGGTACACTAGTTCCAGGGGTGGTTTTAACTACCGTTTTATTAGGCATATCGCTATTTTTAGGACAAATATTGGAATTTGAAATAGTAGAAGGTGTTGACATAAACATTCCTGCAGTTATACTGGCGTTGTTGCTTGGCATCATTCTTGGAAATGTATTTACAGTCCCAAATTCAGTTCGCCCAGGGATTAAATTTAGCAGAGGGATATTGCTGAAAGTAGGGATTGTTCTAATTGGAATTAGACTTGCTATAGGGGATGTTTTTAAGCTGGGATTGATGGGATTGCCAATAATTATTGGTTGTATAGGGACTGCATTGTTGGTCACATATTTTTTAAGTAATAAATTGAATCAACCGAGACGCTTGGGTTCGTTAATAGCGGTT
>JAKURE010000061.1 GCA_022450005.1 Halobacteriales archaeon
GGGAGAGTGCGCGACTGTAACCATCTTTCCTGCTGTAGCAAACGCTGTTGCAGACGCGACCGGAATTCGCTTCCCAACACTACCTTTGTCCCCCTCTAGAGTCTTACCTGCTCTAGTTGAAGCAGGCCTGCGCGAATTATAATCTTTTAACCAACTATCTTTAGTACTCGAATTCTATCATAGTCGAATCTTCTCTACAACGTTCTAGTGCATGTTTTGCTGCCATCCCTGCATCTTGGGCCAATCTTCCCCACCCAACCCCGACTTTTAGTTCTACGCCTACCTCTTGCTGAACATGATTAATGGCTTTCTCATATTCTTTCTCCCCTAACTCTGAACATACTGTAATAACATTGTCTCCCCCTACAAAAAACGACAAAGAGCTATATTCCTTGCGCATATATCGCATCAATTCTGCATACCCATGTTCTATTTCAATAAACGCATCAAATTCATTCAATTTATCTGTATACTTTCCAGTTGCATCATTCACATCAAAGTGAGCTATTTGAAGATCTTTATCTGTCCGTTTCTCCTCCGCTATAGGTTCCCCTTCGAGAATCTGCACACGGCTACTATCTTGAGCACTCCCCGTTACTTGTAATTGAGAAGTCGCTTTCCCGAGGGCATTTGCGGGATCTTTGTCACTCGCTATACTCAGACTAACTGTCACGGGATACCGATTCCCTATCGATTCTTGGATTAATGCGTGATATTCTCTATCGATCCCATTCGTTACGGCAATCATGTTGTCAAACCTTGAGAAAAAAACATATCCTTTTTTCATGCCAAACAACTGCGAAAAGTCTGCGTATAATCTTGACTGAAGTGTCTGCAGGTCCACTTCTCGTCTGGGTTTTGGAGTAACCGTCCATGGTCCGTAATTATCTATCTGTATCAATGTCAATTGAGCATTTGTCACTATACTTTCTTATTGTGCGTGAGGTATATTATCGGCTTTGTTTTTAATCGACTCCTCTGAGTTCCTGTTTTATGGCCTCCCCATCCCTCCTCGGCACAGTAAACAAGGTTTAAATTAGTTCTTCACTAACAATCTGCCATGGAATTTGAAGGAGATATCCTAGTCCCCGCAGAAAGACAATTCGTTTTCGACGAAATGCAAAAATCAGAAAACATTCAAAAAATCTTGCCTAATTGTGAATCTGTAGAAAAAGTAGAAGACAACAAGTACGTGGCAGTTTTAAATGAAAAAGTTTCCAAAATTTCAATGAAACTCGAAACCGAACTCGAGTTAGTCGAAATACGCGAACCCGACCTAGTCAAACTAACTATCACTGGAGAGGCTCCTGGTAGTAATACAAGTGTTCAGGGAACTGCAACATTCGAATTATCCGACGAAGGGCAAGAAACTAGAATTCAGTACACAATGGACGTTGAAGTAAGCGGAAAATTAGCTTCAATCGGGTTCCGAATGATTAAACACGTAGCCAAAAAACGCATAGATGAGATCGGATCCAACCTCCAAACAGTGTTCCAATAGTCTCCTCTAAATTTACTCTTACGGCAAACTACTTTTTAAACCCCGAGTCATTTTCTCCAAATCTTCAATTGAATTAAACCCAAAAAAATAATCAATATATGGAAGTGCAGTTTTCATCCCCCTGACCTCTGGCTCGTAATTATCCGAACTTGCTGGTGGATTCAACCAAATCGAAATATTACTTTTTCTCTTTATTTCTGCCATTCGTTTAGATAAAATATCCAAATCTCCCGCATCCCATCCATCACTTATCACCACCACTGCAGTATCTCGATCAACTACAAACGGATCTTTTGAAATAATCTTGTCTATGCATTCTCCTATCCGTGTTCCAGATCCCCATTTTGTCCTAGCGCGCTCCATCTCCTCAACGGAGTTTTTGAGACTCGGTGTCTGGAAATATTCTGTCACTTCCGTTATGTCTGTATCGAAAAAGAACACCCTAACTTCTGCATATTGGCGCACACATTCAAATACAAATTTAAACAAAAATTCTCGGTCTATATTCCTGATCATCGATCTACTCACATCAATAAACATCGACATTTTGACCAACGATTTGTCTTTATTTATTCTAGGGAGTCTGTCGGGGGGGAGTTCTTTAATAACTCCCATTGCCCGTCTCAAATCGATCAAACCAATCTTATCTTGAATAGATTCATACCCTCTTATCGTTCCTATTTTGTCTCCTATTTCTCCTACACAAAATACTATTTGATCTGACCTAAAATCTCCAAATGAGCTCTCCATCACTTGGGCCTTTTCTTCTAACCCTCCCTCAAAAAAAACACTATCTGTTTCATTTGTACCAATCTTATCTTGTTTACTCTCACCCACTTCGGATGAAACGAGATTTTCATCTTGACTTTCTGAATTTTTACCCTTTTGATTCTCACCCAACATAGACGCTTCCAATGGCTTCCTGACCTCCACTTCCGATAGTTTTTCTTCCTTAGATCCTGCTCTACTCTCCACATTTTCTTTCACCCTCCCATCCCCGTCTTCCAACCCGTCCCTCCACGTTTCTTCCCAATAGTAATTAAACAATTCATCAAAGTGGACTTTTTCTTCTGGGTTGTCTATCAAACTAGTATATAGTGCATAGTAAAATTGATCTTTATTAGTGGGATCTATCTCCCCCAATGCAGTTGCCGCAGAAATGGACTCATCAACTGAAATTCTCGTTCCAGATTCTCTCAAAGCCCGGCAAAATTGAACCAATGTTTCTGTATATGATTTCTTATTATGACCAAGCTGCACCATATTATTTAGCCGTATATCCCCCGTCCACTACAATATCTGCACCCGTGATATACCTAGCCCCGTCCGATGCAAGGAATAAAACCACTTCTGCCACATCATTTGGATTTCCAAAGTATGGAAGTGGGGTTTCTGATTCTAACCTTTGTTTCACACTTTCATTTTCAAAAACTTTCTTCGTCCGATGGGTTTGAATCAAACCTGGGCATACAGAATTAACTAGTATCGGAATCTCTGCATACTCCAATGCAAGTTGTTTTGAAAAATTGATCACCCCACCTTTCGATGCACAGTAAGCGGGTCTGTTCTTATAACCCACCAATCCCAATTGAGATGCTATATTGATGATCCGCGAATTTTCTGATTGTTTAAGATGTGGGATTGCACATTTGACACACAAAAACATCCCCGTTAAATTGGTCCGTATAACTCTCTCCCACTCATTAGTACTCATCTCTTCTATAGTACCTGCAGATTGGTCTGCAGCTGCATTATTTACTAATATGTCCACTCCTCCAAATGATCCAATTGTCCTTTCTACCAATTCTTCAACCTGGCTCTCTTTCGATATATCCACCTTTGTAAAAATAGCTTCTCCCCCATTTTCTGTA
>JAKURE010000062.1 GCA_022450005.1 Halobacteriales archaeon
CCCTCGAAACTTTCCTCTCCCCTCGATTTGCTATGTTGAACATTCTACTGACCTATATCTTGGGATTTGTTGGAGTATTATTTGGAAAATTTATCAGTCAAAAATTACAACAAGGGGGATTATGATGCTCGACCTATACTCAATAGAAACTTTCGCTCTAGTTGGTATTGGCGGCGCATTTGGGGCCCTCGCAAGATATGCTGTAATCCGGTCTGTCCCATCTCAAAACTTCCCTGTGGGCACTTTCATAGTGAATGTGATTGGTAGTTTCATATTGGGTGCATTTACATTTTCTAATAGTTCCTCGGGAATTCTCCTTATAGTGGGAGTGGGAATCTGCGGATCTTTCACTACCTTTTCAACATTCTCCCTTGATACTGTCCGCCTAATTGAAGAAAACAATCTATTGTATGCCGCTATCAACTCTGTAGGAACTCTCACCGCATCCCTATTCGCAATTTTACTCGCCTGGATAGTCTTTCTCTGAATGCGGTTTTTACTCTTTTATTCCAACTTTCTGTATGTTTCTTCCAATCCCGCTTTTACATCTATTGCGGCCCCTTCTTTTTGAAGCGCACTCCCAAATGCCATCATGAAATAAGAAATATTATGTGCATTTGCAGAATGCCCCATACAACCAACTCTAAATATTTTCCCACTCAAATCTCCGAGACCTCTTGCAATCTCTAAGTTGTATTTCTGAAGAAGTAGCTTTACCACATTTATATCATCCACACCTTCTGGGACTCGAATTGCGTTAAGACTTGGAAGCCAATATTCCTCTTTCGCATTCATTTCTATGCCCATTGCTTCCACACCAGATTTTAGCGCGGATGCCAATCTAAGATGCCGTTCCCATCTATTCTCTATGCCCTCTTCGTTTACTAATCTAAGTGCTTCTCTTATTGCATATATGCTTGTTATCGGAGCGGTGTGATGGTATGTCCTATCGTCGCCCCAATATCCATTTAAAAGACCTAAATCCAAATACCACGATCTGCAAAGCGTTTCTCTCTTCTCTATTTTTTCCAGAGCACTCTCATTCAACGTTAATGGACTTGCCCCCGGAGGGCAGGAAAGACATTTTTGCGCCCCTGAATATGCAACATCAATGCCCCATTTATCCACTTCCAGCTCCACCCCTCCCAAAGATGTAACTGTATCTGCAATGACAATGGCCTCATTTTCATGTGCAATAGAAGTTAATTCTTCGACGGAGTGTTGAAGTGCTCCCGTACTCGTTTCGGCATGCACAAATGCAAACACATCCGGGGAATTTTCTTCAAACGCACGAGCAACTTCTTCGACTTGTAGCGGTTCTCCCCAGGGGGCATCTACATGAACTATTTCGCCACCTGCTCGCATTGCCATTGATTCCATTCTCTTTCCAAAATACCCATTAGTCGGAACCAACACAGTGTCTCCTGGTTCAACTACATTTGCAAAAGCAGCTTCCATCGCGGCAGACCCCGTTCCACTCACTGGGATTGTATATTCATTTTTCGTTCGGAACGTATATCTGAGCAATTCTTGTGTTTCTTCCATAATCTGAAGGAAATAAGGATCTAAATGTCCTACTAATGGGGTGCTCATCGCTCGCAATACTCTTGGATGGACATTACTTGGACCTGGTCCCATCAATATTCTGGTAGGGGGATTTAAATCGCCTATCTGCAAATTTTTAGTCATATTCTCCTAATATTTCCACATCTGCAACGAAAACTCCATTGAATCCTTTTTCACATTGAAAGAGATGTTTCAGTTAAATTTTCTGCAAGCTTAGAGAACTCCGAAAGATACTCTTTACGCTCTTCTTTCAATGATCCTAAGATCCCACTGTAATCCTCAAAATAATCTGGTGGGTAGAACTCTTTTATGTCCATACCATTCACATATAGTGGAATACTTAATCCTATCTTATCATCCCTTTTCCATTCTATATCACCTTTGGCTATTTCTCGTAAAATCGCCACGCTATGTTCTATTTCAATAGATCTCGAATCCACATTCCCAACCTTTCCTGTATTGATTATAAAACATTCCACTTCTGCTTGTTTTATCAGTTCTAGAAATCTATTACCTTCCTCCCCTTTAGAACCAATTATGAACGGGTTTGTTCCCACAACCCTGATAGGTTCTCCAGCTTTCGTAGGATCTCCTGCGCTTGTCTCAATTGATTCACCAAGCATGAATGCAGCAGCTGCTTCTTCTTCTGTCAATTTGGCCACGGGCGGCATTAGTGGATTTCGCGTGATGAAAAATATTTGATGTGCTTCTTCTAGATCAATACTGTTTGCGGCATTTGGCAAGTCGGAACGCAAAATAGACGCCCTCCCATTATCTGTTAATTCCCCGTCATAAAAATCCACATCCCCCGACTTTCCCACGGCAACATTTTCTAAAACCGCATTGTCAGAAATAGTGGCATCATATATCTCTGGCTGGTCTTCCCTAGACAATCCAATGGTTTTGATATACAGCCCGCCACCTTCACTCCCTGCAACCAATCCATCTGGGAATAATGCACAGACATCATCCTGGACCAAATCTGCATTTTCAGCACCAGTAAGGCCAAACCCATGACACGTAAGTGTCGTCTTCCCTGTGGCACTTAGGCCCATAAAGATCTGCCCAACTCGCGTTCTCCTACCTTTCGTGTTTATGCACACTTGTTTAGTCCCTGCATGCAATCCCAGTCCATCTCTCTGCTTGGCGTAATACATAAACATCCTCAAAAATGATTTTTTTGCCTCCCCTGTATAATCACTTCCTAGTACATATGTCACCCCATCTTCTGGAAATATTCTTATTCGAGTTTCTTCCCAATCTGGAATGTGCACGGTGCATAAATCGGGATCTTCCCCGTTACTTGGTTCAAGTAAAGTCGCCCAAGAAAGTGCAATCCTCGCGTATTTTTTAGGAACGAACAATCGACACGTAAACGATAATCTTGGATGGCTTCCCATCTTCCTATCGATACAAACAAAAGGCTCTGAGAAAACCCTCTCTACGGCGTTGGAAATCTGAGTTTCATCATCACTATCAAATTCGTCATCTATGTTGTTCTTCGTCTTACTTGAACTTCGAGACCTAATATCACTAACATAATTTGGACTCCCATATTCTGTAGCCTGTTCTAATTCTTCGGAAAACAGACGCAAATCCTCAAACGTGGGGTTATAGATAATATTACTTGCGTCTATGCTTGGAAACTTATGTTTCATTCTATATCCTCTTCTGGCGAACTCTGTCTATTCACCTATATATCATTAGATATTTCTTTTTTGGTATTTATTGACTCCGCTATCGATCGCACCATGTCACTCATAGTCATTATG
>JAKURE010000063.1 GCA_022450005.1 Halobacteriales archaeon
TTTGTTGCAGATACGGGGTGCACTTGTACTCACCCATCTTCCGGAGACTCATATACGACTGGGGTACAGGGCAACATTCCTGCTATTTCTGGGTCAATTTTTAAAGCACCATATGCGATTTGGGGGTGGCAAACTATTATCAATGCGACCTTTGATACAGTTTCGCCTAATGTCCCTTGTATCATTTTATCGAGATGGCTAACATTTATCGTCTCAAAATCGGCCAATTCGTGTTCTAATTGTATCGCAAGAACTGCATCTTCAAAGGCCATATCGACAGTGGTGTGTAGCACCTCTCTTGCCGTGGCAGTTTCATCCATATGAATAGGTAAAAACCACTTTAAAAAACACTTGTGGTTAACAGATGGAAACTAGTTTCTCAAAAGTCACATCCGAAATTGTTTAAAGCCCCGGTGAAATCAAGTAGAATATGAGTGCAGCAATGGAGAAAATGCTTTTCTGCGTTTCGTGCGGTATTAGCATTTCGGGGGTACATGCAACATCTTTTGAATGTCCTAACTGTGACACCATCATTTCTAGATGTGCCAAATGTAAAAAACAGAGTAATAGATACCAGTGTCCGGGCTGTAATTTTGAGGGACCATAGCTACTATGGGGACTGTAGCCGCAAAAATCAAGGTCATGCCGGAAACTTCAGAAATTGATATCGAAGAGCTAGAAAAAAATATTGAAAGTGCAATCCCTAAAGGGACTGAGTTAAAAGGAATCGAACGCCAGCCCATTGCATTTGGACTAGTTGCGCTATATCCCACAGTGCTAATCCCCGATGGAGAAGGTGGAACAGACGGGGTTGAAGAGGCACTTTCCAAGGTAGAAGGTGTTGGTAGCGTTGCTGTTGAGGCCGTGGGGCTAATATAGAGAGTTTTAAGGCGATTAAATTAACATTTCATATATAAGATTATGCCAAGTTCAAAGGGACCACGTAGTAAAACTCGACGAAAGTTGACAAATAAACTTCGAGATAGAGGAACTTCTCCGCCTCAACGAATAGTTCAACAGTTTGAAAATGGACAAAAAGTTCATCTTAGGATTGATCCAAGTGTACAAGACGGAAGGTTTCACCCTAGATTCAATGGGCACACGGGGGAGGTAATTGGAAAGCAGGGATCTGCCTTTAAAGTCCGAATAACTGATGGAGGGAAGGTAAAAGATTTAATTTCAGTTGCTGCCCACCTAAAAGCCCAAAAATAATAATTATGACCATATTTCAAGAAATTATTTCAGAAGACTATTTGACCGTATCTGAGGTAAAACAACATCTACAGAAAATAGAAAAAGAACGATCAGAGGACGAGGAACGGGAGTTGCCCTATGAACTTGCGAGAACAATTGAGCATGTAAATCGTTTTTCAGTGTTAAGTGCAAAAGACGCGAAAGCATTGGTAAAAAAATTGTTAGAATTGGAAAAAGTAAGTCCACAAAATGCATGTAAAATTGCGGATTTACTCCCCGAATCCCGAGACGAATTACGTTCAGTATATGCACAAGATCGCCATAACCTAGATGGCGACGAGTTGGATAAAATTATATCAATAGTGGCTGAATACGTCTAAAAATAATTGAATTTATCGGCATTATCTATTTAAGTGTTTAAATCTATACCCATGTAGTGATAGGTCCATGTTGCACGATATCCAGTTGGTAACCGTTTTGGACTATTTGGCACACGGGCGGGAGGGGGATGAATCCCCCCAATACCGAAAACCACAATTATTGCAAGTAATAAAAGAAGAGGGCTTTGTTCTGTGTGAACTTGTTCTTAAACAAGGACCATTGGGAACAATAGGAGATTCGCTGGATGTGAATGCGTATCTCGAATATATTGAATCTATTCGGGTGATTGGGTATGGGGATCTATCGGTGGGGGCAAAGGCCGAATTAGAACATATTATTCGTGAAATTATTCAAAATAATAGCGAAAACTTTGTCGACTTTTTCAACAATTCAAATCCAATAAGCATCAGATTGCATCAACTAAATTTGCTCCCAGGGATTGGGGGGAAAATCAGGGATAGGATCCTCAATTCGAGAAAATATTCTTCTTTTGAAAGTTTTGAAGACCTAGAAGAGAAAATTGAGGGATTGTACAACCCCCAGGAGATAATACTCAATCGAATTCTAGAAGAACTACAAAATCCAGATATCAAATATCATATATTCGTCGATACGAAATGAATAGTAGAGTGGTCATTTGATATAATGCGGAACCCGAGAGATCTATTAAAAAAAGCAAGAACCAAAGGAAATCAAAATTTGGACCAATATTTTTTGATGGATGAAGGGGTCCTCGACAGGTTGCAAATATATGCCCGTGAATTTGATTGCAGCCATATCCTTGAAATCGGAGCAGGGGTTGGAAATTTAACGGACAAACTCGTTGAAATCTCAGAGGAGGTCACTGCGATAGAAATCGATCCCACCTTGGTAGATTTTCTCTCCCTTGAATTCAAAGATGAACTCTCTGCAAAAAAATTACATTTAATTCAAGGGGATGTTTTGGAAGTCCAATTGCCCACATATACTGTATCTGTGTCCAATTTGCCATATGAACTATCTAGTAAAATATTATTCAGATTGCTTCCAAATAAAATGCCACTAGTATTGATGGTTCAAAAGGAATTTGCCCAACGCCTCGTTGCAAAACCAAACACACCAGAATATGGTAGGCTCACAATAACAGCAGGACATTATGCAGATATAGAAATTATAGAAACCGTCCCTCCTATTGCATTTAACGTTAGGCCTGCTGTGGAAAGTGCAAGCATTAAATTGGTTCCTTCAAAACCAGATTATATTGTAGAAAATGAGAATATA
>JAKURE010000064.1 GCA_022450005.1 Halobacteriales archaeon
TGGAATCGGCGTTGTCTGACTTTGTTAAATTATATCGAGATGCTGCCCCGGGTGTAAAACGTGCAAGCACAGATCTAGATGATACAGATGGTTCTATTAAAAATATTGAAGATCTTATAAAGAAATGGAATGGGTCAGCGGATGGTAGGCAAAGTATTTGGCCAGGTCCATTATCTCCAAGATGTACGACTACAGATGGGCTACAGGCGTGTTATGCCCTTGCAGAAGAACATGACGTGATGACCACCACCCACGTTTCAGAGACATATCATGAGGAATTGGCATTGGGAGGTGGGCATTTTTCAATGACAGAGTATATGAATGTCATTGGGTGCTTAGGAGAAAGGGCCCTATTTGGCCATTGTGTTCACTTGAGCGAATCAGATATACGACTGATGCAACAAACGGATGCGCGAGTAGCGCACAATTGCATTTCAAATTTGATGCTGGGATCGGGTACTGCGCCAATACCAACCATGCTTAATTATGGAGTCACAGTAGGGATTGGAACGGATAATGCAAGTTGTAGTGATACAGTAAATATGATAAACGATATGCGATATGTTGCGTCACTGCATAAGGGAGTCCACTCAGATTCGACTATCATGACTCCTGAAAAAGCACTCGAAATGGCAACCATAGATGGGGCCCGGGCAATAGGACAAGAAAAAAATTTGGGATCCATTGAACCCGGAAAAAAGGCCGATATAGTTCTTTTAGGGCTAGATTATACCCATTTTCAACCAATTAGAAATGTGGTTTCTGCAATTGTATATCAGGCCCAGGGATTTGAAGTTGACACGGTTATTTGTAATGGGAAGATTGTCATGAAAGATAGAGTAGTGGAGGGAATCTCAGTGAATTATCCCGATTTGTATGAACAGGCTGCTGATGCGGCAGACGCCGTTATTAAAAGAACGGGATTGGAGAAAATAGTACTTGCAAACAGACCGTGGAAATCGGTAGGCCACGTGGAAAGATAGGCGTCAGAAGTAGACAGGTTTTACACATAGCGTGGTTTCAGGTATAGTGAGAGTGACTAACATGAGTGAAAAAAATGAAAAAGAATACACAATTGCTGGTAGAAAATTTAAAATGTCGGACTTTCCGGATTATGTTGGTGGGATGCCACCAGATCCAGCGGTAATTCACGATATAGATTATTTAGACGAAATAGAGAAGATTTGGGGTAGAAAATGGGGAGATCAAGGGATTGGCCAATTGAAAGAAGTTGCCCTAGTCATGGCGACAGATCATGAAAATCACGAGATATTCCTAGATAAACGGAATCAAGAATATTTTATGATGACATACGGAGAGGCAGACCTACCAGCTTTGCGAGGACAGCAGGAAGATTATGCAAGGACATTGGAAGAAGAAGGAGTGAAAGTTAGATTTATGGAATATGAAGACCCATGGGGCGCATACGGACCACTTAGAAAGATGTTCGTTGGAGCACTTCTAGGCACAGTGTTGAGAAATGGTGTGATACTTAGAAGATATGGCCAAGGGGCGTATCTAAGGGGTTTGAACCGGCATACGCAAAAATTCTTCACAGATATTGGATGTCCAATCTCGTTGCAAATTACAGGTAAAGGGATATTAGAACCCGCATGGCCATGGGTCGCAGAGGGTGTGGTTGTGGGAGGATTTGGGAGAGCGTGTAACCGAGAGGGATTGGAGCAGGCACTGCCACAGTTCAAAGCGGCAGGCCTAAGAGAAATTGTGATGGGAAGTAGCTCTTCGATTCATGCCACGATGCAATCGAGTGGTGCATTCCACATGGATGGGGTATTGAATATTGTTGATGTGGGTCTTGCAGTGGTGTATCCACCTCAACTAGACTTTGGAGTTTACAAGTGGCTTGCTGATCATGGTATTGAGATGATTGAAGTTCCACCAGAAGAGCAGCATTTGCTCCCATGCAATGGCATGTTACTAGAACCTGGTAAATTAATTCAAGGGGTAGAAACGCCAAAAACGAATAAAGAACTAGAAAAAAGAGGAGTAGAGGTGATTGAAGTGGAGACGTCGCAAATAAAGATGGGCGGTGTGAATGGAATTCGGTGTATTACCTGTAGATTGCATCGAGAACCGGGGCCAGAATTGGAAGAAGTAGCTAGAAGGATTCCAGATAACAAACCAGAGGGGCTAGTCAACTTTGTCAGTGGGGACAATTACGAGAAAGGAAATTTTTAATTTACTAATTATTCAGTCTGAGAGATTTTTAAATAGATATCTTCAGGGGTTATAGGCAACTGTTTAAATCGATGTCCTGTTGCATCTCTAATTGCGTTTGCGACTGCAGGGATTACAGCAACTGTGGGAGATTCCCCAATGCCTTTTGCCCCGTATGGGCCTTGGGGGTGGCCTTCTTCTAAGAAAATTGGAACTACCACCGGATGTTCATGAATCGTCGGGATTTTATAATCGGAATAATTTGCATTGATGGTTCTTCCTGATTTTTCGTCGTAAACCATTCCTTCATATAAAACTCCTGCAAGTCCCATGCTAATTGCCCCAATAATTTGTTCATCGACTAGTTTTGGATTGATAGCTTTTCCAACGTCGAAGACCCCAACTATTTGGTCCACTTTGACTTCTCCGGTGTGGAGATTGACACGAACACTTGCACAAACCGCCCCTTCAGAGTAGAACGAGTTCACACGGCCGGGTTTGCCGGGTTGAGGATCTCCCGCTTCAATGACCCAGGTGTCCTTTCCAATGATTTCCCCACCTCGTTTTAGGAAGTATCCAGATTCATAAATAGCTGCAGTGAACACATCTGTTATCTCGATTCCTGCATCGGGATCTCC
>JAKURE010000065.1 GCA_022450005.1 Halobacteriales archaeon
CACCTTATGACATCCCGATTTCTTACCACCACTCTCTTATTATGCTTGGTCATCTGTGCCGGGTGCCAAACAATTTCTATAATGGAACCTGAACCTTCTTCACCAGATCCCCTTGCCTATGCCCCACTCTGGGATCATAGCGAAGATGCTCTATTCCAACTAGAACAAAAACAATACCAAGCTGTATACTCTATTAAAAACGAATCAAAAGTAGACCTGTATCGCATCCACCGGATCAATACAAAAAAACCTCTTGATCTATCCAATGTTCAATTTAGGCACCCTAATGGGACTATAATTTTTGAAGATAAGCTTCTAATAGAAAGGAGCCGATTTTCAACTTCTATAACTCTGCCCAATAGTCCTGGCAAACTTGGTTTCACTTCCCCGAGATCCGGAAAATCTTTTCAAGCGCCTGTAATTTTTTCTGGGAATTACGTTGTGATTTTACCCAACGATTCTGATGTTAGTATCTCGCTTCTTAGCAAAGTCAGTCCTTCTAACTATACGACCACTTTTACTTCAAATCAGCTATACTTGCACTGGACTGACCCCTCCAGCGAGGCAATCTATGTTCAATATTATCTAGCTCGGGACGCACAATTATTGGCAGGACTATTGCTCTTTTGCTGGACATCTATAGTTTTGTACTCCTTATTCTTCTGGTCACAAATGAAACGTATACGGAAAACCAAATTCGAAACAGACCCCCCTCTACAATAACCCATTCCTATTTAGGCGATCAAGATCAACTAGCACTATGAATATTGCCATCATCACTATTGGAGATGAATTACTTTCTGGCGATACGGTAAATACAAATTCAACTTGGATCTGCGCCCAACTCACCAGTTGTGGTGCATCAACCGGAAGAATTCTGGTCGTCCCCGACATCATAGAAGAAATAGTCTCAGCCATCCATGAATGCCAGTCAAAATATGAAGCAATAATAATTACAGGCGGCCTGGGCCCCACCCACGATGATATCACTCTTGAAGGCGTTTCAAAAGCTGTAGGACAGCCTCTAGAACCTCATGAAGAAGCCAAACGTTGGCTCAAAAAACATCCTAGATATAAAGACAGAAAGCTATCTCCTGGAACTGCAGACTTACCACGTGGATCTTTAATGATCAAAAATACTGTTGGAGTTGCCCCTGGTGCAATTGTAACTACCCAAAATGAAGTTCCATTATACATCCTTCCCGGTGTACCTTCTGAAATGAAAGCCATGTTCGAACAAATATCCTCGAATTTCAGCGGCCCTATCAAAACACGGATTTTTGTATTTACCCAGACTGGAGAAAGTAGATTGGTCAAACATTTTGACTATTTATTAACAAATTTTGATGTTACGATTGGCAGTTATCCTCAGAAAGGTGGGGTAAAAATAAGAATAGAGGGAACTGATCCAACCAACGTTGAACAAGCCGTATCGTGGCTCAAAAATCAAATTCCTCTTTCTGAGTAGATTTTTCTCTATTCGTATCTGATATGATGTTATATGCGGATTGGATTTTTAATTAACCCCATTGCCGGAATGGGGGGGAAAGTAGGATTAAAAGGGACAGACAACGTCATTCAAAAAGCAATTGAATTGGGTGCAAAACCCAGTTCTCCTGATAGAGCTTTGATGGCTTTACTATCCCTTCCTAATGCCAACATATCCGAATTATTAGTTTATGGTTCTAACATGGGAGAAGAAATCGCCCTTAAAGCTGGGTTCAATCCCACCGTCGTTGGATATCCTCAAAACAAAAAAACCTCTGCCATCGACACTCAAAATTCAATCCGATCGTTTGTATCCCAAGAGGTTGATTTAATCCTATTTGCAGGAGGCGATGGAACTGCAGTCGACATCTCTCATACTTTGGACGAACTACAATCTCCCATTCCTCTCTTAGGAATCCCTTCTGGTGTTAAAGTTTATTCCTCTGTATTTGCCAATTCCCCCTCTGATGTTGGTTCTATCATATCTTCCTATTCCACAACAGAACTCCGCGAGGTCATGGATTTGGATGAGGATGCATACCGAAAAGGGAAAATTATCCCCCATCTACACTCCATCCGACCTGTCCCCTTATCTGAAGAACTACAATCCTCCAAACAACTCTTAGGAGGAACTGTAGAAGGTGCAATAGAGGGGTTGTTGTCTGAGCTTTCCACCGATGTTACCTATATATTGGGGCCCGGGGGGACACTTCATCAACTAAAAAAAGAAATAGGATTCGAAGGAACACTACTCGGAGTGGATATATGGAGAACACATTCTCTTGAAAATGAAAATCAATCAACTTCCCCCTCCCATCCTTCTGGATCTGTAGTCGCAAAAGACGCAAACGAATCGGACATACTCTCTTCTTTAACCGATACCAATGTTGTTATAGTCTCCCCCATTGGGGGCCAAGGATTCATTCTCGGACGCGGAAATGGGCAAATATCGCCCTCTGTTTTAGAACGTTGCACCATCAAAATAGTTGGATCCCGGGCAAAACTAGAAACGATTGATGTACTCCGAGTAGACACTGGCGACCCTGATATTGATTCTAAAATACGTGGATGGCACAGAATTCACATAGGACGGTTTGAAACCCGACTCATAGAAGTCGTTTAATCCTATATATTAATATTGTCTATATTGCATCAGGAAGGTTATATTATCTCCTAACCTACCCGTCTCATGACCGATTCCCGGAAAGTACAACGACTTGGCCCTTCAACATTAGCAATAACCCTCCCCTCCGATTGGGTTCGA
>JAKURE010000066.1 GCA_022450005.1 Halobacteriales archaeon
AACCACCATCACACCTTGGACTGACTGCAGACCATCCATTAGCTCAAGTAATTGTGTCGTAACCCGCAAATCAGTAAACGACCCCGTATCATCTCTATTTGGAGCAATAGCATCTATCTCGTCGATTAAAATTATTGAAGGCAAAGAATGATTCGCTGCATCAAAAATACTCCTCAATTTTCCCTCTGTTTCCCCATACCCTGCACTAATAATACTGGGCCCATTTATGTAATGGAAATTGGCCTCTAATTCATTAGATATGGCCTTAGTCATTAACGTTTTTCCCGTTCCAGGGGGACCAAATAAAAGTACCCCCCTAGCAGGGTTTATTCCAATCTCTTGGTAGACGTCTGGGAATTTTATTGGATATTCGATCAACTCCCTTATATGTTGTAACTCTTCTCCAAGTCCCCCCACATCATCAAAAGTAGTTTCTCTAGCCGTTCCCCATGTATCAAAAGCATACTCAACATCCACGTCAGTATTTTTATCTACAATTCCACTCTCTGGATCTGATTCTAACACCTTAAACGCCGTTGCAGATCCTTTCCCCGGAAGTGATATGTATTCAATTACCCCCTGATTGACCAACTTTCCTCTAGCAACAAAACTTTCTTTTATATACTCTGAAAGTTGCTCTGCTTCTACTCCTGATACATCTGAAAGAGGTGCGAACTTAACAGAATTCACTACTTCTACTTCTGCCGGTTCAATCTCAACCATTGAACCGATTGTTGTTTTAATTGCTCCCCGAATTCCCCTATCCAACCTGATGTACCCTCTTCCCTCATCTCCGTCCTTAGGGGTGCCCACGTGAGCTAACGCAAATTTCCCACTGGATGTTTTTATCACGATAGTATCTCCCACCCCGATTCCTTCTTGCTCCATAACCATCGCATCGATTACCACTTGCCCCCCCATTCCATGCTGGTGCCCCGTAGTTTCTACTTGTAGAATAATTGCCATTGTTATTAGTTCTAGTATCTCCAATATAGATCTTCCTATGTCGATTCCAAACTCGCCGATTGTCGAATCAATAACACTCTAATATTCGCTAAAGACACATCCATCATCATTATAATGTGTCGCGTACTATCTCACCACATGGCAGGTCAGAAAGAAAGAACCCATATCCGAGAACAAGAACCAGAACCCGCTGGCTTTTACGAAAATTTCCTTGAGTATTTGAAAATTATCCGCGATAGAACTGAACTTCCTCATGTAACCAAGTCTTCAGATGTTCCTTGGCAAGTTGGGAGAAATGGAAAGTCGAAGTATTATTCAACCCCCCTTAAACCCGATGCAGTACTTCCTGACCGACTCGTTTTTAGAAAAACCATAGAAGACAGAAATGGTCGGCACACTCACCAGGGGAGTCTTGTTATCCTCGGGTTGAAAGGATCTGGGGAAACATTAGTTGACGATGTTCGACACCCATGGGGGCCAGAAGATCTTATTATCCTTCCTATAAAACCAGGTGGCATTGAGCACCAACATTTCAATATGAGGGGGCCCGATGACCCTGCAGAGTGGATCGCATTCATTCACGTACCGTATCTAGAAGAACTCGGCGCGGAGCTCACTCAAAATGAAGTTTACAAAGAGTGGCAAGAAAAACACTCCCACATGATGTCTGCAGATAACTTCGAAGAGTATGATGACCACTATGATTTATTTCTAGACTTCGACTATGCAGACTGGGCTGACTACACGCCCCCTGAAACAACCAACAGTTTATACGACGATCTAGTCGTTTTACGAAACAATTACCGAAAAATGGTCGCCCAGGCACAAGGAGCTGGAAATTGGGCTGTAATCCGGGGCGAAGATCTAGAATATGAAATCAATCCTCAAGGAAAAATGAAATGGTACCTCCACCCTTCCTTTGAAGATCGATCTATGCGATCTCTTCTGTTCTATATTCAAGAAATTCCACCCGGGAGTCGAAGTGGAAAACAACATCGACAAGGGGGTTTAGTTCATTACATAATGGGGGGGAAAGGACATACTATTATAGATGGAGCCAGATACCCAGATGGGCCAAAACGTCTTGAATGGGAAGCCGAGGATTATATGGCAATACCTCTATCTCCCGAAGGATGCCAGTTCCAACATTTCAACGACGACCCAGAAAATCCGGCAAAAATAGTCGTTACAGAACCCTCTCATGGATATGAACTCGGATGGCTGGATTTGGGATGTGGATTTGAACAGTTACAAAATTGTCCAGAGTACGACGCACTAGATGACTCTGAAAAATCAACAGCAATCTATCTAATTTTTCAAAAGTAAACACTTTATCTTCTCCTCCGCCTGATATTGTCTCATGTTAGATTATGCAGCAATACAGATTTCAATGCGGGAATGGATCCGGACAGAGCCCGCGACCGAGAAGGAGATTGAATATGCAGCAAAAATCCAACCTGGGATGTATGAAGTCTATTCTAATAAGTTAGACGTGGCTCTCGATGAAGCTAGAACTGTGTTTGTTCGAACTGGGGTTTCTGCGTTCCTTCGAGCTGGGGATCTAGTGGTTGGGTTACATAATGCAAAAGGAGATCTAGTCTCTGCTAGTTGTGGTACTTATATCAACGCCGATATAGCCCAATTTCACATAAAATATCTAATTGATATATATATTAACGTAAACTCCAATGTCAAAGTT
>JAKURE010000067.1 GCA_022450005.1 Halobacteriales archaeon
TCCGCTGCGGCACACGCAGACTTCTCTGCCTTTATCCCATCCGACCAGGTTATTTTACCATACGCGAACAACAACCCAGTCTACGGTGGAAAGACATACATTCAAGAGCCAGCAGCATTCCTGCCACTCTTTGAAGAACTCTTCTGAGTTACGAGCGAAACCCGCTCATTTTTTTATTTCCAAACAACCTATATAGAGAAATTTCTACTTACCATTTATTGAAATTCTGTTAAAACTTCATCAGAAATAAGCTCCATACACTCTTCCATTTCTTCAACCCTTTGCCTCAAATCAAATACAAGATGGTTGACTCCAGCCTCTTCGAATTTAACCACTTCTTGGACTATATCTTCTGGACTCCCTGCCATCAGGACGCCCTCCAAATCCTCCACAGTTTTAAACGCCCCCGAGTCTGGTTTTATCCAAAAATCTTTCGTCGAGTTCAGTAACCCTTCTAAATTAATTTTTCCCCTCGCAGCATCTCTGTTTCGGCCCACGCTTGTTATTGGGACTGCCCCTACCATTGGCATGGATTCTCGTTCTTCTTTCGCCCATTTTCTTAGTAATTTTACTCCTGCTCTGAAACTTGGCATGTTAATTCTCCCTGGAAACCATCCCTCGCATAACTCCCACGCACGTTTAACCGAAGCCGGAGAAGAACCCCCTCCCCATATTGGTATTTCGCCTGGTAATGGATATTGGAATGCATCGTCAAATGAATAAAATTCTCCCTGGTAACTTCCATCACCTTGCCAAACGCCCCTTATTATTTCCACAGTTTCTTTAAACAGCTCACTCCTACGGTCAAAGGGCATTTCCATAATTTCATATTCTCGCTTTCCACTTCCCATCCCCACTCCTGCAATTACATCCCCCCTCGCCATGAAATCCACATTAGAATACAACTGTGCCAAATGCAAAGGGTGGCGGTGTGGAAATGTGACCGAAGTACCTAGTGTTAAATCAGTTACCGTCCCGACCGCAGATAGTGTTATGAATGTCTCTATAAAGTTTGGGGTAGGGTCTTCAAGAACATGTGGCTTAAATACCAAATGATCCCGTGCCCAAACTGAATTGAAATTTAACTCTTGAGCCTTTATAGCCATGTCCAATATGGTTTCTCTAGCTGCAACCTCTCCAAAGTGTGGCAATGTCAATCCAAATTTTAGATTCATAATATTCACTACCTTTCCATTTTAGAAAGCCGCTTTGATCGATCCCCCATCTACTTGCAATGCTACTCCATTTATAAAACTAGAATTTTTGGAACACAAAAATGCAACAACTTCTCCAAGTTCCACGGGATCCCCAATTCTCCCGATTGGAATTCCACCGACGTTCACCTTCTCGTTGGGAATTTTTCTAGCCAAATCTCTCGGGTCATCTACCAATCTAGGCGTATCAAATTTCCCCGGCAATACTGAATTAACTCTAATATTTGGGGCAAATTCCCATGTCAATGTTTTTCCAAGTCCGATAATTGCCATTCGTATTGCACTAGATAGGACATTCGTAGAAGTGGGCTCTTTAACAATCCGAGAAGTAATTGTCACTATAGTCCCATTTTCAGATTCCCGTAAGTAAGGTTCTGCCTCCCTAATCATTCTCACGACACTCATCACTAGCAATTCATATGATTCGTACCAATCCACATCTTCCGCTTCCTCAAAATGCAAACAAGGCGGAGGCCCGGAGTTTGTTACAAGATGGTCTAGTTTTCCAAATTCTTCAATGGTGAATTTAACTATCCCGGCTGCTGTCCTTGAATCTTTTATATCTCCTTGAAAATAACATACCTCTCCCGTTGCAACTTCTCTTATACTTTCCACTGCAGATTCCAATCTTTCCAAATCCCTCCCGTTGATTACAACATTCACCCCTTCCCTAGCAAGGACCATGGCAGATCCTAGCCCCAATCCACTACTTGAAGCCATCACAATCGCCACATCTCCCTCCATGTATAATTCCATAACTCACGCTAACTTTCGCACCCTCCGGATTTATTTACATTGGTACTAAGCACCAATCCCTATTCGTGACAGGTAATCTTTAACTCCGGTCTCCACATCAAATTTGGGTTCATACCCCACATCGTGTCTCGCCCTTGATATATCCAATTGACAGTAAGTCGGTTGAACTTGTTCAAAATAGTTTAGGCCACCTTCAATCGTCAAGAGCGAATCTGGGAATAAATCTGCTAACACGTCCCCAAAGTCACTTAATTTAACAACCCTGCCCGATCCAATATGGTACACCAAATGCGGCAAAAATTTTGCCCCTGCAAGTCTGACAAGCCCCTGTGCTATATCTGCATAATATACCAAATCGTTTTTTTGATCCACTCCGCTCACTTGGACCTTTTCACCACTAACTGCACCCTCTATCATCCGAGATATCAAATCCAATTCTCCATGACGGGGTCCCTTTCCTGGGCCCCATGTCGAAGCAAGACGAACCACACTAACATCTATATTCTTATTCGAAGAATATGCTTGGCAGTATTGCTCAACTGCCATTTTTGTTGTTCCGTATACATTGACCGGATTCTTATAGTGACTTTCACCAACCGGTTCATACCGAGGGTGGGCATATTGACCAGTCATCGATCCCAAAGCACCCTTGGACGAAATGCACACTACCC
>JAKURE010000068.1 GCA_022450005.1 Halobacteriales archaeon
CGCACGTCATTAAGTATCACGTGCCCCCCCCTTCCCCCACACCCCCCATTTCCTTCAGCTCCCATGTCCATCATCGTAGAATGAATGGCCTCTATATAAGTATCATCCTCTAACTCGTGACCTTTTGTTATAACAGGTTGAGGTATGTCTTCATATTCTTCAGTTAAGAAAGCAGCCACACCAGGACCAAAATAAGGATCTCCACCCGCCCCAGTTACAGCTGATCTTTCCAGAATCCTTTGAACCAACCTCAACCATCTTTCGGTTCTGGTTGGGGGTCTCTCTTCCCTTTGCTGTAAGGCTTCAACAGTTGCCCCTAGTTCTTTCGCAACGTTGGACAGAAAGATACGATCAACGTAGTCGGCACCGAGTTTCTCTGCAATCATCGGTCCCAGGCTACGTGCACCACCTCCCGACATTCCTCCCAAAGTAATTACTGACATATCAGGCCTCCCAAATAGTCTGCGGTTTCAATACTCATATTTTGTAGATCACTGCGATGGCTATTCTTGGAAAAGTAAAACTTTTTACCTAAAATTGTTATGTAGAAGAACGAACGCATCAGAAGATAAAATTAATATTTCATCACTGACAGTATTTTATCATCAAGATTCTGACCCGTGCGCAATTTCGTAATCTCCATCAGAACACAAACTCCGACAACTTCTGCTCCCATAGATTCAATCAGATTAAGAGCGGCCTCTGCCGTCCCCCCAGTGGCAATTATATCGTCCACCAGAACGACTTTTTGTCCGGGTGTTATGGCATCTCTGTGTATTTCAATCACATCGGTACCATACTCCAAGTCATAAGAGAGACGATTTGTCGTGTGGGGCAATTTACCTTCTTTTCTAATAGGCACAAAAGGAACACCTAATCTCAAGGAAATGGGGGCACCAAATATAAAACCCCTTGATTCTATGGAAACCACAATATCAGGTTCTAGAGTAGCAGCAATTTTTGCCATATGACCCACCGCATTCTCAAATGCTTCTGGGTCTGCAAGTAGTGGAGTTATGTCTTTGAAAGATATTCCATCTCGAGGGAAATTCTCTATGCTCCTTATGTAGTCTCTTAGATCCATATGTATTTCTAACCTGATTTAGTCCTTTGTTCTAATAAAATCTGCGAAGCTACCTCAGATGTAATTTAAAACGGTTGAGGTGTTTTTCTGAAGACACAATCTTCACTTTTCTTTCTTGTTTTAAAAAGCTTCATGGATGTCCATTTATTATAAGAGATCATTTTCCCTTACATGAAAAAACTAATAGAACCCTGAATTGATGATTGGGATAAACAAGTAGTAGAAACCAATTGAATAAACCCAGTGTTTATTGATTCAATTTTTATGGAAATCAATCTGACCAATAAGACATTTACAATAAAGCGAGGATCTGTCTAATGATCACGGAGGAAAGAAAATCTATAGTTTCTGCTGGGTCAATAGATGAATATTTAACCCTATGCCAAAACACAATATGGCCGTCTCTCAGGGCTTCGAGTGGAAGAGTACTTTGTATGCTTAATGGAATGATCGGAAAACCAAGATCTCACATGTTGCAGATGACGGCCTACCAAGACCTAGAATCCTGGCAAACAGCCCAAGGTGCTTGGAGTATAGAACGTGACTCACTACTGGAAAAAGAATCAGTGAGAATATTAAGGTCGGTATCATCTCGGCCCAAAGATACTATCCCTCCTGAAGACAGACGCCCTGTATATGGATATCGTAGATTTTTAATTTCTCCTAGCGATCTTTCAGAATTTGTTACGTGTTCTGAGGAAGGTATATGGCCAAGGATCGAAAAAATGGGGGCATCCATACTAGGAATGTGGACCCCAATGGCATCCACTTCCCCATTAGAGGTGGTATTACTAACTGGCTATAATGGACCCTCACACTGGGAAGAAACACGATTTGACAATCGTACGAATGAAGTCGACGGCGATGTAGATGAATTATGGAGCCGAGAAGAAGCTTTACGCGAAAGAAGGACACAACTCACTCAAGAAACTTGGGTTGAAATGATGAAGTCCACAGATTTCTAGGAAAACTACTCTACACTTACACCAAAAAAAGACATGGGAGACGAAAATGATTGGGGTGTTAACTCATCACTGGGCAAAAGAAGGGTCGTTTGAAAAAGCAAAAACTTTACTGATAGGAAACGGTGAAGCTCAGAGCAAGGCTCCTGGTTTTGTGAGCCGGACAACTTTATATTCTAGGTCTCATTCTCGGCAAATCACTTCATTGGTGTTGTGGGAAAGCGATGAAATTTACGATGATTGGAAAACTAGTCCAGAAAGAAGTGCAGCTATGACTGGAGCTGACCTGCTTTGGGAATCACCCCCAGTTTCTGAAAGATTTGATATCAGTTAAGCAATAGATACGAAAAGACTCCTGGGCAACTTACCCGTTATTCTTCAAATGCACCGTAAACGATGCAGGCATTCTGTCCACCAAAACCAAAGTTATTAGATAGCGCTTTCACGACTTTAGATTTCCTACTTTCGTTTTGTACGTAATCTAGATCACATTCTGGATCGACATTTTGATAATTTATAGTAGGGTGAATTATTC
>JAKURE010000069.1 GCA_022450005.1 Halobacteriales archaeon
TGATAGTGCACATGGTCATTCTTTTCGGGTTTTACAAGCGGTAGAAGATTTAAAGAAAAAGTGGCCGAATATGAAATTCATGGCAGGGAATGTTGCAACTGCAGAGGCAACCAAAGATCTGATATCTGCCGGGGCTGATATTATAAAGGTTGGGATAGGTCCAGGCTCGATTTGTACGACAAGAGTAATTGCAGGAGTAGGCGTACCTCAACTTACAGCGATTGCTGATTGTGCAGAAGCTGCAGAAGAGCATAATGTGCCGATTATATCTGATGGTGGAATCAAGTTTTCTGGTGATGTGGTAAAAGCAATTGCTGCTGGCGCGAATGCAGTTATGATAGGGAGTCTCCTTGCCGGTGTTGAGGAAAGTCCCGGGGAAAGAGTTTTGTATCAAGGTAGAAGTTACAAAGTGTATCGTGGTAGGGGTTCTGTCGGCGCTATGGGTGAAGGTGAAAGTAGAGATCGGTATTTTCAAGAAAGTGATGATTCTGAAAGTTACGAAAGAGATTTTAGTGATACAAAACTGGTTCCAGAAGGCGTGGAAGGAAGAGTGCCTTATAAAGGGTCACTCTCCTCAACCGTTTTTCAACTTCGTGGCGGCCTAGCGGCAGGTATGGGGTATACAGGTTGTAAGAATATTTATGAACTTAGAAAAAATTCTAGATTTGTAAAGATAAGTTCTGCTGGTCTTTCAGAAAGTCATGTTCATGACGTGTATGTAACGAGAGAAGCACCTAATTATCAAAGAGATTAAGTGCACAGGATGAGTCCAATTTTTCTGAAATAGCCACTAGATTCTCCATCTATTTACGAGGTGTTTCTACATTGCGAGAACATATACTCATAGTAGATTTTGGTTCCCAGTATACACAGCTCATTGCTCGGCGTGTTCGTGAGATGAATGTATATTCGCAGATTCAACCTTGTACGGCTAATCTTTTTGACCTGATCGAGGAGAGCACGCAAGGTATTATTCTTTCAGGCGGTCCTTCTAGTGTTTACGAAGAAGATGCACCTATTATCGACAAGAAATTATTTTCTCAAAAGATTCCAATTCTAGGTGTTTGTTACGGTATGCAATTGATGACTCATTTGCTTGGAGGAAGTGTTCTCCCTGTAGAAACAAGAGAGTATGGAAGGGCAAAACTTGTCATTGACAAAGAAGAAGGTATTTTTTCAGAAATTCCTTCTGATGAAACCGTTTGGATGAGTCACGGAGATGCCATAGATACTCCTCCTGAGGGATTTGAGTCTATTGCACACTCACAAAATTCAAAGGTGGCGGCGATTGCTTCCAAATCTGAGAAACAATATGGAATTCAGTTTCATCCAGAAGTAGTCCATACGACATTTGGAAAACAAATCTTGAAAAATTTTGTGTCTGATATTTGTGGTTGCGAGCCTACTTGGACCCCTCGATCTTTCGTCGAAGATGCTATAGAAGCAATTCAGAAAAAAGTAGGAAATGGAAATGTGATTTGTGGTCTCTCGGGTGGCGTAGATTCTTCGGTAACAGCTATGTTAGTCCACCGAGCTATTGGTGATCGATTGACTTGTGTGTTTGTAGACAATGGATGTTTAAGAAAAGGTGAGGCAGACGAAGTAGTGAACGTATTCGGGAAAGAATTAGAAGTAAACCTTCAATTTGCAGATGAAAAGAATCTTTTTTATGAAAAACTTTTGGGAGTCACTGATCCAGAGAAAAAAAGAAAAACAATTGGAGAAACTTTTATTCGCGTTTTTGAAAGAGAAGCAAAAGAAATAGGCGACGTAAATTATTTGGCACAGGGAACCTTATATCCAGATGTTATAGAGAGTGTTTCTTTTAAAGGTCCTTCTGTAACGATTAAAAGTCATCACAATGTAGGAGGACTCCCAGAACATATGGATCTAGATGTACTGGAGCCACTGCGTGAACTTTTTAAAGACGAAGTGCGATCTGTAGGAAAAGAACTTGGACTATCTGAGAAACTTTTATGGAGACATCCTTTTCCGGGTCCAGGACTTGCTGTCAGAATCTTGGGAGAAATCACAAAAGAGAGAGTCGATATTCTGCAGGAAGCAGATTACATTTTTATTGAAGAATTAAGAAATTCAAATTTATATGAAAAAGTATGGCAAGCTTTTGCTGTTCTTCTTCCTGTTAATACGGTTGGCGTGATGGGAGATTCTAGAACCTATGAAAATGCGCGCGTTCTAAGAGCGGTTACAAGCCAAGATGGTATGACGGCCGATTGGGCGCACCTTCCGCATGAATTTCTCGCGGATGTTTCTAACCGTATTATCAATGAAGTTCCTGGCATAAACCGCGTGGCATATGATATTTCATCAAAACCTCC
>JAKURE010000007.1 GCA_022450005.1 Halobacteriales archaeon
AACAAATCGGATGGACTCCCGATGTTGTGCGAACCCCTCCCATCGATTCCAATGTAGTTTCTAACGTTCGAAATTTCCTAAAACAACAGAGAAAAGAACGAAGATCCATTCTTGAAAGAATAGGGCGCCATATTCACAGACCTAAAAAATCGTCCGATAAATGGGTCCGATTGACCACTTTGGGATGCTGCCAAGAAGTCGGACGGGCTAGTTTTTTACTTTCCACACCAGAGACACGGATTTTAATCGATTGTGGTGACAAACCCGGATCTGAAGATGAGTTTCCATATCTCCACGTATCGGAAGCTCTTGGAGCTGGAGCGAACTCCATAGATGCAGTAGTTCTCACTCACGCACACCTCGATCATTCTGCTTTCATACCTCTTCTTTTCCGTTATGGATATGATGGTCCAATTTACGCCACAGAACCCACTCGGGACCTCATGGGGCTTCTCACTCTTGATTATCTAGATGTTGCTGCCCAAGAAGGTAGGACGCCCCCTTATACCTCCGAAATGATCCGGGAAGCGATAAAACACACAATCCCCATTCCTTATGGGAGCGTAACCGATATCGCACCTGATATAAAAGTAACTTTACATAACGCCGGACACATTCTGGGATCTTCGATCGCCCATTTCCATATTGGGGATGGCTTATATAACATATGTTTTTCAGGGGACATACACTACCGTGGAACTCGTTTATTCAATGGGGCAGTAACCGATTTCCCACGGGTCGAAACTCTGATACTTGAATCCACTTATGGTGGAAGGAATGATTATCAAACTGATCAAAAACAAGCTGAACAAAATCTTATTGAAATAGTCAAAACAACTACGGAAAAAGGAGGAAAAGTTATCATTCCCGCATTTGCGGTGGGACGATCTCAAGAGATCATGCTAGTATTGGAGGAGGCAATGCGAACAGGGGAACTCCCCGAACTCCCCGTTTATCTTGATGGGATGATTTGGGAAGCAACAGCCATACATGCTGCATATCCCGAATATCTTCGGGACGACCTAAGAAAGCGAATTTTCTACGACGATGAGAATCCATTCCTTGCACCTCAATTTCATCACATAGAGCGCGGAGATGAACAACGCCAGGAAATCCAAGATGAAGGTCCGTGCGTTATCATATCTACAAGTGGAATGATAACCGGAGGTCCGATTATGTCTTGGTTAGAGTATTTAGGTAATGATCCTGCTAATACACTTATTTTTGTTGGATATCAAGCACATGGAACACTCGGTCGTAGAATTCAATCTGGCTGGGAAGAAATCCCAGTTTCTGGTTCTGGAGGGCGCACGAGAACACTCAAATTAAAGTTCAATGTTGAGACTGTTGATGGATTTTCTGGACATGCTGATCGCCAAGGACTTTTAGATTTTGTCAAATCAATGCATCCTCGACCCGAAAAAGTCCTGTGCGTACATGGAGACGAAAGATCCACTCGGGATCTCTCATCCGCCCTTTACCGACAATTTAACATAAGGACATTCGCCCCCAAAAATCTTGAAACATTCCGATTCGTTTAGTACCTTCTATCTATTCTCTACACAAATCTATGCACTTCCCCATTTTCCCCTAAAGTAGGTTAGCACTTCTGCCTCCGGTCGTAGAAGATTCGCATCTTTTACTTTGCCTATATATATTGTGTGATCTCCCTCTTCCACACCATCATAAAGTGAACAATCTATATATGCAATCGAATTTTCAAAATACAACGATCCTGTTGGCAATACTTTCGTGACACTCTCCTCAAATGGATTTTCTCTTGATTCTCCCATGTTCGCAAAATACTCCCCAATCCATTTTTGATCTGCTGCAAGTATATTGACACAATAAGTGTCATTCATACCTTCTTTTAATCTTTTATAAGCCTCCGAATTATGGTCAAGACAAATTGATATCAAGGCTGGCTCTAGAGATACACTAGTAAACGAATTAACAGTAATCCCATGTGGCGGATCCCCTGGCAGTGTCACTACCGTCACACCCGCAATGAAATTCCCCATCACCCCGCGAAAATCTTTTATATCCATGCTATTCATCTTATTTTCCACAGACTATATCTCCTCCCATATTCCTCAAATCCCTATCTAGTAAACATCAAGTCAAATCCCCTCCAAAATTAACTGTGTCTATAGATTCTACGAACATCCCCGAGGAATCTCTTCTTCGAGGTTATACTGGTAAAATCTCTCTTCTATTAGCTTTTGGATGGCTCATGATAATGTCTGGAAGATCTCTCCTCCCTGCTCTACTTCCTCTAATCTCCATTGAACTATCATTGACTCCCGACAAAGCAGGGTTTGCCCTAACAGTCGTTTGGTTATTTTATTCCGTTGCACAGTATCCTGGGGGGAGGTTTTCAGATCAATTATCCAGAAAAACCGTTCTAGTATTTAGCCTATGTGCATTGGTTCTTGGACTTGCCCTCTTAACCCAAACACAATCATATCTCCAATTCCTTGCCGCAGGCGCTCTTCTCGGCGTGGGGGCTGGTGGATATTTCTGCCCCACGCGAGCTCTCCTTTCTGATTTTTATTCGAAAAAACGTGGTCAGGCATTTGGAATTCAAGTTGCTTCTGGAAGGACCGGAAGCGCCGTTGCAGCGCTCTTCGGTGGAGTAGCTCTCGGTGGAGTAGCAATACTTGGAGGGCCATTTTGGAGGGAAGCATTTTTCCCTGTAATATTACTTCTAATCTGTGTAATCTTCTTATTGCATAAATGGAGTAAAGAACCTTACAAATTCAGTCGAGTAAGCTTGGACCTCGGAAGTACTGGCTCTCGTGTATTCCGTAATAAAAAAATCAGACTGATTCTAATTGCTTATATTTTCTTTGCCATAACTAGCCAAGCATTTTCTTCTTTCCTCCCCACTTTTTTATTAATCGAACGTGGATTCTCAACTACTCTTACAAGTATCGGATTTGCAACATTATTCCTCGTTGGTGTTCCTTCCACCCTACTTGGTGGATTCATCGGGGATAGATTTTCAAGAATGTATGTCACAATAGCTGCACTTTTCATCGGTGCCATTGGCTTAATCATACTCCTCCTCTTCGAGTCACCCACTTTGGTAATTTTTGGAATTATTGTATATGCACTTGGAACCTGGGCATTTCCCCCTGTAATGCAATCCTATCTATTCGAACTTTTCCCCGGGGATACAGTGGGAGGCGATTTCGGTGCTCTTAAAACAATCTACACTGGAGTTGGTAGTTTCGGATCTACCTATGTTGGCATAGTAGCTGCATATTATGGTAGTTATGGGTTAGCGTTTGTAGGACTCATAGTTGCATTATTGTTAGGATCTTCTATTTTATTTTTCATCAACCGTTCAAAAATCTAACATTTCCATTCTGTTGTAAGTTCTAGTAGCTGAACCAAAATACGTGCTGTAGCTCCCCATATGATCTCCTCCCCTATGTAGAAATAAGGTAGCAATATATTTTCTTTACCATTTGTATGTTCTTTCCATTCGAAACTATCTGCTGCAATTAAAGCTTCAATTGGATATCTGACGATCTCTGCAACTTCTTCCTTATTCCTATTATATTCTCTATCTGGTATCCTTGCAACAAATGGGGTTATGGTGTATTTTGTAATCGTTTTGCATTCATCGAGCTGACCAATAAACTCGATTTCATGTGCCTGTATTCCAATCTCTTCTCCTGCTTCTCGGATTGCTGTCCTTTTTAATATTTTATCTTTCTGCTCATACCTTCCCCCTGGAAAACTCATTTGCCCCGGATGTTCATCAAGCCAATCGGTTCTCTTTGTAAATAGTATCTCTTCTTTTTTTTCTCCTAAAATTAATGGAACAACTACTGCAGCCCTTGAATTTCCTTTTACTCCCAACCCCTTCGGCATCGCGCGACTTATTTTTTTAGTATCCATTTCTCCAAATCATTCCTCAATATCTCCTCTATCGTCGATTGCCATTTCCAGTTTTTTCCGAATACCCCCGGCGTCTACCTCTGCCCAAATCTCAAAATCGTAACACACATCTAGTAAACTTTCTATTCGGCTTCTATCTTTTTCAGAAATTGCTATTTCAATTTCTTTGTCTATCTTTTTCACAACACTTTTTTCCACTTCTTCTCTATTTATCTCTCTTTCTCCCACTAAAATGAGATGGGGCAAATCCTCCCCACCTTCTGGGAGCTCAGGCAAAGCAGATGGGCCCGCCACCAGTAGCCCCTGATCTGCCACTTCTATCAGATAATATTTTTCAATAGCCTCGTCAATACGCAAGTTCAATGCATTAATATCCACATCACCACCCATCCGAGCACCAATATCTTCGAACCCCCCTATCAATTCTTCTCGCGACAAACCCCCAAATAAATCCACTGCACCTACAAGCTCATCTAGTGTCGGGTACATTTTCCAATCCTTTTACTCCATACTCAAATCTACATCTTATAAGGATGCTCTTTTTATATCTTTAATTTGCATCTCAAGCTCTTTCCAAGATGCCATTCGGGCATCTCCTCCTGGGGGCTGAATTGACTCTCTGTATTCTTCAACCTGGGCACACTCCTCTTGTATATCATACCTCAGCCCATTGAATTTCGCATCCAATTCATATTGACGAATAAAGTCACTTGCCATAGATTCATACGCCCTACGAGCCACATCATATTTTACTTTCACCCCCTCTCTTCGAAGTATGTCGAACAATGCATCACTCACTTGTAGACTCATTTCAGCCAATCCATTTGGGCCACTCCTTTCCCTGTGAAAATGTTCGTATACTCCCAAATCTACTTGGGCCGTGGACTCAAAACCAGCAAAATTAAACGCCTCCCCTATGAGCCCCACCTCAAGACCAAAACCACGTTCCATTTTAATTCCCTTTACCTCTTGAGATTTGATGCCAAACTCCCCTGACAATCCGTATCTAAATGCATCTAGATATCTTAAAATTGGAGTGTCATATAATCCCCTAAGGGACCTTACTAGGGGTGCATAGAACAATCTACAAAGACGACCATATAGTCTGTCATTTTCTATTCTAGCATAGTACCCTTTCACAAATTTATTTCCTTCAGTTAAGGGAAAAAGTAGCCTAGAAATATCTTCCCCAACATATGTTTTCCTGTCCACATCATGGCATACTATGAATTCTCCATATTCACTAGCCAATCCAAGCGCGAGCCAAATATCATGTCCCTTCCCATTTCTCCCCTCCAACCCTTTCTCCCTCAACGTTTCTGTCATTCGATTTCCATTACACCAAAGCATCTTTACATCTAGATCAAATTCATTCAACCACTCATATATGTCTCTCACATTTTGCTCCTCACATCGCAATGCTACAATTACTTTTTCAGGCCCAATACGTTCAATTTCCGAAAAGGTCCATTCGGTCGCATCTAAGCGAAAATCCCTTTCCAACATCGGAACCACCACCACTACGTCCTCCATTGAACATTCTGGATTTTTTTCAGTTAGTTTATGAAGTGTAGTTACCTCGCCCGGAACATAGTCCATTAATTGGTCTCAATTTAGTCTGGTACCACAAAACTTACTCGACTTATTATTGTACCTCGCCGGTCATCGCAGTGAACAAACGTTCTGGAAGCTCCTTGCAATATTCGCGATTCTGCTTTTTCGTCTTTGCCGTTATTTGACCGGCACCCGCTTTGGGTTTTCCCCCTGCATCTGCCTCGGGTATTTCCATAAGGGCAGCCTGTAACGTATCTCCCATGTGCACTCGGTCGTCTCTAGATCTACCTTTAATATGTGTTGTAGCACCCTTGTGTCCATACACCACCACCGCTGTGGTTCCCTCCAACCCTAACAACTCATCCGCAGCTTGGGCCAATGCATCTACATTAGACACCTCTCCTACATTACTAATCACAAATGGACCTCTTGCTTCTCGCTTTAGAATGGAAGATGCAATAATCTCAAGCACTTCTGCATCTATTTCTGGGTTTGCTATCCTATCCAAACTATCCTCATCAATTCCCTCATAAAGATAAGCACTTGCAGCAAACTCCGCTTCTGATGCACCTTTCGTAAAATTCTTCGTATCTGTTAATATTCCAAATAATAACCCTGTGGCAACCCCCGTTGGAAGATCAATTCTACCCATTTTGGGCTGTGTAATTTTCCCTGCGACCGCTCCTAAGTCTGAAAAATATTCTGCAACGATAGAAGAACATGATCCATACTCTGGACGTATATCTGTAAATCCCACACCTCTCCCATCTCCTGGGTGGTGGTCTATCACCGCATATGGTATCAGCTTTTCTGCCCCTGGAAATCCCCTTGCAACATTGTGATCCACTAGAAAAATAGCCCCTCCTGCTATATCTTCGTCAGATTCTATTTTCTCCATTGAAGTTCCCAACACCGTTTTAAATGCCCTATTTTCTTGGTGCCTTATCTCTCCTGGATATTGTATAGTCGCCGAAACTCCCATGGACTCCGCTATATGTGCAATCCCTATCGCAGAAGCCATGGCATCAGGATCTGGATTGGAATGAGTTAGTATCACAATTCTTTCTAGTGCACTGAGTTTCTTTTTCAATATCCGGCCACTAGGACGCTTTCCTATATACCTAGCTAATAAGATTATCAATACGGCCACAACAGCCATTATACCAACTATGGTTTCTATCCCTACGGTTTCCACTAATAATTCAGCTATAGAGGTGAAACTTTGCAGGACGGACGACGTTAAATTTATAAAAACTTCTCTAATCATGTGGTATTTTCTCTAATACAAAGAGTTCCTGTGCTTACTTATCATTCCATTCTCACCCTACTAGATTAAACTTTCCCCATCAAACACGGCCGGATCATGCTCTATTTCCATCAAACCCAAGATTGTTGGGGCTATGTTATATAAATTTGATCCCTCTATTGACATTCCGGGTCTATCTATGATCAATAACGCATTTTCAAACGTATGCATGCCATTTCTAGGCCCTTTTACAAACACACCTTCTTTTTTTCCAAATCCGGCTTTCAGATCAAAACCATCATTTGGCAGTGCCACCAAATCCGGAGCGATACCCACATGGTCCCCTTTAAAAACATCTTCACCCCTTTCAACGCTTTTTATGACCTTTCCTCCTTCTGGTCCTTCTATCTCTAGTAACATTTCTTTCAGTTCTTCACGCACATTTTCATAATCTTCTAGCTTAATCTCCCCATCGGGCTCTCTGTCTTCTAAATTTATATAAACTCTACCCGGTATCAGTGAGTAGGCTTTGGACCCTGAAGAAACATCCTCTAAGTTATTTTTCCTATCTTCTCTATATTTTACCCAACCTGTTCTCTGAAGCCACTCATTTACATGGAATTCATATACCAACTCCGTAAAACCATGATCCGAAGCTATCATCATTGTTACATCCTCTGCTAACATTCCTTTCAATTTACCTATGTATTCATCCAATATTCTATAAAATTCGAGAAATTCCTTAAAATATTCCCCTTTTTGCTCATAGTCTCCATATAAAAAGTGGTTCACCCGATCTGTCGTCATAAACACTCCAAAAAATAGATCCCAATCATCCTTTTCAATAAAATACTCGAACGCTTCAAAACGCTTCTCTAGCGTAAACAAAGCATCGTGTAAAAATGCTGTTTTATCTTCTTCATGGCCCAATCTCGAATCAACATCAATTCTATACCCCATCGACATTAGATATTCTTTTACGTCTTGTGGTTTTGCCGCACTCTCCACTGAAGTAGACAAAAAACCAGACACTATTCGTTGCACTCCGTCCTTTGGGGGGTATGTAACAGGAACGTTGATTACTGTTGCCTTTTTCCCCGTTTCTGCAATCAATTCCCACACGCGCTTGGACTTCACATCTTCTCCCATTGGAATATATGTCTCGTGACTTCCAATCTTCCTTTCCTGGAACCCATAGACTCCTGTCGATCCCGGGTTCTTTCCAGTCGTGATGCTAGGCCAGCAGGCACTAGACTCCGGAGGGACTATACTTCTAATCGAACCCGAAGATCCTTGTCTCGAAATAGCTGTTAGATTCTGAAACACGTCTGGATTCTCCACTACAAGAGAATGCGGGACGCCATCAATCCCAATAAATGCCACCCTTGGGCCCTCTTCTCTGCGCAAACGGTCAAATAATCCCATAAACTTGATGTTCTCGTCTACTTAGGTATATCTCGACTTTGAAAAACTCTGTCTTTTTCAACTAAATTTCTCCAAATATAGCCCAATTCCTTTATTAATAGCTTCAATAGCTGACGATTTATCTTCCCACCCCAATACCTTGACAGTCTTCCCTGGCTCAAGATTTTTATACGTTTTAAAGAATTCGTCTATCTCATCTTGTATCTGCTTTGGGATGTCTCCGATGTCTTCTATATGGTCAAAACGGGGATCCTCCACTGGAACTGCTATCACCTTGTCATCCCTTTCTCCACAGTCGTCCATTTTCATCAATGCAACTGGACGTGCACTAATAACACACCCTGGGAATGTATGATCTTCTACCAACACCAGTACGTCTAGTGGATCTTCATCTTCATACCAAGTCCTTGGGATAAATCCATAATCCCCTGGGTAATGCACATTTGAGTGTAATACTCGATCAAGAAAAATAGCCGAAGAGTCCTTCTCGTATTCATATTTATTCCGCTCACCTTTGACGCACTCTACCACCGCGTATATTTCTTCAGGTGGATTTTTCCCTATGTCTAAGTCTTTCCATAGATTTCCCATGGTGATTAGATATAGAAGCAGGCAAAAAGATGTTACTATACAATTCTTTGTTTAAACCACATTTACCACCCGAATGTTAAAGTTATCCTAATTCCTACTCTAAATGTGTCCCTCGATAAACATCTCGAGGGTTTCGAACCCCCTTTAGAAGACAAACGCAAGAAACTCGCACAGGAAAAATCCTACGCCATCTTAAACCACATAAAAGATACAAGGAAACTATTCGATTCCTTTCCACTGAAAAAGAACTTATTTGGGAGCACCTCCCCCTCTGTTTTCGTAGGGCGATCAAATTATCCCGATGTTTCAACAGGAATTCTTGCACCATTGGACCCCGATTCCGATGCCTCCAATTTCGCCACCAGTAGTGACTGGTATCATAAAAATCTCCAAATTGAAGACATCCTTCAATACCGGATAGGGCTGCTCAATTCGAATCGATCAACGCCTGTCAATGTTTATGATGTTTGGGATGGGTTTGTAGGGGTACAACGGGAAGTAGCCATTTCCGCACGACCTGTCGACATAGAACTTTCACTAGTGAATAAACCAAAACTAGATTTTTCCCCTAATAATATGACTGCAGCAATAGGATTCCAAGCAGATGTAGAATCTGCACGAATCGTAGACAACCCCAAGGTTCTAAAACCTGTAGAAACAACTCTCTCCGACGACGACCTGGACGCCAGAAGTGCCATCTCTTTTCTCTATGAAAAAGGCCTAGACGTCTATGATATTCATAGAATTTTTTCTGTCGGAGCCATTGGTCTACGCGATCAACGGCGTTTAGTTCCTACAAGGTGGTCGATCACTGCAGTAGACGATATGGTCGGTAAACTTTTGCATAAACAAGTACTCGACCTCCCTAACATCGATGGAGTCACCGTATGGAGAAATAGCTATATCGGGAATACATATTGGATTTTCTTGATCCCTGGAACTTGGGAATTTGAGTTAATAGAAATAAAGTCACCAGGCAGTATTTGGAATCCTAGTCGATCAAATCAAATTTGGATTTCTAGTGAATACGAAGGGTATGGGGGACGGACTTCTTATGCAAAAGAAACTGCAGGTGCCTATTACGCCACACGATTAGGAGTTCTAGAACACCTACTCTCAATAAAAAAACAATGCAAATGTCTCGTCATCAGAGAGGTTTCTGATGCCTATTGGGCTCCAGTTGGTGTTTGGCAAATCCGAGAGAGTATTAGAAATGCTTTCAAGGAAGAACCCTACCATTTCGATAATTTTCACACCGCCCTAACTCAAATCTCGAACTCCCTCTCCCTCCCCCTACACGATTTGAAATCTACCTCTACGATACTAACTGGGATCCAGTCAAAACTAGCTGATTTCTCACCTCACTCTTAACACCGTTCAATTCAATTATTTATTTTCCACTTCACTCCGAAACTAAAATAGTCCCCTTACCTATTTGCTTTTCGAGAATTTCCACAAACATCTGCCGCTTAGAGAAGTATGTTGTATCTACTCCCTCTAGTAAATCTTCCAATTTTCTTGCACCACCCGGCGTCCTAATAAGTTCTCCTCCCTCCTTTCGCACAATTTCACTTTTTTCTTGTGGCCACGTCAATCTAGATGCGATCCTTTCAATAGGCGCCCCCTCTACTGTACCATCTACGTCAAGTTCCATATCGACAAAATTGGATTCTTCTTCCATTTCCCCTTTGGTTTTCTTCTTAGCCATACTATCCCAATTCTTGGCAAAACCATTAAATTCTTCGAGACTCACTCGAGATACTTTTTCTTACAAAACCACATTCAAATTTTTAATTTCATTTTAACCTTTCATTTCTACAGCACCCTTTTGTTATCTGAAGCCGAATAAAACACATTATGACTAGTTTGGCAGAAGCCTATGATCGTACAGGTAAAAAAAGTCGAAAAAATCTTTACACCGGAACTGCACTTTTTGCGACAGGTGGCATTCTAGTTATAGCTGGTATATTGTTTAGTACTACCAATATCCTGGTAGACCTAGATTTTGGATATTTCGTCATCCGTAGAATCTCTGGTTTATTGGCGGGGTTGGGGTTCCCTATATTTCTACTAGGTGTCTTTGCAGTTCTCCCCGCAACAGAATATCAGCGCGCTTCTGCCATAGTTGGAGCTAGCATATCTGTTTTTGGAGTTCTACTTTTTTGGTATGCATATCCTTACAAATGGATAGGGGCAACTTCAAATCACATCACACTCTTCGTTGTCATAATCTACTTCTTGGGTTCCATCGTGATCCTCTGGTCTCTCTTCACAGCTGTAGTAAATTTCAAAACCAGAAACGATCCCGGTGGGACTGTAATTTTACAAAGAATAGTAAATGGAAAAACGCAACTTATAGAGGTACCCGAATCTGCTATTAAGGTAGTCAAAAGTGGAATGCCAGAGGAAAAACAAGTTGGTACTGTTGGAGTTTTTGGCAAACTATCTCCCGCAACTCTAACCTCTGATACATCCACCGAGGATGTGGACGTAGACCGATTATAATTTTCCACATAATCTTAATTTATCATCCTCCCCAAACCAAACTCATTTTACACCCAAACCCCAAGCTTGGTCATGGCAATGTGTCAAGTTTGTGGTCAAAACGAAGCCATTCCCTTTTCATGCCGAAATTGCGGCGGTGTTTTTTGCGGACTCCACCGTCTCCCCGAAGCTCATAATTGTGATGGTCTTAAAAACTGGAACGATCCTCGGATGCCCTCTGACAATAGCTATTCCCTTTCCTCCGATACACGAGGAATCTCCAAATTTTTGAATCTTATTTCTAACAGTTTCTTGACGTCAACACTCCCCTTCTTTCGTGGAAATTTAACCTATTTATTCCTAGCCTTAATGTGGATTACTTTGATACTACAATGGTTAGTGCTCATAATTTTTGGAACCAATGCACACAATTCTATTTTCACCGTTTCGACATATCATCCCGAATATGTCTGGACCTGGATTTTATCCATTTTTGCCCATTCCCCTTCTTCATTTACGCATATCATTTTCAATAGTATAGTATTATATTTCTTTGGCCCTAGTGTCGAACGGTATCTAGGTACTAAGAAATTTTTCTACCTTTTCATGCTTGGTGGTATACTCGCCGCACTGTCTCAAATAGGAGCTGGACTTTTGACAACAACTCCTGGATTTGTACTCGGTGCTAGCGGAGCAATATTAACTATCATGGGGTTCCTCACGGTACTCGACCCAAATCTCCGAGTATATCTTTATTTTTTCATACCCCTTCCGCTTTGGGTGTTGACAATAGGTTTCGCAATTATCTCTGTATCTCTTATTTCTGTAGGTGGAATCGGGGCTGGGGGGGTGGCCCAACTAGCCCACCTAGTCGGATTGTTAATTGGAATCGTATACGGAGAACGCTTCAAACGGAACAATCCTTCGAATTTCAATAGCAAAAGATCATTCAAACCAAAAATTGGTTTCTAGCCATCTTTCAAAAGACCATCTATTTCCTCTTCCCATTCACTCATCAATGATTCATAAGTCGCGTCTATATTTATCTCCAATTCTGCTAATTTTTTTATGTATTCACGATACCGAATATCACTTGAATTCGCCCCATATGCAAGCATATATTTTACCCTACGGTGCACACCTATGACATGTTGGATTGCAAAAATACCGTCTGGAACTTGCTCTCCGCACACTTTACAAGAAATATGAGGATGTTCCTTGATTTGATGGCGAAGTAACCCCTCTATCGTTCCAAAATGGGTTTCACATTCTGCGATTCCACAAATCCATTCTGCCATGGCCTCCTCCCCTTAACGATCTCCAGAATCTAAGACCCTTATTTGATCCCCCCTGACTGTAACCGGAATTGGAACAGTTGCCTCATAAAGTTCCACAGTAACTTGATCTTTAGCTTCATCTATTCTTTGAACTTGCGCCCTTTCACCTTTAAATGGCCCTGCGATCAATTCAATTATATCCCCTTCTGAAATTCCTTCTACATCCGATTTAGGTGTAAGGAAATGTCCAATTTCTTCAATTGAACTCTCCCCTGATATTATTGTTCTCGCATGTGGAATTTCTTCAATTATTAACCCAATCGCATCGGGTTCATCTGCTTCCACCATCACATAACTTGTTAGTGAATCTGGGGAAAGAATAGAATGTATCGCAGGGTGCTCCTTTCTGGCTATCATATCTGAAACCGCTTGTTCTTGACTAGCTGTAGTTTTAATGGCATATATCTTTGATATACCTTGTTCACTAGCCATTATGTTTTCTCCCCCCGCTTGCTGTTCCTCTGGTTCATTTTCATCTATAGACATTTTTATCACTTCGGGATCAATTTCATTATTCCAAATATTATAAACCCTATACTCCCTACCACTAGAATCCCTATCCCTGCAATCTTAGAAATTTGTATAAATTCCTCTTTAGTAGGGACGCTAGATAGTTTTATTAGGCGCAAATACGAGGCCAAATCACGTGGGACATCCATAACTTAATCTATATTCTCCTTTATTTCTACTTTTCTTATTCTTCACTCAACGTAATCTATTTTTCCAATTCTGCTTTCTTCCCGTTGTCTAGCTGCATCCATCCTCCCAGATATCTGTGGCGATTGAACTCCCGTAACCACTATCATAGTCCGTATTTTCCCTTCAAGTTCATCATCGATAGAAGTCCCCCATATGATTCTTGCATCTGGGTCAATCCGTTCGTAAATTTCTTCTACCACACCTTCTGCCTCTTCGATCGACATATCTGGACCACCTGTAACGTTTATCAACGCTGCATTTGCTGTTGAAATATCTACATCTAGCATGGGGGATCTCAAAGCTTCTTTCACCGAATCTTGAGCCTTATTTTCCGAATCTGACTCCCCCAACCCGATCATTGCAACTCCTCCCTTTTCCATAACTGTTCTGACATCTGCAAAGTCTAGATTAACAAGCCCGGGTTTTGTAATCAATTCTGTTATTCCTTTCACCGACCGCATAAGTGCCCTATCTGCAGCTTTAAATGCCTCTTTTACAGGTAGCTTCCCCACAACTTCGAGTAATCGATCATTCGGAACAACAATCACTGTGTCTGCTACATCTCGTAATCTTTCGAGACCCGCATTTGCATTTACCCTTCTGACTTCTCCCTCCGCTGTAAATGGAGTTGTCACAATTGCAATTGTCAAAGCACCTATGTCTCGGGCAGCTTTCGCAACCACTGGCGCGGAACCTGTACCCGTTCCACCTCCCAATCCTGCTGTCACAAATACCATATCTGATCCTTTCATAACTTCGAGTATCTCCTCTTTACTTTCAAGAGCAGCCTCTTCTCCGATCTGTGGTAAAGATCCCGCACCCCTACCCTTTGTTCTATTTCTCCCCATCAATATCTTAGTGTCCGCATTCACCTTGACCAAATGCTGAACATCTGTATTGGCAGCTATTAGATCTGCCCCATGAATTCCCTCTTCAGACATCCTATTGACTGTGTTGTTTCCCCCTCCACCACATCCAAAAACTGTGATGTTTGTTTGTAACTCTTCCAACATTGCAAGGAGCTGTTCATCCGTCATTAGCCCATCTGTTGATGGTACCTCTTCAAGAGCTACATTTTCTTCTGCCTCTTCGATCACATCTTCAGCGGTAAATTCCATTTGTGTGTATATTATGTACTCAAGCTCATTAGTGTTACTTTTATACACCCTCTTAAAACAGTCACTTTTCCCCTATCTTCTTAATTCATTTCATCCGGTATACTGTATTATTAATTTAGCTTATATCTCTTATTTTTTACTTCTTGTACTTCTTCTGGATCCAACATCTTACCCTTCACCTCCACAGATTTTCCCGATGCCAACTCTCCAAATTTGGGCCCTTCCTCTACTCCCAAAATTCGTGCTTTCTCTGGGCTAAATACCAACTCTTCAACAAAAATCTCGTTCCCCTTTCGAGAAACATGATCATATCTTTGCTCTAATATGTGACAAAATTCTTCTATTATATCTTCATATGCTTGCCGAGCCTGTACTGCTACTTTTCCCTTAACCAGACTTCCATTTTCAACGGTCTCAAATGCAATTGTATTCCTCAATATCACTTCTCTCACCCTTTTTGAACTTATAACTTGAACATCCTTCAACAGCGATTGATCTAATTCTCTAATTTCCATTCGATCCGACCTAACTCTCCCAAAACGTAACCCCTCCTCAATAGTCGAAATGGACATTTCCATGCGCGAAACAACCTCTAATCCCACCCCTGTTGTTTCTCTCACCCATTTTTCACTAACTATTTCATATCCTTCTTGTTTTATTATTTTTTCCAATTCCAAATTTTTATCCACTATGATGCATCTATTTGACCCACTTTTATCGAATATGTTTCTTATCATTTCTGAATTAATTTCCCCCATATCTTCCAAACACCAGTCGGCAGCAACATGTCCAATCGCCCAATCTGTCTCTCTTATAATCCTCTCGAATCGTGGCATATAATGTCCCCCTCCAAAACCCACAATGGTCTTTTCACAATTAGATTCCCTCCCTTTGACACTCATAATTGCTTTCGCTACTGACTCCGCAGCTTCTACATCCCCCCATTCTTCTTCTGAACTCCCTATCTCTACAAACATTGAAGGAATCTCGACATCCGATGGACCATGATGTGTACATTCGATACCCACTTCATAATTTGAGGGGGCATATCTTCCAAGTGCATCAACAACGGCTTTATGCAAATTTGGGCATGCCCTTGATAACTCTCTAGGTTTTCCTCCAAATTTTGCTTCCCCAAAATTCCCCGTATAGTGAGCTGTTAGTAAAGCCCCGGTTTCCCCCACATGTCTAGAAACGAAAATGATGCATTCCATGGCACCAAAAGCCAATTCAACCTCTTCAAGTTGAATATGTAGTCCTTCAAATTCCCTGAGTTCAAACCCATCTGTGCAGTAATATTTTCCTCCCCCTTCTGCATCAATTCTGCTCGAATCTATTTTTTGTACCCAATCCCCTGTCTTCAATATTTCCTTCCCAATTAGAACTGAAACAGAATCCGACCGACTCACAACAATGCCTATCACATCAATCCATGGGCCCCCGTTCGAATAAAACCAATCGGTGACAATTCCAACCAATTCTATCCTCTGTTGAATAAAGTAACTCTTTAGTAATCCTTCTAATAATTTTATATATGAGTGAACTTTTTTCTATTTCTTCCAATTTACTGAACATATCCACACTAGTCGTTTCGTTCATCGCACTTCTCCTAGGTGCAGCAATATTCACCAATGGAATTGAATGGGTAGGTCATAAAACCAATATCTCTGAAAGTGCAACTGGAAGTATTCTGGCAGCAGTTGGAACTGCCCTTCCTGAAACCATGATACCTGTTATTGCTATCTATACTGTATGGAGAACTGGTGGTGCTAGTTCTGCAGATGAGATTGGAGTGGGTGCCATTTTGGGTGCTCCTTTTATGCTGGCTACCATCGCCATGTTTCTTATAGGTTGTAGTTTGATATATTTCAAACCCCGAAGATCTTCTGGACTAAAATTAAAAATCTACTCCTCCTCCACTAAGAGAGACCTATCCTTTTTTATCATCGCATATTCTCTGGCAATAATCGCAGCACTTGTCCCTTGGAGAGCTTTGTCCTTACTCATAGCCTTCACATTAGTGATCCTTTATTTATTTTATCTCCAACGCACTCTTTCTAGTGGCATTGCAATTGAAGCAGAATCTCTCGAGAATCTACAAATTGGTGTTGTACTTGATAAACTAGCACAAATAGTCCCAATTCTCGCCGCAAAAAAACCCCGAGCTTCTGATCCTACCACCCCCTTGGTTATTTTCCAGGCACTCGCAGCCCTCGGAATCATCATTGCAGGCGCTCATCTTTTCATTCATGCGGTGGAGTGGCTTTCTCACGATGTGCTAAATCTCCCTCTCGCGGTAATTGCTCTTCTTCTTGCCCCTTTAGCAACTGAACTCCCTGAGAAATTTAACAGCATAATATGGATATCTCGTGACAAGGATGTTTTGGCTCTAGGAAATATCACTGGGGCATTGGTGTTTCAATCAACTCTCCCGGTGACACTTGGAATCGTTTTCACATCCTGGAATCTTTCTTTTACCTGGGGAACTGTTGGATTCTTAAATGCAATTTCTGCCGTAATCGCAATTTTAGGTGCATCTATTCTTTATATCCGTGCTAGATATTCAACAGACGAGACCCTGAGCAATCTCCCATTTTTGATCGGAGGGGTCTTATATCTCCTATTCATCATCTTGTTGGTTTACCATGTAGGGAATTTCGATTTAGCTGTGACCAGTCACGGGTAGTTCTAAAGAGAATTTATGTATCCTGAGATCTGTAATTAATCTATAATGCAGATCTTTGGTCTATTGGGAAATCCTGTAGGCCATTCCCTATCCCCTGTAATGCATCAAGCAGCATATTCCCATTTACTCATGGATGCTAAATATATCACAATGGAACCAGAAGTTTCTGATCTTGAAGAAATTATAACCGAAGCCCCTCAAAATGGGATCTCTGGATTAAACGTCACTATACCTTTTAAACAAGATGTCTTGCCCCATGTCCAACCTGACCAACTAGCAAAAAGAATTGGAGCTGTCAACACAATTGACTTCTCTGGAAAACAACCAATGGGATACAATACAGATGTGGCCGGTGCTCGTAGATCATTTGAGCACCACGATGTTAGTTTATCTGGGAAAAATTCTCTTGTTCTTGGAGCAGGGGGGGCCGGCCGTGCATTGGCTTTCATGCTATCTGACGAAGGATCTAATGTTTCTATTGTAAACCGTACTGAACGCAAAGCACGTTCCCTATCCGAATCTGTACCAAATTCGACTGGATATGGATTATCTAGTTTAACCGAGTTACTCCAAGATACCGATATAATCGTCAACACAACTAGTGTTGGCATGAAAACTGATATCTCGCTTATACCTGAAACTTTCCTCCACTCCGATCTCATCGTAATGGATGCTGTTTATCGCCCTCTCCAAACCAGATTACTCCGAGAAGCAAAAGATTCTGGTGCACTTACTATCGATGGCGTCTGGATGCTTTTGTACCAAGGAGTAGAGGCCTTTGAAATTTGGACTGGTAAAAAAGCCCCTGTGAGTGTAATGAATAAAGCAGTACGCTCTCAACTGTAGTATCCCACCTTCAATTTCCTTTCATTCGAGTAATACCTTTTGCCATCGGTAATCTATTGGCCACCGTGGACTCTCTTAATCCTCAGATCGAGGTATGCACTGACAAACACAATTATCTATCCGTCGCAGCAACTTCGCCCTCCCGATCTAGAATTCCCGTAGAAGTTCGAGTTGTTGTAGACGATCCGTTTAAAGCGTATCTCAACTCTCGGGAAGGTTCCCAAAGTATTTATCTAGAGACTACCGGGGGGACACCTGGCTGGGGATATTTTGGCATCCGACCCAGTGCTTTCCTCGAGATCAATTCCAATTCCTCAACATCTTCATCTGCCCTATCTAAATTATATGATTTTTTTTCCAAAGAACATTTAGTACGAAATGGGTGCGAAACCCCGTATCCCTGCGGAGTAGTTGGATGGTTATCGTATGAACTAGCAAAAGAAATAGAAAATATTCCGCCCCGCATTGATACTTCAAACCCCTTCCCTTTACTTCAAGCTGGACTCTATGATTGCATCATATCTTGGAAAGAACCCCGCGATGAAAAAACAATACTTAGAATCACTTCGTGCCCCCTCGTAGAAACTCCCGAAGAAACTTTTGACACCACGTTAAAAACAACATTAGATTTAGCTAGGTCCCTCCAAATTTCATCTCCCCCCTTAGGCAATCTATCTGATACTTCTCCGATCGCCGATTTTAAGAGCGATTGCGGGCGTGAAGTTTTTTGCGAACGTGTGCGAAAAATCAAACGCCATATACGTAACGGTGACACTTTCCAAGTAAATACGGCACACAATCTAACTTTGAATTCTGATATGCCCCCTGGTCTCTTATTCAGTGCCCTTCGACAGATAAATCCCGCTCCCTATTCTTCACTATTCGAATTCCCAAAAATCGATCTAATCGGAGTAAGTCCCGAATTACTTTTTCGACTAGAAGATGACTTGATCATAGCAGAACCAATCGCAGGAACTAGGCCTAGAGGTGCCACTCCTTCCGACGATCTCACATTCGAAAATGAGCTTATCAATAGTCCAAAAGAACGAGCAGAACACGCAATGCTCGTTGATTTATGTCGAAATGATATTGGGAAAGTAGCTGAATACGGAACTGTTCATATCGACGAATATTGTAGAGTAGATAGATACTCTGCAGTAATGCATCTAGTTTCCACAGTAAAAGGAACTCTCCACCCTACTAAAAATATACTTGACATAATCAAAGCAATGTTCCCTGGTGGTACTATCACCGGTGCTCCAAAACCCCGTACCATGGAGATAATAAATGAACTAGAAAATTCTTATAGGGGTCCTTATACGGGCAGTGTCGGGATCTTTGGTTTTGATAACCGAGCTACGTTGAATATAATCATTCGAACCTTTATCCATCAAAATGGGACTTATTTTCTCCCCGTTGGTTCTGGAATCGTACATGATTCTTCACCTGAACTTGAATATGAGGAAACTCTTTCTAAGGCTAGAGCCCTAGTCCAAGCAATGAACCTAGCACTTTCCGACCCCTCCTCTCTGGAATGACTTAGAAATTACCAACTACCTATCGCCATGGATCACCCTCACATTTTAATCATTGATAATTATGATTCATTTTCGTACAATCTAGTTCAGGGAATTGGAACTCTGGCAAATGTAGATATATGCCGAAACGATGCTATCACCATCGATGAAATACAGAAGTTAGATCCTGATGGAATCATTATATCCCCTGGCCCCGGATTCCCCCAAAATGCCGGTGTTTCTATGTCTATTTTTTCGGAGTTAACTTACCCTACCCTCGGGGTTTGTCTAGGGCATCAGGCCTTGTGCGCCGCAAACGGGGCATCTATTATTCACGCACCCTCCGTTGTACACGGAAAAATTTCTCATGTCACTCATGATGGATCTGGTGTTTTATCAGACCTCCCCGACCCCTTTGTTACTGGACGTTATCATTCGCTAATGGTCGAAGAAAGCAGCATGCCCGATTTCCTCATTCCCACTGCCCGGACCCTCGACGAGCTCCCCCTCCTTATGGGGGTTCGTCACACGAAAAAGCCCCATGAGGGTGTTCAATTCCACCCCGAAAGTTTTCTGACACCATTGGGGACTAAAATATTAGATAATTTTTGCACCCAGTGCACGAAATGAGGCGTTCATTTAATCACCATTTAAGCTTTAGCAGCTTTATTTCTTCAGTATGGGTGCAAACGACATAATAAAACGTGTCCAAAAAGGAGAAATTAAACTCCACGAGCTTGAGGAACACGTAAATTCTGATATGGCAGCTAATGCCCGTCGGCAGATACTAGAGTCCGAATTAGATGTCAAACTCTCTTCTATTGGAAATTATACTTTCGACGCAAAATTAGCCTCTACCAATATCGAGAACATGATCGGATCTGTGCAAATACCTATGGGAGTGGCCGGACCAATCACCGTATTTGGATCTGCAATAGAAGGATCCTTTTACCTCCCTTTGGCAACCACCGAAGGGGCATTAGTCGCTAGCGTAAACCGTGGGTGTTCTGCCATTCGACACGCTGGCGGGGCCATAGCCCGGGTATTCAACAATGCGATGACACGAGCCCCTGTGTTTAAAGTCGCTAATGTCTCTGAATCTCTAGATTTCACAAATTGGATCTCTGCTAATTATTCAGAAATAGAAGAAATAGCCAATTCTACCACCAGTCATGGGGAACTGCTAGGGATCAAACCCTACGTAGTTGGGAATTCCATTTTCCTACGATTTTCCTACGACACAAAAGACGCAATGGGGATGAATATGGTTACAATTTCCACGAAAAAAGTATCTGAATTCCTAGAACAACAAACCCCTGCAAAACTCATTTCCCTTTCTGGAAATCTCTGTTCTGATAAAAAACCAGCCGCAATCAACGCAATCGAGGGTCGTGGTAGAACCGTTTCAGCCGATGTTCTAATCCCTCGAAAAATAGTAGAAGAAAAACTCCACACAACCCCCGAAGCCATTGTGGAGATCAATACACAAAAAAACCACATCGGTAGTGCTAGAGCAGTCAGCCTGGGCCACAATGCCCAAGCGGCAAATATCATTGCAGCAATTTTCTTAGCAACGGGCCAAGATGCAGCACAAGTTGTAGAAGGTGCAAATGTCATTACAACCGCCGATGTCCGAGATGGAGGTCTATATTTGAGTGTTACACTTCTAAGCCTTGAAATAGGGACCATTGGAGGGGGGACCCATCTACCCTCTCAGTCCGAAGCCCTTGACATTCTAGGCGTCCGTGGTGGAGGAACTCCCCCTGGATCCAATGCGGATGCATTTGCGGAAATAATATCATCAGGCGTCCTTGCAGGAGAACTGTCATTACTTTCTGCACTGGGTTCTCGAGATCTCTCAAGCGCCCACGAACGGCTCGGAAGATAACTATTCTCTTTGGTTTAAGTTTTCTTCATTGTTGCTCGTTCCTATTCTTCCTGATAACAATTGAGTCCGTATCACTCGAGCAACCTCTATGTCTTCGTCCTCTGCGAATTTTCTAAGCTTCCTAAAATTATGCCTTTTGCTACACCTGGGGCATTTAACAGTCTTCGGCCGCATCCCAACTATCCATATTGTCTGACATCTGTCACACCCAACTACGGAGTACATATTGGTTTTCTTACTTTTTTCAATAGATAAAGCATATGTTCTATGAACTCCAGGTGCTAATTACAAAATAAAACCATGTCCTCTGAAGATCTAATAGTTGACTTAGAAGTGGCAAAAGCATATTCCAATGATTCTGGCCGCGGGATTGCACGTTTAGATCCTGATACATTTCTTCACTTAAAACTCAGTCCTGGGGATATAATTCAGATCACTGGTGGAAAACAAACTGCAGCAAAAGTTTGGAGGGCAGATCGACAAGATTGGAATACTAATACCGTTAGGATAGATGGTTTCACACGCCAGAATGCTAATGTTAGTCTTGGGGAATCCGTTTCCATCCAAAAAGTAGATGCCATTCCTGCAGAAAAAGTAGTTTTCGCCCCCCCTCCTGCTAGCAATGTTCGTTTCGGTGAAGATGCAGCTAGCATGATCCGAAGACAGATCCTTAAACGGCCTATCTTTTCAAGAGATGTAGTACCTATAATGTCTACTACAAGTCACCCATTCATGCGATCTCCTGGACAGGCCATTCCACTCATCGCCGTCGAAACAGTCCCGACTGGGATCGTCGTGATCTCCGAGGAAACCGAGATCCAACTCAGTGAAGTACCCGCGTCTGGGTATGAAAAATCGAGCAACGCCATCACATATGAGGACATAGGTGGGCTATCTGACGAAATCCACAGAGTCCGAGAAATGATAGAACTGCCCCTCAAACACCCCTCTATCTTCGCAAAACTTGGCATTGACCCCCCTCAAGGGGTACTTTTACATGGTCCCCCTGGAACTGGGAAAACACTTCTAGCAAAAGCTGTGGCAAGCGAAACCAGTGCAAGATTTTTTTCCATCGCAGGACCTGAAATCATTTCAAAGTATTACGGTGAATCTGAACAACAATTACGTTCCATTTTTGAAGATGCAGCTAAGGAAGCACCTTCCATAATCTTCATAGATGAACTAGATTCTATAGCACCTAAACGGGAAGAAGTCACTGGCGAAGTCGAACGTCGTGTAGTTGCCCAATTACTCACTATGATGGATGGCCTTGAATCCCGTGGAGAAGTCATTGTCATTGGGGCTACTAATCGCCTCGATGCAATTGACCCTGCCCTTCGACGACCTGGACGTTTCGATAGGGAAATCGAGATTGGTGTCCCCTCTGCGATCGATCGCCATGAAATTCTCCAAATACACACACGTGGAATGCCACTTGATGACTCTATTGATTTAGTTGAATTAGCCCGAGACACCCACGGCTTCGTTGGCGCAGATCTAGAATCTCTAACGAAAGAAGCCGCAATGAAAACTCTTCGAAGATATCTGCCAAAAATTGACCTCGATTCAGAAGAAATTTCCCAAGAACTAATTGACACTATGATTGTCACCAACGAAGACTTCAACCTAGCTCTCTATGAAATAAGTCCTAGTGCGATGCGGGAAGTTTTAGTTGAAGTTCCCAATGTCAGTTGGGATGCTGTTGGGGGACTTGAAACTGCAAAAAGAGAACTTCAAGAATCTGTCGAATGGCCACTGACCAACCCCGAAAGATTCACTAGAATGGGGATTTCCCCCCCTTCTGGAATTTTGTTATATGGTCCCCCTGGAACTGGGAAAACACTTCTAGCAAAAGCTGTAGCAACAGAAACAGATGCAAATTTCATCTCCATCAGGGGCCCCCAACTCCTTTCAAAGTGGGTCGGAGAATCCGAAAAGGCAATTCGAGAAGTATTCCGAAAAGCTGCCCAAGTTTCACCAGCAGTTATCTTTTTCGACGAGCTGGATGCACTTGCTCCTAACAGGGGGTATGAATTCGGTAGCAATGTATCACAACGAGTTGTTAATCAACTACTCACCGAATTAGATGGACTAGAAGAACTTGCAGACGTAGTGGTCATTGCAGCAACCAATCGTCCAGACATGATCGACCCAGCACTAGTACGATCCGGAAGATTCGACAGACTAGTGATGTTAGAGGAACCCGGTTTAGAAGACCGAAAAGAGATTTTCAGAATCCATACCCAAGATATGCCATTGGCATCCGAAGTCGGTTTAACTGAACTTGCTGAAATAACCGAAGGCTATGTTGGCAGTGATATAGCTAGTATAGCCAGAGAAGCGGCAATTGAAGCACTCCGAGAAGATTCTGATTCAACCGAAGTAGAAATGCGCCACTTCCGCAAAGCTTTAGATTCAGTTCGCCCGACGATGACTGCCGACCTTCTAAAGTATTATCACACAATCCAAGATGAGTTTAAAGGCAGTACTGGACTTCCTACTTCTGCCCAGAGAAATCGCATTGGATTCCAATAATTAAAGGGCTTTATTCTACTTCTATTCCATAATTTTTGTGGATAATCCAACCGAGGACATTTAATATTATAGGTACAAAACTTTGTATTATGAAAACGTTAATCATCGGCTCCTCCGGTTTAATCGGGAGAAATCTTACCTCAAAACTAAGTGAACAAGGCGAATCCGTAGTGTGCATGGATCTTGACACAAACACAACTCCAAATCTTGATGATGTAGAATTGGTCCAAGGAGATGTCACGAACTACGAAGAAGTTTCACAGATTATTAATACACATGAACCTGATCGGATAGTCCATCTCGCATATCTCGTTGGCCGTGGGGCACTTCAAGATCTTAGTTTATCATTACATGTTAATCTTCTAGGTGTCGATAATGTATTCCGAGCATCTATAGAATCTAGTGTCCCCCGAGTTGTATGGGCAAGTACCCTTGGTGTTTATAGCTCTATAGATTATGAAGATGGACTCGTAGTAACTGAAGATTCCCCCCGCCCTTATTCCCCTTATACTGCATTCAATACTGCTTCGTATTATTCCGCATTGAAACATATGAATGAATATCAGGCTTTGTTATATTCTTCACGTGAAGGTTTAGATGTATGTGCCATTAGGCCCAGCACCGTTTTTGGACCCGGAAGATATACTGGATATCCTTGGGTGGGCAGTTTCGTAGAAGATGCTATTGCTGGAAAAACGACGGATGTTCCTATGCATCCAGATTCCACATTTGGACTCGTATACGTCGACGATGTTGTTGATTTATTTGAAAAAGTAACTCTGGCAAAAAAACTCAATTTTGATGTCTACAACACGGGAGGAAATCTCATCTCCCTCTCCGAAATAGCGGAAACTGTTAACACAGTTTTAGGTGGAAATTTCGTCCCCGACTCCTCTAGAGAGCCAACATTCCAATTTAACATATCCAACGATCGCGCCCGCGACGAGTTCGGATATGAAATATTATCTTTTGCAGATGCAATAAGTCGCCATGCAGCTCTCCTCTCGTGATTTCTTTAAAAAATTTACTTGGATCTGAAGGAAACATACTTTCTGACCGGAGTTTACAGCTGTTACTACTAGCCAATATGGTATACCCTATGGGGACTACCATGATTTCTCCTGTTTTAGAATCTCTAATCATACCTTTGTCAACTACCCCTGCCGCCGTCGGATTGCTAGTAACTGCATTTTTTGCCCCTCTGATGATTCTTTCCCCCATCGCAGGAGGGCTCACAGACGTCTATGGGCGAAAACCAATATTGGTTTTTGGATTACTAATATTCGGCATTTCTGGGCTCCTGATGACGTTAAGTACATCTTTCCTGTTGACCCTTTCTCTCCGATTTTTACAGGGAATAGGGGGGGCATGTGTCCTACCTGTCATTGTGGCATCTCTAGGTGATCTTTATACTGGATCTGCAAGTGCAACCGCACAAGGTTTGCGCTCCACTAGCCACGGTTTTAGCGGCGCACTTTTCCCTATCTTTTCTGGTTTCCTTGTACTTATTGCATGGAACTACCCATTTCTCCTATATGCAGTTCCTCTCCCAATCGCACTCATCATATATCTATTTCTAGAAGAGCCATCTGCTTCTGTCTCCCAAGTCCAATCCAAAAATAGAATTTCATTTAGAATCATAATGCAAAAAGCACCAGCACTATTGCTCTACCCCAAGCTTTCCGCCGCGGTTCTTGGAATGTTCATAACTTCTTTTGTTTTCACGGCATATGTAACTTACAGCTCTTTGATAATTATACTTGGAATAGGTGGGTCTGCTGGACAAGCAGGTATATTGGTATCTCTATTCAGCGGTGCATCTGCGATAGCAGCTTCCCAATCCGGGAGGGTATATTCTTATTTTTCCAACCTGATTTATCCATTCTCAATTCTTTCTGTGGTCATCGGAGGCGGTCTGATTTTAGTTGCATTATCTCAATCACTTCTCCACATGGCCGTTGGGGCATTTAGCATAGGATTGGGATTCGGACTTTTGTTTTCACTCTGGCGAGTTTTGATAATTGAATTCACACCCGAATCCTTCAGGGGCGTCTTAATAAGTTTTGGAGAAACCGCAAAAGGAGCCGGGGCGACCCTCGCCCCTGTCATTATGGGGCTGGTCTTCATTATATTGCAATCCTACTATGATTTAATATTTGCATTACGTTTGACAAATGTACTCTTTGGATTCTTGGCGATCATCGTGAGCATATATCTGTCTTTCATAGCCGTTTCTACAACACCTGAGCGGATCACGATGACGGAATTTTGAATTCTACCTAATTTATTATAGTAGAACTCTTACGTCCCAACTAATGCGAATTGTAATGAATTCAATAAACACGAACCGTGCCTCGGAGCAAATATGAATGGAAAAAATAAGAAAACCCCTTATGCAATATTCCTCGTAGTCATATGTCTCATTCTTGCTGGGTGCTCAGGCGCCCCGGGAAGTGCAGTAGACTCTTCCATACCCGTGGAGTCTACAAATGCAGTATCAGACACGACAACAGCACCTGGAAATGCAGTATCAGACACGACAACAGCACCTGCAACTACGGTAGAAACGAAGGACACAAAAAATTCTGTGGGGATTGGGAACCCTGCACCTGCAGGGGCCTCTACGAACATGGAAGAGATGAAGAAAAAGGGAGAATCCATGGGCATGAACATGGAAGATATGATGAAGATGGGGGAATCTATGGGGATGAGTAGAGAAGACATGATGAACATGGGGGGTTCTAGTTCTATGCCTTCTGGGCTCTATGGTCCCTCCACTGAAACAGCCCCAAAACTCCTGAATTTGATGATACAGAACTTAGGTCCTTGGGATTCCTCAAGTGCAACCTTTGGAGATCTAATATTTGATGCAAGATATTCTAAAACAGTTTTTGATGACTTCGGAATGTTACATAATCCGGGAGCAGCAAATCAATATGACAATCCCACATTCGAGTTTAAAGCACCCGCAGATGCAGTAGTAATTGCTCCAATCAGTGGTGTGGTTACTCGAATAACCTGGCAGCCTACAACTAGTTATAAACAGGATGATTGGGATCTAATTATAGCACCTTCGCAGGGTTCTAAATGGGGCGTTAATCTCGATCATGTTGTAAGCATAGATTGCGATCGCAGTGGTGTAAACCCCATTACGTGTGACTTACCACTCACGGTAAATGGAAAAGCCATCAAAGAAGGCACTACAATTGAAGCTGGTCAGGTACTTGGATATGTAGGAAACTGGCCAGATACCACTAACTCCGGTATCAACGGCCGTGCTGAACTTACCCTATTTGAATATATCCGAGAAGGCGCCATTCCCGGCCAAAATATGGGTGTAATCAACCACTGCCCAACCATGCATCTAGACGGCTCTGTCGAACTTATTTACAAAGCAAAAATTCAGGATTTGATGGATAGCTATGAGACATGGTCTGGCGATAGTTCCGATTATCCACAGGGGCAGATGGTTTCTCCGGGTTGCAGATATACTGCAATTAAAGAAACTTCCAACGGTGTAACTGAACCTGTAACGGGATAATTAATTTAACAAGCATTAGTCCAAGGAGCAAATATGAATGGAAAAAATAAGAAAACCCCTTATGCAATATTCCTAGTGGTGATATGTCTCCTCCTTGCGGGGTGTTCAGGAGGATCAGGGGGTGGCGCACAATCCACTTCACCCGAAGAATCTACAAATCTAGCAGCAGACCTGGCAGAAACGACCACCCCTACAAAAATGGAAAAAATAAAAACCATGGCAGAATCT
>JAKURE010000070.1 GCA_022450005.1 Halobacteriales archaeon
GAATCATTGCGCTCCATTTGCGCTCCATTAAAGTCAACACAGTTCCAAGCGGCATTGCAAACAGCAAAATAATTACTGCGATTTTAATACAGGCCAAAACAGCAGGAGTCATTATTATTTCAAGTAAAAAATCCATTTTTGATTTAGTAATATTCTTCTAGAATTAACGATCCAACTCTCCGCCAATCATATTGATCGATCCAAAAATAGGGACAATGTCAGCAACATAATGTCCTACAGTAATTAGCGGCATTGCTTGAACAAAATTAAAACATGGAGGACGAAGCCGTACTCTAACAGGATCACCGCTTCCATCAGAAACAAGGTAAAAACCAATTTCACCATTCCCTCCTTCTGTAGGCATATATATCTCACCCGCAGGAGGACTGTGACCTTCCATAACCATTTTAAAATGATCTATTAAACCTTCAATGTTCCCATAGACGTCTTTTTTATCCGGATAGTGCAACATTCTTTCATCAGTCATGAATGGCCCTTCCGGCATTTTGTCTGCTGCCTGCTTAATGATGCTTGTACTTTGACGTATTTCTTCCATACGAACTAAAAATCGATCAAAACAATCACCTGTGCTTCCTACAGGGATTTCAAAATCAAGTTCATCATAGACAGAATATGGATCGGCTCGCCTTACATCGTATGGAATACCGCATGCTCGTAGCATTGGTCCGGAAAAACCATAAGACAGTGCGTCTTCCTTAGAGATAGCTCCGATATCTTTGACTCTGTCTATAAATATCTTATTCCTTGTTAGTAGTTTGTCACACTCCTCCATGATCCCTTCCAGCTTGGACAGGCGGTCTTCCAGATCATGTAAAAATCCATCTGGGAGGTCCATGGCATTCCCCCCGAACCGTGTCCAGTTTGTAGTCAGCCGGGCACCAGTCATAGCTTCAACAAGTTCCCAAAGATACTCTCGAGCCTTTATAAACCATAGAAAAAAGGTAAATGCACCTATCTCCATAGCAGCAGCACCAAGGCAGGTTAGGTGGTCTGTTATCCTAGAAATTTCTCCCATTATAACTCTTGTGAATTCGGCGCGTCGGGGTGCTTCAATACCATAAAGTTTTTCCACAGCCATCGAATAACCGATATTACATAGCAACGGGGAGACATAATTCAACCTGTCCGTATAAGGGATGACCTGAATCCATTTTGAGTTTTCTGATTCTTTTTCAAAACCTCGATGTAGATATCCAATTTCGGGATCCATTCCTATGATCAATTCTCCATCCAGATGAGTGGTGAATCTAACAATCCCGTGCATTGCCGGGTGAGCAGGCCCAATCTCAATAGTCATCACAGAGCTTGAAAAATCTGCACCAGATGTACTTGTCTCCATTCGTGTCTGAAGTGCGTTCATATCAGTCACAATTCTCTCCCATATTTATGGCGCTCCTCTATTTCTTTGAGTTCCATTAGAGGTTGCTGCTTGTCTATTGGATAGTCTTTTCGCAGAGGATACCCTTCAAATTCTTCATACATTAGAATACGTTTTAGATCAGGGTGTCCCTCAAAAATTATTCCGAACATATCGTAGCATTCACGCTCATACCAATCTGCTGATTTCCATATGTTACTTATTGATGCTATCCTGCAGTCATCTTCATCCAAAGGGACTTTGATCCTTATCCGACTGGCATGTGTCAGAGACTTGAAATGATAAACCATCTCAAACCGAGGATTCATATTGATTTCAAGTCCATCTACTGCAGTAAGGTCAATCATGATTTCAAAAGCACAACGCGAATCATCACGCAAAAATCGACAAACTTTTTCCAGAGAATCCCTTTCAATTACTACAGTTTCATCAAACCTATGGGAATGAAAATCCAGTACTGCGTTTGGAAATTTCTGCTTAAGCAATGCAGTTAGTTTCCCTGACTCTCGTTCTGACTTAATTCCACTAGTATTAATACTTTCTCCCATTTTTTTTCAGGACATTGTTATGAAAAAAATAATCATGTTTTTTCTTTTATTTCGTTCTTTTTTTTCTGCAATTCAGGGGAGTCATAGCCAATATGTGGACTGGAATTGACAAAATCTTTTGAATATGTAAATCCAGGTTTACTTATGCGGTTACTCTTGGGATTTTGAACATTTTCAAAGACTTCTTTTTTGGATATTTCAAAATATTGATTAAGCTGGTCTATTTTCTGTTCTTTATGTCTGATTGCTGAAGGAGCAATCCCATTTGGTTTTGGACCTTCTTTTTGAATATTGTTTTGCAGTTCAATTAGTCCGTCAAGCACTGCTTCA
>JAKURE010000071.1 GCA_022450005.1 Halobacteriales archaeon
CACTTTATGAACATTGGTTATAAATTCACGAATGGCACTATGGTCTTTTAATCCATTTGGACCCTCAACACCGCTTGCCACATCCACTGCAAATGGCTTTACTAACTTGACGGCATGAGACACATTTTGAGGTGTTAAACCCCCTGCAAGTATGACTGGAAGTTTGGCTGCCTCTCTAAATTCTCTAACCGATTCCCAGTCCGTTATTTTCCCAGTTCCTCCTGCGCCCTTTTCTCTCTGAGAATCGCAAAGTGCAGCATTCACAATGCCCTCAAGTTGATTAGAAATTGTGGTATTTGGATCCACCGAAACAATTAATTTTCCATCAATTGAATCTGAAACTTTTTGAATTACATCGAGTGTAAAATTACCATGTATTTGCAATGCATCTGCACCAACTTGTTCAAAAAAATCAAGTGTCCTATCTGCATCTTCTAAAATAGTAACCATAGTCGTAGTCACACCCGATGGTACCTTTGAAACTAATTCATTCGCAAATTCTGGAGATATTTTCCTATGCGATTCTACAGAAATATCCACAATAAATCCAACATAATTGGCTCCACACTCTATCGAAGCAACCAAATCGTCCTCATTCGTAATTCCGCAAATTTTAGTTTTTGTCATCATCGATCTCTGGATTTTTTAATGCGGTGAGCTTCTTTTTTGCAGATCCATCTGCAATTGATTTTTGAGCACATTCAATTCCGTCCAACATCGAATCTGCAACCCCTGAAACATAAATTGCAGCAGCAGAATTTAATAAGATTATGTCAAGCTTTGCTCCTGTTAATTTTCCATCAATTATTTCAAGTATATCGCTCGCATTTTCCTCTGGGTTCCCTCCCCTTATCTCTTTTAATGAACTCCTATCTATCCCAAATTCCTCCGGGATTAGGGTATATTCTTTGATTTTTCCGTTTTCTATTTCTGAAACATAAGTTGAATCATGAATCGTTATTTCATCCAATCCCGATCCATGTACTACCATTGCATTTTTAACATTCATTTTTTTCAGAGCCCTAGAAACTAAGGGGACTAGATCTTTAGAATACACACCAATTGTTTGTGCACTAGCCCCTGCTGGGTTTGTTAAAGGCCCCAGTATGTTAAAAATAGTACGCATTCCCAATTCCTTCCTAGGTCCTATGACCGCTTTCATTGCAGGATGGAATACCGGGGCCAACATGAACCCGATCCCGTGTTTTTCGATAGAAGCCTCAACCAATTCTGGTTCTGCATTAACACCCACTCCCAATGCAGATAATACATCTGCACTACCAGATGAAGATGAAACAGAATAGTTTCCGTGTTTGGCTATTGCAACTCCTGCCCCACTCGCAACAATCGCACTCGCTGTCGACACGTTAATTGTATTTTTCCCATCTCCTCCGGTCCCACATGTATCGACCAGTGGATCTCTTTTCGGATGAATCCTGCGCGCCACATCCCGCATACCTTCAGCAAACCCTGCAATTTCATCTTCCGTCTCCCCTTTCGACCGCAAAGCTGTCAACAAACCCCCTATCTGTGCATCTGTAGCATTTTCAAATAGCATTTTAGCTGCATCCCTTGATTCTTGTTGCGTCAGATCGTTTCCCTCTGTCACGCGCTCAATATACTCTTGCATTTTATATCCTAAATGACTTTATATGTCCTTTAATGAACTATTTTGTACATAGTATTAAACTTAACGGAGGCCCTCTTTCCCATTCGAAACTTTGAATTGCCCTCAGGGGTTCCAGAAAACTACACGGGACTGTGGTCTAGTCTGGTTATGACGTCACCTTGACATGGTGGAGGTCCCCAGTTCAAATCTGGGCAGTCCCACTCAGTTTTTAATACGAACACTCTAACCTTTATTTTCGTATAGAAATTCACCATCTTCCCAAATGCCTTCCAATTGCTCACCATTTGATTTTGTATAGGTCCCTTGACCATTTTTCTCATCACCTCTAAATTCACCCACATATTTGTCACCATCTGCGTAGGTCAAAGTCCCTTGACCATTTTTGTCATCACCTGTAAATTCACCCACATATTTGCGGCCATCTGCGTAGAATAAAGTTCCTTGGCCATGGGGCCAACCATCTTTCCATTCACCCACATATTTTTGACCAGTATAGTCGGTGTAAGTCCCTTGACAATTATGCCAATTATA
>JAKURE010000072.1 GCA_022450005.1 Halobacteriales archaeon
CCCCTATGACCAATGTTGATTTATTACGTCTCACAGAGGTACTCCATAGTTTAACACGCTCATCTGGTTATGCAATGCGGAATGTGGAATTTGCCACAAATTTATCACTAAACCAGAATTCGGAATACGTATCTATAGAGTGAGTGTTCAAAAAATCTCGAATAGGAAAGGACTTACTTGATTGTATTATAATACCAACTGTGTCTACCATAGCAAACGAGGATGATCAATTACTTGAATATCTAGTCGATCATGTATCCCGCGGTTCCGAATACTTCCGGGCAAAATACATAGCCGACGTTCTCGGACTGTCTGCAAAACAAGTGGGGGCAAGACTAGCCAGATTGTCACTCAAAACAGACGGTGTACAAATTGAAAAGTGGGGTCGTGGAAGGTCAACCACTTGGAAAGTAACTATGTCTGATTAATTCTTCCTATCATTTTTCCATAATTTTCCACTTGCCAGATCCATCTCCGAATAGGTCCATGAAGACGGGCATATTTCTCCCATTGGGCACAAATCACATTTTGGACTTCGGGCTTTACAGATGGCTCTTCCATGAGCAATCATTAAGTGGGTATATCTTCTCCATTTCTCTTTTGGAATTATCTTCATTAATTCCATTTCAATAGCATCACGATTCTTTTTTTCTACAAGTCCCATTCGACGAGAAAGCCGCATCACGTGCGTGTCTACAACTATTCCCTCTGTTTCTCCATATGCATGCTGCAAAACCACATTTGCTGTTTTTCTACCAACTCCCGGCAACCCAAGGAGTTCTTCCATTGTCCCTGGAACCTCCCCATCGTGAATTTCTATAATGCGCCTCGCCGTGCTCACTATCCATCTCGCCTTTTGATTGAAATAAGTTACTGAAGCTATGTCTTTTGAAAATTCCTTGGCACTACTATTTGCATAATCTTCTATCGTTCTATATTTTTTAAAAAGCACTTCAGTAACCATGTTGACCCTCTCATCCGTACATTGAGCCGAAAGAATAACTGCAACTAACAATTCAAACTCATCTGAGTATCTCAGTGAAATCTCAGCATCCGGATACTCTTGAAATAAAATATCAACAATCCTAGATGCATGTCTCTTTAACTCTTTATTTGGATCGACCATACTCTATCCCTTCACTCGAATTTTAATATCTCCGAAGGCACTTATCATTTTTGACTTACCCATTGCACCTCCCATATCCTGTAAAGTAAATATTAAGCTTCCCCCTACCATCTAGGCACTCATATGTCTCACTCAGCAGAAACAGTAACCAATCCAACAGACGTGGTCGATGTAGGTGATAGGATCGTTCGTAGAGAAGACGGGGGCCTCGTAACTGGAAAAGCCCAATATACTGATGATTATTCCGCCCCAGGTATGCTCTACGCCGCTATTCTTCGGAGCCAATATGCCTATGCAAAAATTTCATCTGTGGATACTAGCTTAGCAGAAGCGCATGAGGATGTAGTGGCCGTTTACACCGCACAAGATGTCGAAGCCTCAGGAGTACTAGGGGAGGTCCTCTCCCCCGTCGGACTTCTCAATCCGGGACCCGATTCTCCTGTTTCTATTCGAACTGAACTATATAAACCATTCAGACCAATGTTAGCGAAAGACATCGTTCGTTATACTGGTGAAGGGATTGCAGTCGTAGTAGCTACCGATCGTTATTCTGCATATGACGCTCTCGATCTAATCAGCGTAAAATATGAGTCTTTAAAAGGGGTCACTGGGATTTCTGCTTCCACTGATGCCAACGCACCACAATTACATGAAGGTGCCCCTGGAAACATTTCCTACGATTGGGAAAATGGGAATAAAAAAGATGTAGATGCCGCATTTAGCAACTCCGACCATGTAGTCGAATTAGACCTAGTTTTGCCTAGGTTAATACCAAACGCAATTGAACCCCGAGTAGCTCTTGCAGATTATTCTCCATCTTCTGGAAAATTATCAATTAAACTTTCCAGTCAAGGTGCATTTGGACATCGAAATTATTTCTCAAAGTCGCTAGGTATCCCTTTACATAAAGTCCATGTCACAGTACCTGCCGTTGGTGGTGGATTTGGATCTAAAATTAAATTCTATGCCGGGGAGTT
>JAKURE010000073.1 GCA_022450005.1 Halobacteriales archaeon
CAGGAGCCATTATTCTTATAGCCGCCATTGATGCCGCCAATTCAGGTAGTGACGTACTAAGGGCCAGGAATTGAGTCCCCATAAAACTTTTCTCCCATCCCATCTTGTCCGCAAGGCTATCCCCTGTGTGGGCCAAAAAGTAAGCAGCAACTACGACGATGAGAGCAGAAGTAGCATAAACGAAGGTTGCTTTGGTCAAACTAGCCGAGGAATAGATATTCTGTTCTTCATAGGAATCAGAATCCTGCTCTTCTTTAAAGATAGCGAACAAGGCCGCCACGAAAACCACTATAAGAACCAGGGAGATTGGGCTAATGGGCCATGTTTCGGCCAATCTTAAATTATCGTGAATCAGTATTCCAATACCACCCAGGGATATAACCACTACTGACAAAACTCCCACGAGAGCCGGGGTACTACCTAAAGAACTGAGTAATGGTCCCCTACGCCACATAAGATCGAGCAACCCGATAATCAAAAGATTAAAAAGATTACTTCCAAATGCATCCCCCGCAGCGAGATCCGCTCCATCTGCTCCTCCAACTGACAGTACCGAACTTACCCCCGTAGCCAATTCAGGAAGTGATGTGGCTGTTGCCAGTAAAACCACACCAACAAAAGATCTACCTAGACCCGTCTTAAAAGCTATGATATCCGCATTTTTTGTGAGTTGAGTGGCTGAGATAAGAATCGTTCCAGCTAACGCTGCTAAAACACACCAAAGAACGGGCAATGACAGAGTTTCCAAAATAAATCTCCACTTGAGGTTATATACATTACAGGGACAATATCTTAAAAGGGCGCACTCGGTCCGTTTTTACGATATTAGCTAGTAGAAATCAAAAGATCTGTTCGATTTCTCCATTTTTTCAAAAATCTACCGTAATTTTTTTTGCTTAATTCTTCTCGCTCACCTTCTGACAAAGCAGTCCAACCTCTATGCTCGTGCAGTTCCATTGGTAAGGTGTGGTCGGCTACTATCGAATATCCCCTTTCTTTGAACTGGAAACTGAAATCTAGATCCAAATTTCGATAGTATCTGAATGACTCTCTCATAAGCCCTACTTTTTCTAAATCGCAACGTCTGAATGCAAAACAGTATCCTTGCATCGCATCCATGTTCCCCGACTCACCATCACCATCATGAAAATGCAGTAGATCCTTTGTCCGGAGTCCGGCCAGACCTACTATGCCTACAGTAGACGGGATCAACAATTCGTGAATTCTATCTATAAAAGGCCCTTTGATTTCAACGCTAGGATCCAGCAGTACCAAAATTTCCCCTCTAGCAATTTTAAGTAGAACATTTTTGGCAGAGCCATCTCCAAGTGTATGGTCGGCGTGCACTACTTTGAGATTTGAATACTTTCCACTCATCTCTTCAAGCAATTCACCAGTGGAATCTGAGGAGCCATTATCGACGACAATTATTTCCGTCTTATCGGATTCTGTCCATTCCAACACAGTAGATATGCATCGTCTTGTATCATCTGGATATCCTGTCACCACCACTCCAATAGTGGTCGGAATTAGCGACTCTTCGGCAATACTGGAAAAAACTTCTGAGGAGGAGGATATTGCTTTCCACTTGTCCTCTCTAACTTCTGATGCGTTTTTTGTGCGAACAGTGGAATAGTTATCAGAATCTTCTATGAGATATCCTTCAGCTTCCATTTCATCTCGTATCAAGTCCGATTCTTCATAATTTGAGGAATCCCTAAGAGAGTCACGTTGCTTAGATTTGTATACTATTACATCCGGCAAATCATACATGTCTGGAGTAGAATCTAACCCTAAGCCCATTAATTTGTCGATTCTTCGTATCACCTCAGCCTTCCCGCTGTTAGAAATATCTGACGATTCAACTAATCTCCAAATAGCATCCAACAAACCAGGCATATCTAAATCTTCACAAACTTTATTAATAAACCTAGTATGCCATTCCTCAATCTTGTCATACTCAGGAGTCAATTTATGAGAATCTTTTCTAAATAAAATATAGTGCCGCCTTAATTTATTTAGCGCAGTTTCACATGCTTTCAACGAAGTGAACGTAAAATTAATCCTGGTTCTGTACCTTGCGGTAATACAAAGGT
>JAKURE010000074.1 GCA_022450005.1 Halobacteriales archaeon
CCAATCAGTCCTTCTCGTTTCCAATTGATCTGCAGTATAAGTGGACGGTACTAGGGGGTCTGCAAAAGAATGGGGAATGATAACAGCATCCCGGTCCATGTGGGTACGAGACCAGAGCGCCCATAAGACTTCGTTGTCATCGAATACGTCTATGTCTTCATCGACGACGACGACGTTCTTTAAGAAATGATCAGCTGCCAGAGCTGCAATAACTGCATATTTTCCCTCACCATCGACTTCTTTGTTGATAGAGACAAAACCAGTAAATCTACAGCACCCATGCATGGGCATTCTTACTTCCCGGACGCGAGAAACTCGATTCACCCGTTCATATAATTGCCGTTCAACACCGAGGACACCACAAAGGTTGTGGTCAGGGTGGGCAGCGAAAATAGTCTCATGAATTGGGTCATCCCGGTGGCAAATTGCAGTTACTTCAATGACGCGATTGGTTCTGCTAGGGCCATAGGTCCAAGGGTACTCGCCGAATGGTCCTTCGGTTCTGAGCACGTTTGGAAGAATTTTTCCTTCGATTACAAATTCAGAATTTGCAGGAATTTGTAGATCGATAGTCTCGCATTGGACAGTTTGCATGGGAGATCCAACGGCTTCGTTTATCAATCCACTTATTGCATCTAATTCGTCTGCTTCTCGGTCGATTCGGGTCGTAGATCCTATGGTTAAATAGGGATGAGTTCCAACAGTAATGGCAACTTCTAGAGGGGTATTTTCGCGCTCGGCGCTTCGCATTAGATGTGCAAGGTGTTGGCCTGCACCAGCATAGACTCCTAAAAGATTTGGTTCATGTAATTGGTGCCGGTAGATTCCAGCATTATAGGTCTGTGTTTCTTTATCAAAGACCCACAAGATTCCTGCGTCTATGTAGAGTCCATTATCAAGTTCGTTGTGTTGAACTAGAGGTAATTCAGTTAAATCGACGTCTTTTCCTGTTTTAATATTTTGTTTGACTGGTGCATCTTTATTATCTACTAGAATGGGTTTTGCGGGTTTTCCGGTTAATTCCATATATCTTTGTAAAAGGTCTCTGGGTGCGACCTCTGGAGATTCTAGACCATATGCTAGCTTGGTTCGAGTTGCATGTACATTGGTAACTAGCCTGTGAGAGCTTCCAAGGACATTGTTGAAAAGTAATAGGGGGAATTGTCCTTCTGACTGAAGTTTCCGGGCTATAGAGGTGACTTCCCACGTAGGATCTACCTCTTTATCAATTTCGACTATTTCAGAGGGGGCATTTTCGGAAAGATTATTTATAAAATCTCGTAGGTCGCGGGGCATAGGATATAGATAGTTTGACGAAGATTATATGTGTAGCGGTAGACGTACTGTTATGAATCAAACTAAATTTGGAGTTGGTTTTCCAACGGGTATGGAGGGCATGATGTACCCAGTCCCATTTTGCGATCCTGAAGGGTTAGTTAAAATAGCATGTGAAGCGGAAAGGTTGGAATTTGATTCGGTAGGTGGAAATGACCATATTGTGGCACAAGAATATGTTAAAAGATCATGGGAGATCCTTCCAAGGTTTTATGAGTCATTTGGAACTTTTGCATACATAGCTGGAAAAACAGAAGAAATTCGATTGAACACTGCAGTTACCGTGTTGCCATTTAGAGATACGGTTTGGGTTGCTAAACAGGCCGCTACATTGGACGTATTATCGAAGGGGAGATTATTATTTGGAGTGGGAATCGGCGCCTATAGAGAAGAGTTTGAATCAATTAGACCCAATGAGGAGGCTAGCAGAGGTGAAATCATGGATGAGTCAATGGAAGCATTAAGTAAACTGTTGGAAGGCCCAACATCATATAGTGGAAAACACGTCGAATTTGAAGAGATAGACTTGCACCCTAGACCAGTTCAGAACCCGTTGCCAATATATGTGGGAGGGAATCATCCAAAGGCCATATGGAGGGCTGCTAGATGGGGACATGGATGGTTACCCTTTGCATTGACTCCAAATGAAATTAAAGAA
>JAKURE010000075.1 GCA_022450005.1 Halobacteriales archaeon
CTTATTAAATGAAACCATAGTGCTAATCATTATCAAGCATAGCTTCCAAAACTCGTTCTGGTGTTATGGGGATTACGTCTAAGTCAATCCCGATTGCGTCATAGATAGCATTTCCTATTGCAGGGGCTGCGGCCATTACTCCCATCTCTCCTATTCCTTTTGCCCCATAGGGACCAGAAGTTTCATTGGACTCTATAATAAGAATTGTAGAATCAAAATCTAGTTCAGATGCCTTGGGAATCCGGTAATCCTTGAAGTTGGAATTGATGATATGCCCACCCTCGTAGCTAACTTCCTCATACAAGGCACTAGAGACTCCTTGGGCTGCCCCCCCTTCTAATTGTTGCTCGACGATGGCAGGGTTGATTGCTTTCCCTACATCGCAGGCTGTGCAAAAATGAAGTACTTTTATTAGACCAGTTAGGTTGTTGATAGCGATAATTGCTGCTTGTCCTATTGGCGTCCAGAAGGCGTGGTATTCGCCAGAGGTGCGGGAGTCAAATATAGCAGTGTGGAATAACTCAGTTGTCCCAAAGGGGAGATCATTGATAGAAATAGATTTTTTTGGAGAAGTTATCGGGAAAATAATACCATCGCTCGACAGTGAAAGTTGTTCTATGGGAATGTTATTAAAAAATTGTGAAGAAGCTATGCGGAACATTTTTGTTTTTATTTCAGATAAAGCCATTTTTAGAGCATTTCCTGCATGGTAAGTATATCGACTCCCAGTTGGTCCGGGGTCTAATGGAACGGCTTCGGAATTGCCAGCTACTATCTTAATGTGGGAGGGGTCGAGTTCGAATTCATCTGCAGCTATTTGAGTGAGCATTGATTCTGCTCCTTGGCCTATATCAGGTGCCCCGGTACTGATTTCAAGTAGTGGCCCACGTTTTAATTGGGCAGAAATGGAAGTGCGTAAACGGGAAACTGGTTTATTCCCGTAAGCAAACCCAATCCCAAGAGCCCAATCTGAAGAAGGATACATAGATTTCAGATGGGAGAGGTGTACTACGCGAAGGTGATAAATTGGAAGGCGCAAACATCCTTCGGTATCGTTTGGCCCGAGAATCTCCCCGATTGGATTTTGGTCTCCTTCCCTGAGTATATTTTTTGCACGGAATTCCATAGGGTCCAACCCTAGTTGATGTGCGGTGTTGTCCATATGCCGCTCCAAGGCCCAATTGACTTCTGGTTTTCCAAATCCACGAAATGCTGCGGCAGGGGGGAGATTGGTATATACAGCATCGCAATGCCATTTTACTGCGCTTATGTGGTAAGATCCATAGACTACATGAGGGAGTCCGCGGACCATTCTAATGGCCTCTTCATTGTAAGCACCCACATTGAATTTTATTGAAACTTCGCGCGCCAGAAGTTTTCCATCTTTAGATACACCATCCTTGACGTGAGTTTGAACGTTGGTTCGACTCAATAAAAATTCGTCTGCACGGGAGAAGGATAATCGAATGGGCCTATCGAGGTGCAAGGCTGCCGCTACTATACGTGGTTCTATGAACGCTGTTTCTTTGTTTCCAAATCCGCCCCCTACATAAAAGGTTTTTACAGCGATATCGTCTGCGGACAATGTGGGGTAAACTTCGAGTAATTCTTTTTTTACTTGATGAGGGACCTGATGAGAAGTCCAAATAAGTAATCGTTCAGGGGTGTTGTGGGCAATTACTACATGAGGTTCCATGGAACAATTTTGGAAAGCTTTGGACTCGTATGTGGCCTCTACTATCAAATCTGAAGATTTAAATTGAGATTCTAACTCTCCAGAAAAGCCATCTACGGTATATAATAAATTAGGGGGGCACTGTTCGTTATCAGGTATGTGGGTTATTTGCTGATGCCGGGGATCGTCCGCTGAAACTGCGACTTCATAGTCTCGGACTGATTCATGGATTGTGGAAAGGGGTGTTTTGGAAAGGGCTTCTTCAAATGAAAAAATTCCAGGAAGGGGCTTATATTTAATTTGTATCT
>JAKURE010000076.1 GCA_022450005.1 Halobacteriales archaeon
TTTTCGCGATAAATCTGACAGTTTAGGTATACAAGAATGGCTTTCGATCTCCGATGGAATATTGGTACTTTTCATTGAAAACCCATTGGCCATCTTCGTTCTTAATTAGGTATGCACCATAAAATGGGACTCTTTCAGATATGGTTTCTATTAGGGCCTTTCTGATTTCTCGTTTAGTCATCTCCCCCATTGATTTTAAATCGTCGTTTCGATTTAAGCACCCCTTCAGATACCCATCATGTGTGACACGTACACGGTGGCAATTGGAACAGAAATCCGAATTTCCAACGGGGTCGACTATTTCTACCATTCCTTTGCCAAACCAATATCGTTTTCTAGAATGCATATACCGTTGTTCTACTTTATCGGCCCGGGATTCGAACCAAGCTCGGACATCGGATATGTTGACTGCCCAATCGGAATTTCCTGTTAATTCGGGCATATATTCAATGAGTTGCAGGTGGAGCCCCTCTCTTTGAGAGATGAAGTCAACCATAGACGGGATGAACCCTGCCGTTTGTCGAAAGACGACCATGTTGAGTTTTACAGGAGCGAGATTGGCTTCGAGGGCGGAATCGATCCCCAATAACACCCGGTCGAAGGCCCCACTTTTTGTTAATTTCGCAAATGCTTCCCTATCAAGTGCATCCAAAGAAATATTTACACGATCGAGCCCAACATCGGCCAATTCTTGGGCCCTCCCAGGTAAGAAAGTCCCATTAGTTGTAAGAGAAACCTCAAAAGAGTTGGGAGTTCTGCGTATGATTTCTTCTAGATCTTGACGTAGCATGGGCTCGCCCCCTGTGAATTTAACAGAATTTATCTCAAACTCCTCGCAAACTTCGAGGAATCGAACGACATCGTCAGTGGAGATTTCATCAATTTGAGGGTCCAATGGTCCCCGGGTATCGCCCAACCCTTCGTTGTGGCAATAGACACAATCAAAATTGCACCGATCGGTCAGCGATATTCGGACGCTGTTGACTTCCCTTCCAAACGAATCTTTTAACACAAAGAGATATTCCCACCAAGAGAATTTAAGCTTAAGGGTTTAATATTGCTAAATTGATCAACTAAATTCGTTTAATTTTAGAGTGTAGGATTTATAATCAAGTTTCCATCGGGGGTCAATCCAATTTCGGCATCTGAAATCAATTTTCTATCGTCAAAAACGTGTTTAAGCCCTCTATTTATAAATGCCACGAGTTCAGGTTCGGTGTAGGCCAATTTGGTACCATCGTTGTCGGCCATGGTGTAAATTCGAGATACTAGATCCCATAATTCAGTTCCTTCCTGTACATTGAAAATGATGTTACACTTGAGCAGTTTGGCTAAAGTGATTGTTTGTTCTGCTTTAGCTATATTAACACGTGCAGAAGTTTCTATTGTGCTGATATTTGCCACACTTGTTCCAAGTTGAGACGCGATGCTTTTTTGAGTCACTCCGCGTTCCCTAAGAGACAACACTTCGATCTGTCTTTGTGTAAGGAAGGTATCTCCGGCATTGGGTATAGTTCGATTCATACAGGGAGATAGGACCCGGTGATAAATTAAACCATCCCAATAATATGTCATGCGCTTGTATGACGAAGACAGGATGAGTGTGAAGATTAGCTTGCACGGAGTAGTTTGTTGAGTTGATAATGACGCATAGTAAACATTACCCAGAACAATGGGTAGCAGAAAAGAGAAAATGGGCTAAGAAATCCACCTAGATTATACTCGACTTTGTCTGTTAAAATTGTGTGATCCCCCTGGGATGAAAAACTATGAGTATGGACCCACTTTTGGAATGGTTTTCCAGACACATCGTCCCGGAAGAATGCACTATTTGATTTTTTATCGATTTCGAGTATTTTCACGTTCCAAACAATGGGAGAGCCTATTTTGAAAGGCTGAATTGTGGCTACTAATTTGGCAC
>JAKURE010000077.1 GCA_022450005.1 Halobacteriales archaeon
TTCTTTTGGAATAAACAGCTACGACCAAGAATTATACCCTGAAAGGGTAGATGACTTATTGGAATTGGTGGGCCTTTCTCACAAGAAGGATTGCTACCCAAACGAACTTTCTGGTGGTCAAAAGCAACGGATTGCTCTTGCAAGATCTTTAGCACCCAATCCCTCAATTTTACTTTTGGACGAGCCATTTTCTAGTATCGATGCAGGGCTTAGAATTGAAATGAGAGAAGAGCTTAGAGCGATTCTAAAAACTACCAGGACAACCACTATATTTGTTACTCATGATCAGGAGGAGGCACTATCTATCTCAGATAGAGTTCTAATCCTCAAAAACGGTAGAATAGAGCAATCTGGTGCCCCACAAGAACTATTTAATTATCCCCGATCCAGATTCGTGGCGAGTTTCTTGGGGCATGCAAGCTTTATTTCTGGGTTCCTAGATGGAGATTCCATTTCGACAATGGTAGGAGACATCAATCGGGAAGATATTTATGGACTTTCTAAAGAATATGACAATCTAAATATGGAAATTTTGTTTCGACCAGAAGATCTTAAAATAGATTTATGCAATCCGAAAAATGCTAATGGAACCATTACATACCAACGCTATCTAGGTGAAAAAATACTGTACAAAGTGGCTTTGTTAAATGGAGAGATAATACAATGCGCTGCCCCAACCACTTCAGACATACCTCTTAGCTCATTTGTGTGTGTGTCGATGGAGTCTAAAGGGAAATTGGCCTGGTTCCCACCTACTCATATTGATTAAATACGGGTAGATTTACAAGTATAGCGGTATTTTGTTTAAATGTCTCATATCAAACATAACTATAGGTATATAGCAACATTTTGTTTATATGTTGTATATCAAACAATTTGTGAATTGAGGTATAGCATTATTTTGTTTACGTGTTTCAAATAAAACAGAATTTTTTTTAAATTAGCAATGAATATATATTTTTTTCATAAACTGTTCGGACGCTATTCCCCCAATTATGAGTATAAGTTTCAATAACATCATCTGCGACGTCCCCACGTAGATATTTAACTATGCCCCGGTCTCCCGTTTCATTTCTTAAATTGGTAGTAAAAAAATGGCGAAAATAATGGGGAGTTACATTTTCTTCTGCCCCCGCCCCAGGGGAATGCCATCCCGCGGTTTTAGTATATTCTAAAAGTCTGGAACGAACGATACTGGGAGTGATTCTATGCCCCCATTTTGAAGTGCTAAGAAACACAGGTTCTGCCAGAGAATTAGAATCTGGCCGAATGGAAAGCCATACTTTTAGAGTATGGTATAATTCATTGTCTATGGGGACGATGGTGTCACGTTTCCGTTTATTTGATGCAGTCCTCACTTCACCATTGTAAATTTCTCCCCGGGCGGGTTCTTTTGATATATACAAAGTCTTTGATCGATCCCCAAGTGCACCTCTTGGTTTGATTTTATATGTAAAAGTCACATCTTGGTCTACCAAATTTAAATCTCTTAAATCTAGGTTGCAAAGTTCCCCGACCCGCATACCTGTTTTGAGTAAAGTAACAATGATTGCCCTATCCAAAGGGTGTGAAATATTTTTCAAAAATTCCTGCATACTTTTTAATGAAATGTCCCTCCGTATTGGGTTTGGATCTATTGATTCTGTTAACTCTTCAACGACTAGTAGCATTGGATTTGAATTCAATAGCCCCACATTGGACATGTACCGGTAGAATCGTTTTACATACTATGCATATGTTGCAATAGTACTTGGGGAAGATATTTTTCGAATGCCATGTAACCAGGCCATACAATCTCTATGAGTAGCATTATTGATTTTAGCATTGCGCTCATTATTCAAAAATAATTGAAAATCAGTGAGTACGCGGAGATATGCATCTTGTGTCCTTTTAGATCTACCATGATATTCCATG
>JAKURE010000078.1 GCA_022450005.1 Halobacteriales archaeon
TCAAGGGCCGTGTACTCTAGAGCCCTAAAAGAAGGAATCATAGAAGTTCTTACAAATGCAGGAGCGGTTGTGACGAATTCCACGTGCGGGGCTTGTGTAGGAAGAGGGATGGGGATTATTGGAGAAGGGGAAGTGTGTCTTGCGGCCATGAATCGAAATTTCCGTGGCAGAATGGGAAGTTATGAAGCGGAAATCTATCTATCGAGTGTTGCTACTGCAGCTACATCTGCAATTACAGGTTCGATTACAGATCCACGGAGAGAATTATGAGAGGCATTGCATACATATTTGGGGAAGATATAAGTACAGACATAATCCTTCCTACAGATTACACCCACGGGTCAACTATAGATTATAAGCATGTTTTTGACCCAGTGAGGCCAGGTTTTGCAAAAGAAATTACAAAGGGGGATATCATTGTAGCTGGGAAAAATTTTGGGTCGGGGAGTAGTAGAGAAAGTGCACCAATAGCGATACAATTGGCAGGTATATCCGTAGTTGTTGCCGAATCATTTTCAAGAATATTTTATCGAAATGCGATTGCAATTGGACTTCCAGTTATTACAGCAGAAAAGATAACAGACTTTGTTTCTGAAGGAAATGAGATAGAGGTTAATCTAGATACAGGTATTATTGTAAACCACACCACAGGTGACGAAGTGGAAGGAGAATCGATGCCTCGAGAAATTCAATCTATTTTTGAGGCAGGGGGGTTGATTAATCACTATAAAGTGAATAAAGGGAAAATTGAGATACAAAAATGAAATATAACTATCCAGAACCAAGAGCCCCCTCGTATGAAGAACCAACAAGCATTGAAGATTGCATCCAAAAGGCAAAGGTAATTTCTAGAAAGAAGGGAGGGAGAACTGCCATGGGGACAATAGAAGATGGAGATTGCATACTAGTTCTTTCGCTGCCAGATCAAGATGAATACGTTGAACGTGCAATTATGCAAGCTTGTGAAGTGGAAGGGGCAGACATGGTTCGATTCCTATACCCAGAAGAATTGACGGGGGAGACTCATGGGAAAAGTACAGTTGAAGAGGGTTGGAGAGAAGCCGAGATGTTTGAGAACGGGATTGCTTCTGGATCTCCAGAAACTGCAGATCTAGCAAGCGGTTTGAATATTGCAGGTCCATTAAGAGAATTTTTAGATGACCATCCGAATTATAATAAAATTTATTGGGACATAGGAGCACGGTCGCAAAAAGCTAGTGTTTTGGAAAGGCATAGTCACAAATTTAAGAATAATTGGCAATTCAATAATTGGGAAGAGTTCCAATCTAGAACATGGGATCTTCCAGATGAATTGCTCATAGAAATTGAGAGAAAAATAATAGATGTTTTAGGAGACATAGAAGAAGTTACGATGACAGATCCACAAGGAACTGATTTAAGATTTGAACTCACACCTGATGAGGCGGCAAGGTGGCAAATGACGGCATGGCAATCTGGGCATCTATACATGGATCCATTGCAGGCGACTTGTGTGGGAGAATGTAGAGGGGGGTGCAGGGATGAGCAGAATCAACCCATATTTTTATCACAAGAAGCGCCGCCAGTGTTTGGAGGGGCAACAGGAACCATTTCAGGTACTGCAAATCATGCTGGTTTTTTCCCACATATGGATCTAACGTTTGAAGAAGGCAAACTGGTAAGGGTAGAGGGGGGAGGAGAGTATGGAAGGAGGATAGAAGCGCTTAGAGAAAAATATGAAAATGTGCATTGGCCAGGATACCCTATAAATGGTTTTTTCTGGCATTGTGATACTGCACTTTGTACGC
>JAKURE010000079.1 GCA_022450005.1 Halobacteriales archaeon
CTTTAATCCGTTACGCTTGCCCCATTCTTTGTGATCATTAACACGTTTCAGGAATTCTGCTGTTGTTTCTTCGCGTTTTTTGGGCTTTTGTTTGGGTTTGGCCATATAGTTCCTCCGTTTGTTGGAAAAAATTAATGCATTTATATCTGGACAATCGAGTAATATCTCTGCTGCATTTGGAATACTTGTATCTTTTATACATTATAGATGGAAATAGAAAAGTGTAAGTGCCTTGTAATCAAATCGCTGCAGGAGAAGTGCGAGGAAGCCGACTAGTTGGGATGGCTTACTAGTAACACTTTATTTCCTCCTGTTGCTTTCCGCCTAACAATACTAATAGCTCCTTGTACATATTAGGTACTACATATAAATAAAAAGGAGAAAATAAATGCCGAAAGCATAGGTCATTCCTCATCCTACGTTGACTAACCCTGAAAAAATTGTTGCGGCATATGCTTCGAATGTTGGGGAAGCTATCCAGGTTTTTGAAGGTACTTTTTGGGCTCGCAGCGGTGAAATTTTCCTACAGAGAGGGTGAAAATTAGTCGGTATTGACGCAATACTGGAGTTTCCGGACAGAGAGTTGGCTATAGCTTGGGAAGAGAGTGACCAATATCAAGATATTCTTCCTGCCCCACAGATAATGCGACAGGTTATTTCATTATTGTCGATGGTGTGGAATGATAAATTATTAATGTGACGGAATGTAGTTTTCGTGTTCAAGAGTCCGTGTTTTTGCAGGCTCCATATATGCCAAGATGCGAAGAGGTGAAAGGCTGACGTCTTTCTTTGCGATGTGGCATTATTTTCCCAATCAGAATTTGGGAGGAATTTATGGAAACAGGATTTGTCGTCGCAATGGCCCAAATAGCAACAGGCATTGCCACTCTGGTGGTAGCTTTGTTTTTGGCAGCACAATTGATTTTGCAGAGAAGACAACTCGACATTGCCCATCAAGATTCATTCAGAGAATTAGGATTCGCAGCCCGGACTAGAAATGAAGAATTACTTCTGGCCAGGCTAACTAACAAGTCATTACTTAATTCTTATATGAAGGTGGGGGCAGGCATAGAGTCTCCAAGCAATGAAGAAACCCATCAATTCCTCAACTACATGAGGCTTTTATACCTGCAGATGATTAACGAGTGGAATCTTGGAGTTAACGCCAAAAACGTTGAGTATTTCAAAGGAAGGCTAGGTACATTGATGGGAACGGTTGGAGAGCGCCGATATTATCTGACCAATGGCCGGATAATTGTTGGTACTGTGTTTCAACTCTCGGACCTTATGAAATTAGGTGATGTAGTTTATGAGTAACTAGAGGGGAGTCCTGTTCCGGCATAATTCAAATATTGGAACAGATCTTAATGAGGATGCTAGTTTGTATATGTCCAGACGACCACTCTGGTCAGGCCCCTGAAGTCATATACTTTCCATCGATTCCCAAAAGAATCTTTATACGGGTTTAAGTGATTTATTTTGATTTTTATAGACATTGGGTTACACCACCATCTGCAAGAAATTTAGAACAGTTTAGAACAGAACGCATGTTCTGTCAATCTCTGAAATTGTCACCAACAGCCTATTCCTTGTCCTAACCTCTAAATTTGCATGGGTCTTTTTGTGAATGAGGAGAATACATTCATAAGCCTAGATGGAATCTACGTGTTTCTTTCTATAAGCAGCTGACAGGGTTTCATGAACTG
>JAKURE010000008.1 GCA_022450005.1 Halobacteriales archaeon
CCTCCTCCTGAAATCACACGCGACACGTCCAATTCAGAAACAAACCCTCCGCCCCCTCCAGTCAACTTCGGCGCGTTGATAATATTATTCCACCCATATTCTGATGGGGGAGCTTATGTAGCCCATCTAAAATCCCAAGATGGTTGGGACTCTGTCAACGCGAAATATGCCTCCCCTCCCCTTTCCACCGAACAAATTATCCATCTTTCTGAAGAAAAACCATCCTCTCTGGAAATAAATTTCCCCGAAGAAGGCATTCTTAGTCATACTGGAGAAACTTGGAAGTCCAATCCTGACCATGGTATTAATGGGGCCGATACCGTGGGTGAAGCTAGTATTTTCTCGATGTTTTGGCATCAATCCCGTGAATATAATGCAAATGCTATCGCAACGAACACCTTTTGGATTCCCCGGGATACTTCCCAAAACTCATCTGATCCACAACCCTCTACTTCCTTTAATTATACCAGTCCACCTTCTACAGGGTGGGGAAATGACAAGTTACTACCTATCTACCGATCTGGAACCGACCAAACTGAGTATGGGTACATCTGGACAACAAAGTGGGATACTCCACTCGATGCCAATGAATTCCACACTGCATACTCCAAGATTCTAGCTGCACACAACGCCATTAAAATTGGGAAGAGCGACGATGGAAAAACAACTCTGTGGGCAATCCCAAACGGGCCATTCGCAGATTCGTTTGCCATTTCTACCACTAGTAAAACAGTTACCATCGTCAATGCTCCTACTCCTACTGATGTAGAAGAAATACTAACCTCATTTTCGTTATCTGTGTAACCATCTCTCAACACAACCCACCACAACAATCTTATTGCCTCTCAAACACTCAGTGGGTTCGGTGACAGAGGAAGACCGGCCACCGCGGACTATCCGTGAGGAAAGTCCCCCCACCGGTCGTACAGGTGACCAGGTGCAAGCCTGGAGTGGGAGACCACTGGCTCTGAAACAGAAACGACACGTCTCCACCAGACCTATGAAACGAGCGAACCTCCCCCGTAAGGGTGAGGGAGTTAACCTCCTGAGGGTAGAAGGTGCCAGATATTTTCTGGACGTTAGATATTCTATCTAACTTGAGGATCGATGGAACGGTGAAACCTCACCGGTGCAAGCCCGTGCCGCAAAAGTAGTACGACCAGGGCCCGGGTGCTTAGCCGAATGCCGGAGAAAAACAGAAGGGGGCTTACTCTCCTCAGCCACCATATTTCTTATCTTGAATCAACCCAGAAAGCTATAGTATCCCTCACCTCCTATGGATCTCCATGGGCAAATACAAGTATCGTGTAGTTGATTCAGATGCACATTACATGGAGGGGTTGGACCAATTAGTGGACTACTTCCCCGAACCCTGGAAAACACGCATGATAGGGGGGTCTGGTAAGGACAAAGCGAGTATTGCAGGCATATATCCTATCTCCACGGGAGATAGGTCTATTTTTGGTAGAATTCAACGAGACGAGTTCACCGAAATGCAACGAAACGCAGGTGGGTTTGTTCCAGAAATAATCCCGGACGTGATGGAGTTTCTTGGGGTGGATGCAATCAATATGCTCTCTCAGAAAATGCTCACATTTTCTAGAATAAAAGGCGACGACGAAAGGGCAACTCTTCTCGCAAATGCCTATACAGATTACATGTTGGACAAAGTAGTGGACCCTAGTGAGGGTATCTATACGATGATGCCTATTCCATTTCAAGAACCAAAAGAAGCTGTAGAACTCATCGATAGGGTGTCTCATGAAAAAGGTATCATCGGTGGATGTTTTGTTACAGCAGGCCCCGAACCACCTTTTGGCAATAGAAAATACGACCCTATATATGAAGCAGCAGAGGCCAATAATCTCCCCGTAGTCTTCCACGCAGGTGGGGGCGGGATTGATGAGTTTGTTAGCGCCGGATATGAGAAGTTCATTGAGACCCATGTTTTAGGATTTTTGATGGCAAACCAATCCCAAATAACCAGCTTAGTCGTTCAAGGAATCCCTGAGAAATTCCCCAATCTAAAGATAGTTTTCCAAGAATCTGGTGTATTTTGGATCCCATTAATGATGCACAGACTCGACACAGAATACTTAAAAAGACAATCAGAGGCCCCTCTGTTAACAAAAAAACCATCCGAATATATCAAAGAAATGTACTTTGGAGTTCAACCACTAGAAATACCCGACGAACTTTCTTATTTGCGCCAGGTAATCGATATGATCGGTGGGGCAGATAGGCTTCTCTACGCATCGGATTACCCCCACTGGGATTATGACCCACCTAGTGCCATCACTGATTTGAGTATCTTATCCGAGGATGAGAAAAAACGCATTTTATCAGGAACTGCAAACGAGGTTTTTGGAATATGACACAAGTACTTATTTGTCATGTGGACGAATTACCCGTGGGCGAACGAAAAATAGTTGAGTTAGAGGGGAAGTCTATCGGTGTTTTCAATATTGAAGGAAAGTACTACGCCGCATCCAATACTTGTCCTCATAGAGGCGGACCAGTCTGCACCGGTCGCGTGGGGAATGAACTACTTGCAGATTTTGTCGGAGTTGGACTCCGGGTTAAAGAACACTTTGGTCCCAATTTAGTTCTCGCTTGCCCTTGGCATGGATGGGAATTCAACATGGAAACAGGGGTGCATTTAGGGGACCCTCAGATTTCGTTACCTGTGTACACGGTCACTGTTCAAGACAAAGAACTTTTCATTGAAATATAGTTCTCTATTTCTAGTATGGTCAATTTAACTCGTATCCGAGCTAACTATGACTTATGGAAATCAATCTCACCCCATCTGAATTAGTTCAACTTGGCTCTCGATTTGGCATTTCTGTGAACTCTGCCGATGCAGAAATTTTATGCCAAGATGTGATAGATAACATCCAAAATTTAGAAGACCCATATCTGACCCCTACACTTCCTCCAACCGCTACTGAAAATAGATCTTGGCAACCTCCACAAAAAGATCCTTATAATGCAATTGCAATCTCCTGTATAGTTCCACCCTCTCACCAAGGAACTCTCTCCAATCTAAAAGTAGGCGTCAAAGATGCTATTTCGGTTGCAGGTATACCCATGAGAGCTGGGTCTGAAATATTCTCAAATTTCATTCCAAACTCCGATGCAACTTTAGTGACACGATTGTTATCCTCTGGAGCAACCATCACTGCAAAGACAACTTTAGATGAATTGGCGGCATCTCCCCGTTCTACGACCAGTGTAGACGGTCCTATACTAAACCCTCATGATCCCACTAGGGTCGCTGGAGGCTCTTCGGGAGGCAGTGCCATCGCTACAGCCACTGGCGTTGTAGACATCGCCATTGGAACTGACACAGGAGGTTCTGTCCGCGGACCAGCTTCTTTCTGTGGTGTTTTAGGAATTAAACCCACTTATGGACTTATCTCTCTCAATGGTGTTGTGGAAAACACCTATACCCTAGATCACGTAGGTATTTTTTCAAAGACAGTTGAAAATATGGCCCTCTGCCTCGATGCAATTGCAGGAAAGGACGAAAAAGATCCGGCAAGTATGCAGGCAGCAGGAAAAGATGATTACAAATTTGGGGGTTATATGGAATCCTTACAGAACCAACCTCCTGTAGACCAGATAACATTTGGATTGTTAGAAGAAGGATTCGGTGAAGGGGTCAACACCGAAATTGAATCACAAACACGAGAAACGGTCGACAATCTGTCAAACGCTGGTGCATCTATAAAATCCATTTCTATGCCAAAACTAGCAGAACACAAAGCACTAAAGGATCACATATCTTACGCCGAAACAGCGGTTCACTGGAGAGCCAGAGGCGCACCCTACCGAAAAGGAGGTTCTTCCGATCCCTTCTATCAATCGACTTTTACCCATCGCGCACAAGAAAAAGATTTCAAATTGGGACATTACTACAAATCGAAATTACTTACTGGCTGTTATCTACTCGATGAAAACAATGGGCAGAGCTATACTCATTCTCAAGCAGCAAGATCTCAATTTACCACCAACTTTGAGAATTCGATGAGTGACGTAGACGTTTTGATAACTCCCACCATGGTGGGCCTCCCACCTCGTGTTGAAGATGCTTCTAACCCTGGATTTGACACGGGAAGGAATACTCGAATAGCAAACCTCACCGGACTCCCTGCAATATCCATACCCAATGGGAAAATAGACGGTTTATCTATTGGGATTCAATTAATAGGAAAATCTTTCGATGAAGCAAAGCTACTATGTTATGCTAACACCATCCAGAATTTTACCTCAAAATAATTTTTACTTAAATAATTAGCTTGGAGTGTATGGAAACCTATTTCACCACGTCGATTTTACACGACTTAGGGCAGTTAGCTCAGTCAGGTAGAGCATCTGGCTTTTAACCAGATGGCCAGGGGTTCAAATCCCTTACTGCCCGTCTTTCTCTTGGACCATATCTACCAACTGATAGTTAGGAGTGCAATTCCTATAATGGTCAACAAGGTCCCTATAATCAACGTATTTGTTATCTTCTCCACTTTCCCCAACAATACAACTGCTATCACTGCAGTGAATAATGGCGCGGTTCCAAGAATGGGATCTGCTATTGAAACAGGCCCTATGATAAGTGCCTGAAATAATAAAAATAAAGCAAAAAAGACAAATATTCCACTTAATAGAAAATTCTGATAACTTTTAACATTACCTTTGTATAGCTCATGTCCCCTCCCTACCCAAATCCCATAAATACCCACTGTGATCAATGCGGCCATTTCATTTATCGCCAATGCTTGGATGGCACTAATTGGCTCTACCACAAACCCAAATTTTCTAGCCACATTTCCCACTGCAAAAAGAAGAGCTGCAATAAGTGGAAATGCAACATCACTTTTTTTCCATCCTGTTAAATTTCCACTTTTAGACTGAGTTATGAGTATGACTCCTATTACTGCCAATATTACTCCTATAACTCCTGAAATCGTTATGTCCTCTCCAAGAAGAACGACTGCAAGAACGACAACAAAAAGAGGACGAGTATTCGTTATCGCGGTACAAACACTAGCTCCCATCCTATCTACTCCGTTGTAAAAAAGTAATGAACCAATGCCTGCCGCAACTATTCCAGAAAACACAAAAGCCCCCATTGCAATAATGGATATTCCACGAATTAGTATCTCGCCCCCTGACAGTACAAACAACAACGACCATGCTAGTACCGTTCTAACGAAGAGAGTTTGAAATGTATTCTGTAACCAATTCCCCCCACTTTCCAAACCCTTTTTCGAAAATATTACCTCACTCCCTCTGAAAACAGCACATGCCATTAATAACATATAAAACTCAGTTGGCCACGCAAACATCTATCTCAAAATAAACTACATTGTAGTATATGTTTGCCGAACGGTTCATTTCACCATTTTTAGTAAACTCTTTTTTCTTTCAAATTAAGATTAATTATGGATTTCGACCTAGCCGATCAACAATGTCTTGCATGTTCCAGCGACGACGAGCCCCTCCCCCCTGAAGTCTACCTAGACTACCTAAAACAACTTGACACCGAGAAATGGAATGTCATAGAATACCATCACCTAAACGGAGTGTATGCTTTCCCCGATTTTAAATCTGCCCTGTCATTTTCCAATTCAGTAGGACTCTTAGCCGAAGAAGAATGGCACCATCCTGATATTCATCTCTCCTGGGGAAAAGTAGAAATCGATGTTTGGACTCACAAAATAAATGGACTACACAAAACTGATTTTGTTTTCGCTGCCAAAGTCGACCGGATGTACGCAGAACTCTCCACGAATTAACATGACCCTCTCTACTTATTTAATGACCATTTGGTATCAGTATGCCCCTCGAATCTAGTAATCGATACGTTTTCATAAAGTTCAGTTTGATCCCCATATAGTATTTGTTTTGATATGATATCTCCTACTGCTGGAGAGAGTTGAATCCCCGAAGAATCAAATGCAGCGATGGAGAATCCTTTCACTTCTGTCCAACCCACAATAGGCACTCCATCGGACACACCTGATCGAATCCCAACCCATTCTTTCGCAACTTTGGCCTCTTTTAAAATAGGGAAAAACTTCGTTGCAAACTTTAGCATTTTCTCTCTTAGTTCAACCGGTATCTTGTCATTTATCTCTCTTGGATCGTACTCTCCCCTGTCACCATAAGATCCAACATATACTGTTTTATTATCTCTTCCTATTACATACACTCCCGATTCAATATTCTGGAACAACGGAGGTACTACTTTCATCGGGTTTGGTACTTCCATCATTAATATTGGTGCCAATGTATGTGTTGCTGGCAATTCAATCCCTATTGATCTAGCCATTGGAATGTTCCATGGACCTGCCGCACATACAACCCCATCAACTTCTTTAAAATCACCATTTACAGTCAACCCTTCTATTTCACCTCCATTTTTTACAATTTCATTTACCTCCGAAGACTCATGAAATTGAGTTCCATGTTTTTTTGCTCTATATACAAATTCTCTACCCATCCCAATTGGCTCTAAAAACCCTACATTTGGCTGATAAAGACAACCCATTATCTCACTATCATCCAAATATGGCACGGTTGCCATCCTCTTCTTTAATTCCCCCCTCGCTATGTAAGTAACCGGATCGTCTAGTATCAATCTCTCTTTCTCAGGAACACCACTCCCTGCAGAACTTTCATCCGCATCTACATCATCCGTACCTGATAGTGCGTCTGCACCCTCTTTTGTCGTTGAACAAAGCAATCTTCCAGTCAAATTAAAAGACAATTCTCTATCAGACTCTAGAAAAAATTTATTGTATAATTCGGCACCATATCTTTTCATTTTTACTTCAGTAGCATTTCCGTAGTGACCAAACACCGCAGCGGATCTACTAGTGGTTTCCGAAAGTAATTCCCCCCGTTCGTAAACATCCACCGAACAACTCCCCCTTTTCGATAGATGATATGCTATGCTTGCACCTGCAATCCCACCTCCTATAATTGCGATTTTGGGCATAGATTCAAGTAACGCATCTAAAAAATATAAAGCTTACTCCCCGATTGACCATATCCAGATTATGGTGGGCACTACCCACCTAGCGGGGGCATAGATTCAAGTAACGCATCTAAAAAATATAAAGCTTACTCCCATATCAATCCCGTAAAATATTACTCATATGAATGTCTTTGGACTGGAACCTCTGCGCTATCATTCGGTTAGATCAACTTTATACTTGAAAAATAGAAAACTCTCATATCAATTGAAATCTTATCCAACCTTGTGGCCCCTAGCCGCCAAGACTTCACACTGTTTTTGCATTCGAAAAATTCTGATTTTTTCGTATCTGGAATTCACAACAATGAAAAATTATTTCAATCCATTCTTGAAATAAAATCAACAAAAGCAGGACCAAGGCCTTTAAGATTTAGGGTACAGGGACGAACAAAAGAACAACTACGCCGCCCCGAAGATTTTATTGATCTAGGACGAAAGGCAAAAAAAATAAGAATTTCTAGTCAAACAAAAAAAGAAAAACGCGATGAAATTAAGTCTCTTTTGTCTAGTTATGGACTTCAAGCAGAAGTCGTACGAACTTGTCATTATTGTTCTTCTTCAGGTGATTTCTCTCCTCTTGTTGATTCTAATGTCATCGTTTCATATCCTCACGAAATATGTTTACCTTGTGCTCTTTCCGAGCTAGAAACTGAGTATTCACCAACTGGTATCTGGACTAAGGCGACTAAAAATCACATCCAAAAAATCCTCTTGGATCTCCAGGACATTGGGCACGTAAAAAAAGCATTTTCTGGAGAACTAGATCCTCATCTAACCACATTTGACCAAGTAACCTCTGAACAACCCCCTACCCCCTCCATCGATATTAACGAGATAGATATCCACGAAGATCTCCGAAAATCCCTGCTCAATCGCTTTGAAACATTACAACCGATTCAAAACCTTTCACTTCAAAATGGATTGTTAACTGAAACCGATCAATTAATAGTTAGTTCTACCGGGACTGGAAAAACTTTAATAGGGGAAATCGCAGGCATCAACCGAGCCCTCAATGGCAATGGAAAATTCCTATTTTTAGTTCCTTTAGTCGCTCTTGCAAATCAAAAATATGCCAATTTTAAGGAGCATTATGGGGATTTACTTGATATCTCTCTTAGGGTGGGATCAAGCAGGGTCCGCGGCGATTCCTATCCTTTTAATCCCAACTCCGACGTCATTGTAGGGACCTATGAAGGGATGGACCATGCACTGCGAACACATAAAAATATCTCCAATGTTGGCACTGTTGTAATCGATGAAATCCACATGGTTGCAGATCATTCACGGGGACATTGTATAGATGGACTTATCGCACGTTTGAAGCATCATTGTAATCATTTTTCCACCAAAACACAGTGGATATATCTCTCCGCAACTGTGGGAAATCCAAATCACCTTGCTTCTGACCTCGACGCAATCTCTCTTGAATTCAACACCCGGACCATTCCTCTCCACCGTCACATAGCATTTTCACTCCCTGGCCAAAAATATCAAATGATAAATGAACTTGTCCAACGAGAATTCATGAATAAATCTTCAAAAGGGTATCGGGGCCAGACAATAATATTCACTAATTCCCGGCAGAGATGCCACGATATCTCTAACAAATTAACATCTTCTTCTGCACCCTATCATGCAGGTCTAGACCACTACCAAAGAAAAAAAGTTGAACAGAGATTCTCTGAAGGAAAAATAGCCTCAGTCGTAACTACTGCAGCTCTATCTGCCGGTGTCGATTTTCCAGCATCTCAAGTCGTTTTCGATTCCCTCGCAATGGGAACTAATTGGCTAAATACTCAGGAATTTCAACAAATGCAAGGGAGGGCAGGTCGCCCAAGCTATCATGATACTGGTTTAATCTATTTGTTAGTGGAACCCGGAAAAGTATATTCAAGAACCATGCGTCGCACCGAAGATCAAGTGGCATTCGAATTACTCACAAGTGATGTAGAAAACGTACACCTATCTTACGATGAACAAGCTGCTCTGAGCGAAACCCTCGCAAATATAGTCGTCGCACCTGAATACACTTCTCAACTCAATTCTTCTATGATTGGAGAAATCCAAACAAAAGTGGCCATACAAAATCTCGTTAAATTGGGTCTCGTATCTAACAATCGAGCAACTCCTATCGGAAAAATAATATGTCAAAATTTCTTTACAGCAAAAGAGGCAACTGTAATCATGGATGCTCTCAACAAACATAGACCACCTTCTGATATAGTCACTATGATTGAACTCATGAGGGCGGAAAAATAACTATTTTAACACAAAATACAAAACGGCAATTACGAGTATCACGCACTCTTTTATTCACCCATGCGCGACGTGCTTCAAGAGCTTTCAGATGGAAAAATAAGCATCGCAGAAGCAGAAGCAAAACTATTAGGTTATGTCACCAGTGAAGCTGGTAGATTTGACGCAGCCAGAGAACACAGGCATGGCATACCCGAAGGCATACTTTGTGATGGAAAAACCATAGATGAAATAGTAACTTTGGCTTCCATAGCAGTCGAAACCACAGGACGGGCCATTATCACTAGAACTACTCTTCAAATTCAAGAAGCCATTCAAAAAAATCTCCCAAAATCTGTAGAAATAAAATCCCATTCACATGCCCGAATAACTGTGGCGAAGACCCTCGATTTTGAACCACCCATTCTAGATGCGACCATCGCAATAGTCACTGCGGGAACTAGTGATCGCCCCATTGCCGACGAAGCTGCTATTATTGCTTCTGAAATGGGTGCAAACATAGTTCACATAAGAGATGTCGGCGTCGCGGGTCTCCATAGATTACTCGATCAACTCGAACTCATTAGATCCGCAGATGTGGCAATCGTTGCAGCAGGACGAGAAGGAACTTTGCCATCTCTAGTTGCTGGACTTGTAGACACTCCTGTTATTGGATTACCCGTTTCAACAGGCTATGGTCTTGGTGGATCTGGAGAGGCAGCTTTAACTAGCATGCTACAATCATGCGCAGTACTCTCTACTGTAAATATAGACGCCGGTTTTGTTGCAGGTGCACAAGCGGGAATGATAGCAAAATCTATTTCTTCTGCACGCAACCAAAAATAAAAATATTTCTTCTCATCTCGACTGTCTCCGCATTTTCCACCCAGCGCCCACCATGGTTACTGATATGATTGTAGCAATTAATTGTAACTCTTTAAACCAATATGGAATTTCAGGTAACAACACTCTCGTTATAAACAATAAATCTGAAATTATAGGAACCCCCGATCCTTTTGATCCTATCTCTCCAATTTCCTCTGAATTTTTTACATTACCTTCCAACCCAAATCCTTGACATTCACCGTTTCCACATACCTCTTCTATCCCATTTATCTCCCCATATGGCAAACGATCTGCTTCATATGGTATGAACTGGGTCCAAACTCCCCAAACAATTTTCCCTTGTGGATCTACCTCTATGATCCGCTTGTTCAATGTATCTGTAATCAATATATTCCCACTAGGTAGTTTGTCCGCATCTCTAGGCCAATTCAGCTCAATTCCCCCTGCTTCATAAAGTACCCACACTGGTTCCCACTTTCCATTCTCACCCCTGTGCAACTCCACAATCCTATCGTTGTCGCTATCTGCAACTAATATTTTTCCTTCACCCAACCATTGGGGATTATGCTGGTGATTAAGTATACTTGGATCCCCACATTGAATGTCCCCATCCCCATTTGTATCTTCTAGTGCGCCCATTCTCTTACAACTAGCATCATCACTATCATCATAATCCTCATTTATAATTTCAACCACTCCCTCATTTCTATCAATTATCAAAATTTGGTTAGCATTTCTCACTGAAACTAGATATCTGTCCTCTCCTATTACATCCACATCATTTATATGAAGCCAATCACGTTTTGTAGGATCTTTTGGCTCATCGTAAACAGTTCTGGCTTCCCAACTCCAGGTAACCTCTCCATCTTTCACTGTAAATATGCGTTCCAGATCCATATCAGATATCAAAAATTCTCCCGAAGGAAGCATGCTGACCGCGTGAACTTCACTATCTTTCCCGGTCCTCACTTCAAAGCTATACTCTTCGATCACTTTGGGATCTCCCCCTCCTTCTATGATCCTAAATCCAGTCCGAACACACTCTCCCGAACTCAGTTCACAATTCGAGTATCCACTATTCATAAATCCCACTAACACATTTCCATTTTCTAATACTGTTACATCAAAATAGCTACTAGCACTCGCTTCACGCCATATCTGCTCCCCACCTTCCAGTAGGGATATGCTACCATATTCATGCCACCCCGGCCCTCCCCCCTGGGACCCCACGAAGGTCATCTTTTCCTGCTCGGAATCTATCCCCATTACTGGGGCAAATGCAAAACTTGCCGCTATGACCAAAATAAATAAAATAACACCTGCTATTATTACTAATCCACCCCTATCCTCCCAGTCCATCATCATACGAGGCACTGCAACTACTAAAATATCTTTTGATCTGTATTTATCCCGATTTATGTCTTCCAACTACACATTTCATGTGCTTCAACGACTAAGTTGTCCTTATGATCTCTAGCACCAAAATACGAGAAGCTCTACTAGAAAACGGCTTGGATATAATCGTCGCCTCTTCTCCTCAAAATGTTTTCTACCTTTCTGGCCTAGAAAGTCTCACCCAACGTTTACTCGGTCAGAAAGCATTTGCAATCTGGCAAACCGATCTATCCAACCCCATTATAGTTTTACCTGCCGTTGATGCTAGCATAATTGTTGATGCCAGCATACCTTATAATTCCGTATACACTTATGGCAATTTTTTCCTCTACGAAGGAACCGATATTTCCACTTCTGACCGCGCCGTACAAACTATTAAAAATGAAAATAATTTTGACAATCCAATCTCTGCTCTCCTCTCTGCAATTAATTCTCTCCCACTCACTTCTAGTACAATCGCCATAGAAACAAGCGGATTTTCCTTCACCGAGTTCGACGAGATTCGAAAAAGCATAGCCCCCCAAATCGAAGCTGCAGATGATCTACTCTCCGATCTACGACAAATAAAAAATAAAGACGAGGTCAAACGATTAAAACAAGCAGTAGAAATAAACCAAAATGCTATTGAAAACGCAATTAAAACGGTTGAACTCGGCATGGCTGAACAAGATCTAGCAAGAATTTATGAGTCTGAACTCATTTCTCAAGGGGCATATCCTCTTTTCACTGCTATTGGATTTGGTTCTCATGGGGCATATCCACATGCTGTTCCTGGCCCCCGTACACTCCAATATGGGGACTTAATCCGATTCGATGTAGGGTGCACTTACTCCAACTATTCTTCTGACATAGCGAGAACCTTTTCATTCGGAGAACCCGAGCCAATTCTCCAGAAAAAATATGAAGTTCTTAATGGCTCAATGGACTATGGAATCGATCTACTCTGCGATGGAGTTTCAACTGATATAATTTTCAATGGCGTGGTAGACTACGTTAATGAACATGGGTCTGACTTGTTTCCAACATTCGACCGTAACCATGTTGGTCACGGGATTGGGATCGATGTATATGATCACCCAACAATTTCACCTGGAACGGGAACCTTGAAGTCTGGAATGGTTTTGTGCATAGAACCTCCTTATTATGAGTTAGGCACGGCTGGAATACAAGTTGAAGACGAAGTCCACATAACCTCGAACGGGGTCAAACGATTCTCACATTGCCATCCCGACCTTTTAGTAATCTAATTCTTATATCCAATATTTATTTCATATATGCTTTAAAATAGATTCTATTTTCGAATCTACTACCGGGACGTCTGCCATCCTTTCCCCTGTCATCTTGGCATCTTTCAATCCACTCGAAGTTGATATAGAAACAACCGTTTCCCCATCTTCGATTTCTCCTTCTTCTTTCAGACGTTCAATTCCCAAGATCGAAGCAATTGCGGCAGCTTCCGCATAAATTCCAACTTTTCCCCCCACTGTTTGTTGCAATCTTCTAATCTCCTCATCCTCTGATAAAACTGCCAAACCATTCGATTCTCTTAAAGCAGCCAGACCTTGGTATGTGCTAATACTAGTCCCAATAGAAAATGCTATCGTAGGTTCCATCTCCACAGATTTAATTATATGATCTTCTGTGTCTAGTGTTTTCTTCAAAGAACCAAACGACTCTACTGCAACCATCCTCGGGAGTTTGTCTATTAATTCCAATTCATACAAGTCTTTGAACCCTCTCCAAATTCCACTTAACCCATCTCCATAGGCTGTGGGTTGGACTACCCATTCTGGAACATTCCATCCCAATTGGGCACAAATTTCATATGCAATTGTTTTGTATCCTTCAATCCCATAAAAATTACTTCCAACGGGAGGGTCCATATAATTCCCAGTTGGATACCACTGAAATTTATCAATGCATTCTTTCATCAATATCCAACGATCTTTTGGCTCTTTCGTAGCCAAAATTTTTGCTCCATATGCTCCAATTTGAATTTTCATCGTCTCCGGAACTGATTCCAACGTAAATACTACACTATCCAAACCTGCTCTACTCGCATAAGCCGCAGTAGATGCGCCATGATTTCCTGTAGATGCAATTGTTATCTTTTTTGCACCAATCTCAACAGCTTTGGACACTGCAACAGAACAAAGACGATCCTTAAATGACCACGTTGGATTTTGACTTTCGTCTTTAATATATAATTTTATACCTCCCCTATCCGCCAAAGTAGGGCACTCTACCAAGGGAGTTCCCCCTTCTCCTAGTGTAACTGCATATTTGATATCAACCGGAAGAAGCTCCGAATATGACCATATATCCTTATAATTCTCAAATGACTTTCGAGAAATTACTTTTGCAATCTTATCGTAATCGTATATTGGAACCACATTTGATACAAATTCTTTAGTTTTACAACTAGGGCAACCTTCGAACATAGGTTGATCTGCATATTCTTCGCCGCAGAATACACATTCCAATCCGATAATATATGTTGTCATTAGAAATTTTGTATAACCTCTTCTGAAAATTTTTCTATCATTTCTTCCGTTCTATACGATCGATTCTCAAAAGGAAGCCCTGCAATGTGCTTCACCCCCGATCCAATCAATTTCTCTATGTGGGACTGGCATTCTTCGGAAGTCCCCACAATCGCAAATTGTTCTACTATCTCATCTGTTACTATCTTTCTAATTTCCTTTAACCTCAACACATTGATATCTTCTACCCGTTTCACAGCCTCTGCATCTTCTTTTGAGATTCCAATTGCTTCTAAAGTTTTCAATGGAACCGCCTTCACTATCCTGGCGATTATGTCTACAACAGAATCTAAAGCCGTATCCCTTTCATCCGCAATTGATAAAAACGCCCAACATATAATGTCCAAATCATCGAAATCCCTGTTCGAATCCTCCGTTCCTTTTTGAATATGTTCTCTCGCGTATTCCATTCCTGCAACCGAAGCCAAACCCGCACCAGCAATCACACCATCTCCCATTTTCCCAGCTAGGGATAAAATTCTTGGGCCCCTTCCTGCAATATAAATTGGAATTCTATCCCCCGAAACAAAATTTAGTCTGGCATTTTCCATTGCAAACACATCCGATTTCATTGTAACCTCTTTCCCTTCTACTAACTCCCTGATGGCATCAGTCGCAGCACACACAGTTTCAATGGGTTGAATTTGTGAAATCCCAAGTGGATTAAGCACCATGGGGGATCCAGCACCCAATCCTAATATGGCCCTTCCCCCTGATATTTCTGATATAGTAGAGATAGCAGCAGCCGTCAATGTGGGGTGTCGTGTATATGGATTTGTCACTCCCGTTCCAATATTAATTCTCTCAGTGGACTCGGCTACAATTGCCAATTGGGCATACGTATTTTTGTATAGTCTTTCATCCGCAATAAATAAATTTTTATATTTTTTATTCCCATCCACTACCTTTGCTATCCTAACCAATTCGTTTGGACCATATTCATTTAATAACCCGACACTGAATCTCATCATTCTGCTTAATCATCTCTCGGCAGCAGCCAAAAAACCATTCTTCCACCAAAATTGACCTTTTAAATTTCACCCCGAAAATATAGATGGTCCAAAAATAGCAACTACAAGGCACATGACCATTATAGCACTGATCCCCCTACACACAAAATTAGCTATCTGTGGTAGTTCTTTTTTTGAAATTCTCTGGATCACTATTTCTACATATTTTCGCAGAATATGTCCCCCATCCAATGGAGCTGTTGGTATGCAATTAAACAGGCCCAAATTGAAATTTATCCACCCTGTCCAAAAAAGAATATTTGCCAATTTAAACACGGCCCAATCTACCTTTTCTAGTGAACCTCCCACTGAATAAAAATTAGTATTATCTGCCGTGAATCCTGCAAAATTAAACGAAAAATTAGAACTAGTGGCACTTAGTACTGGCAATTGCAAAGCAATCATCACTCTTGAACCAAACGAAACCTGTTCACCACTTGCGATCCCTCCCTCCCCTCCCCCTAAAATTTGCAAGTATGTTTCTGCTGGATATTCTACTATTCCTACATCATCAAATTCAATTCCACTGACCCCCTCTGAGGAAATCACGCCCAAAAAACCAGATCCATTCTGCGAATCCGGGTGCTTCCCCAACTGAACTTTTTGTTCTGATTTTCCCCATCTGTTTTCACTTTCTAGAAACTCATAATATTTTATTTCCACAACTACCCCCGGTGTGCTCTCTTTTAAAAAGTCTGTAAGTGCCTCGCTATCTATTACCCGAACCCCATTGATATTTGTCACCACTATATGGCCGAGAGGTGGCCACTGAGTCTCATCCTCCTCCATCCAAGGCCCTTTTTGTACAAGACTCACCAGTGCTCCCATGGGGATGGATTGTGCCTCTTCTCCTCCTATCTGAACTAACACAACATCTTTGGTTCTAATTAATTCCTTTAACCCACTTATTGTTTGAACCTCCGCTCCCTCAATCAACAAATCATTCCCATATCCTATCACCGATTCTCTATATTTGTATGGTCCTTCTTCACTCATACCAATTATGCCAATCTCCCGATCCATAGTTGTCCTCAAAACGCCGTCCGAATCTCCTCTCTTAACCTCCCATATTTCTACCATTTCCCCTTTCTCTACTCCCACCACTCGATCCCCTTCTATAATTCCAGCTTGCTCTGCCGGAGACCCCGGCAATATACCTCCAACTGCTATCCCATCCCCCAATCCAATCCCTCCCGAAACTGGACCAAATAATAACAAAAAACACACCATTGCAACTAAAAAATTATTTGCAACACCTCCTGAAAACATTCTTATCTGCCCCGTTCGACTTGCTCTCTTTCGACTATTGTCATCAGGTTCTACAAACGCTCCTATTGGAAGAATTGTAAATAAGGCCAATCCCATTGTTTTCACTTTAATTTTTTCCACCCTACACATTATCCCGTGCCCGCCTTCATGAACAACCAGTCCTATTATCAATCCCAAAAATATTTCTAGAGCAACTTTCCATGGGAGAAATTCATTCACACCTGGAATTATGAGCACATTCCTAGGCTGGCTCAACGCGGTAGGGGTGGGATTTTGTATTACCATGAACGCAGATGATATCAATAATACAAATGTAGCAACCATCACCAAACTAGCAACAATCACTCCTATATTTCCCCATATTCTCCACAAACCCCTTGGAGCAGCTAATTTTTCTAATAGCTTCCTCCCTTTCTCTGTGTGAAGGGTATGTATCGGCCCCTGGGATTTAATGTATTTTGGAACGATGCCTTTTTGTTCCAACCATCTTATCAAAATAGAATAAACTAAAATCCCCCATAAAATAGTCCAAATAGAATATTCCATAGGACTGTTTACTCCTCTCTCCGCAATCGTCTCACTACAAATTCTTGATCAAGAGATGCTAATAGAGGTCCCAATCTTGGTCCTCTATCCTGGGAAAAAAATAGTTTGTAGTTGACTTTGAAAAATTGACTCAATTCAATTCCGTTACTTTTCGCAATTTCATAAATTTTTTCTTGCATTTCTGTGCCCATGTGTCCCTCTTCTACAAAACAAGCCAATTCTTCTAAAGCCCGATCCATGTTTCCATCTATATCTATGTCTGGAACCTCTCCTAGAATCTTATAGTTATATTCATTTTGATGAATCTCCGCCCATTTTCTCCCCTTTTGCACACGCCCAATTGCCAACGAAGTGGCCCAATCACTCATCTCTAATTCAATCAATTTTCTACGTGTTGCCATACCAATTTGCAAGTCAATATCGTTGGTCATTCCCAATACTGCAGCAAACCTGTATGGTATTCTACGACGTAATTTAAATTCTTCGAGATCTTCCTTTCCCACCTGCTCTTTCATCGTCTCCCGGATTATTATTGGATATATACTTGAAGGAACAACTTGGGCAGTTTTCTGAACATTTTCTTTGTAGTATGTTTGCTCAAATCCATCAAATTCATCCACCAACACATCTATTTTCTCAAGATCAAGATCTCTCTGTTTATTTGGATTTTTCGCGAAAAAATAACGTACTATTTCTGGTTCAACCAACTCGAACATGTCTCTCACTGTGACGATATTGCCTTTAGAAGAAGAAAGGGCCTTTCCGCCTAGTGTAAACCACTCATACACCATTGGAACTGGTGGTTCTATCTCAAATATTTCCCGAGCAATTTCCTGGCCACTAGGCCATGAACCTTCTGCATGATCTTTTCCAAATGGCTCAAAATCAATTTTTAATATCTTCCAATCAGCGGGCCATTCAAATCTCCAGGAGAGTTTCCCCTCTCTAAATGTTGCAAATCCCCTGTGCCCACAACCATTTACTCGAATACCATCTGCATCTGCAAACCCTTCACATTCATACTCAACCAATTCCGATTCTATATCTACGTTTTTCACACCAGTTGTTAATCTACGACACTTCTCACATTGCGGAACGAACGGGACGTAGTCCGCAGAAACGTTTTTTTGATATTTGCCAAGGATCTCACGAACAAGTGGCAAATCTTTCAATGCCTCTCGAATTACTCCTTCAAATATACCTTCATTGTACATCTCAGTTGTTGAAATAAACTCCACTGGGACTCCCGCCATTTCCGTACTTTCCCGCAGCAATGCTGTAAAATGATCCCCATACGATTCATATCCACTATCAAATGGATTCGGAATTTCTGAATATGGGATGCCCAAATTCTCTCCCAGTAATTTTGCATCTATATCCCCCAATCCAACTATATTCCAGTTTTCATCCGTCAAGACATTTGGAAGTTTTCTCAGAGCATCTTTATCATCCGATGTAAATATCTGCTTTACCTTGTGACCCCTTTCCCGCAGCATTTCCGCTACGTAGTACCCCCTCATTATTTCATTCAAATGCCCTAAATGAGGAGAACCCGAAGGTGATACTGCCCCTTTTATTACTATAGGTTCTGTTGGCTCTCTACGTTCTATCTCATCTGCAATTTTTTCTGCCCAGAATATTCGATCAGTTTCTTTATCCATCATCGAATATCCACTATCATTTCATATCCGAATTAATGATAGTACCATTATACTTATCATGAAGAACAGCATTTATTACATTCTTTGGGTCTGACCCATCAATTACAACTGTTTTTATGCCCGATCGCTCAATCAGTTTTGAAGCTAGTAAATCAACTGGGGCTGGATTTCCTGCTATCATTTCCATACTAGAAATTATCTCTACCAATTCTCCTGGAGATAATTCATCATATCTGGTCGCCTTTGGATTTAGTTTTGGATCTGAATCGTATACTCCATCCACACTAGTCGCATATATCAATAGATCTGCATCAGTATACTCCGCTAGCGCTGCACCAACTGCATCGGTAGTTTGCCCCGGGGCAACTCCTCCCATCACTACTACTCCCTCTTGATGGAGTATTTGTTTAGCAGATTCATAATCTTGAGGAGGAAGCTGTCCAAATTTATGATCTATTCCCAACATTAATAATTGAGCATTAACTCTTGTAATCGCTATGCCCATTTGGTCCAATTCACTCTCGTTAGAACCAAATTCTCTTGCAATCTCAATATAATCTCTTGCAATCCTTCCACCTCCTACAACTATCCCCACAGAATTCCCTTCTGCTATGATTTGGTCTACCACCCCTGCGTATTCTTCAATCCTATCTTTAGATAATCCTGGCACAAGAACACTCCCACCGATCGAAATCACTATCCTCATTATCAAATTTGAAAGCCTTTAATAGATATATCCTTTCCCTTCTCTAAGTATCTAACCATATCCATACCATAGTCGATGGATACAAGCCTTTTCTTTCCCTTTATCTATACATGAGACTTCTTGGAATCGCTGCATCTCCCCCTGATTCAGGTGCCCTACTGGGCGAAATTTCCGATTTTCTATCCTCCAAAGGATCTTTGGCAGTAATCTCCCCTCTACCAGTTGCCGACACCACGAAACAAAATTTCTCCGCGTATCAATTAGACGAGAAAGGAAATTTCTCCGCATCCGGATCTAATATGACTCTCCCCACTCTTTTTGATATTCTAGCAACCGAACATGATTATGCTCTTATTGGCGGATTCGAAACTGCTAATGTCCCCTATATAGTTTTGAACGGGCATTCTCACAATGGTACCACTCTGATGGAACTAGATTCTGCTGAAAATCTCGATACCGATCAACTCTTTCGTAACTTACAAACAACAGAACCATTTGAGACTCTAGATTCTCTCATCGCTAAAGCTGTTAAATCCCCAAACGCAAACCAAGCTGGAGCAATAGCCACATTCACCGGAAGAGTCCGCGAATTGGATCACCCTTCAGATTCCCCCACAACCCGGCTAGAATTTGAAAAATATGCTGGGGTGGCTGAATCTAGACTACAACAAATATGTTCCAACCTTTGTCAACGAGACGGGATTTTCGAAGTTCTCATGCACCATAAAGTTGGCCACATTGAATCCGGAGAGAATGTGGTCTTTGTCGTTGTTCTGGGCGCGCATAGAGATGAAGCCTTCAAAACGGTTCAAGATGGCATCAATCGTCTCAAAAATGAAGTTCCCATTTTCAAAAAAGAAATAAAAATCGATGGCTCATTTTGGGTTCACGATCGCCCATAATACCCCATTTTCCCCCAAAATATCTCGTTTTTATACGCCAAATGTCTTGCGTTGTCAGACATTTAAAACGCTATTAAATTATATGAAATAATCTATCTAATAGCTTTATGAAAGGTTTAATCAATTATAGTGTATTTATGAAAACAACAAAAAAGTAGGTGTTTTCTGAAAAACACCGAAAAAAGAACGGGAGATCATTAGTATATATATGAATTGCTCTCCTTTCCTTATCCAATGGAACAAGATTCCCCCCTATCAACCGACGCCAAAACAGAGCTACTCAAGGATTACCTCCGTGATAGAGCCGAGAGTGGAAACCTCTACTTTAAGAGTAAATTCATTGCTGCCGATGTGGGTCTATCACCCAAAGAAATCGGTGCAATATTAGCCAAAATCCGAATCGATTCCACTACTGATTTTCAGCTTGAAAAGTGGGCCTATACCAGTGCTACAACCTGGCGCGTAATACCCGCTTCAGTTTAATTTCCTTTCCTCATTCGTTTTTCTATATTAGAACCCTTATCTCCCCCTATACCCAATCCAGTATTTGATGCCTAATTCCCCTCCCTCTGGGCCCCCCTTTGATTTATTTTCTTCCGTTTTCCGTGTCTATGAAACAAAATTTGAAGGGGATTCTATAATCTATTATGGGGAACCTCTATCAAACCCCCATTCTATCATTGAATTTGTCTGGCCACTTTTTAGAGAGTATGGCTACGAACCCCAGTTAACTCAACAACTAGGCGAATATGTCCTCGTTGCCAAACCAATCTACAATGCCCCCCCCGAATTCCCCTGGTTACAATTATTGCTCTTCATAGCAACCATTCTTTCTACTCTCTATGCAGGATCCATGTGGTACTATATACCCGATCCATTATCTAATCCTCTGTCACTCCTTCAAGCCTGGCCATTTGCTGCAGCTGTAATTGGAGTCCTGGCGGTCCACGAATTAGGACATTATGCCGTGAGTAAATACTATCATGTAGATGCAACCTTGCCATATTTCATACCTATGCCCACTTTCATTGGAACGCTAGGTGCACTCATTCGAATAAGAGGCCACATTCCTACCCGCACTGCGCTATTTGATATAGGAATTGCTGGACCCATAGCCGGTCTTTTGGCAACCATTGCGATAACCGCAATAGGATTGTCTCTCGATCCAATCTCTGTGCCCACTTGGGTAGATTCTTCTACTCCTGGTGTATTCGCGGTCGAATTTGGATATCCTATCTTGTTTAAATTAATTGCCATACTGGTTGGATCTCCCGGAACTGAAAATGCATTTGAAGTTCTTATGGGGACAACAAAAATCGGTTATTCTGACCCTTCTATGGCTTTCAATCCGGTAGTTTTTGGAGGTTGGGTTGGCATGTTTGTTACTTTCCTCAATTTACTCCCTGTAGGCCAACTAGATGGGGGACACATACTCCGTGGATTATTGGGCCAACGGGCCGCTACGGTTTCTGCTCTTATCCCCGGATTTCTATTTGGGCTAGCTGCATTTCTATATTATTTTGGAGAAAAGTTTTTCACAGCTAATGTCAGCAGTGCGGTTTCCATGTGGCTATTCTGGGGAATCCTTACTCTCTTTTTAGCCCAATCTGGGTACGCCCGTCCAATTAAAGAAGAACCCCTGGATCTGAAAAGAAAGGCTTTGGGGATCTCCATATTCTTAATTGGATTCCTCTGTTTCACCCCAATCCCTTTACAAATCTTAGGATAATTCTTCCCTTCCTATCTCATCCGTGGGTGTACCCTTGATTTTCGATCAATTCCCCATCCATTTTTATATCCCTTTCAACCACCTCTCCTATTATTGTTATACTAATTTCTATATCCCCTTCAATTTCCTTAATTTTCTCACGTGGTGCCGTAAATACAAGTTCAAAATCCTCCCCATAAGTCATTGCAACTCTGAGTGCAATCTCGCCATTCTCCACTATTTCTTTAAGCATTTCATTTATTGGAATCATATTAGAATCGATTTCAAATCCGCACATACTCGCTTTCCCCATCTCATACAACGACCGAACAAGACCATCACTTGAATCCATCATCGACGTCGAATATTGGGATATTGCTAAACCCTCTTCAATTCTAGGTTTGAATCTAAACATCTCATTTGCCTTTTCATTTTCATTTCTTTCGAACAGTCTTTTCGCCGCAGCGCTTCTACCCAAATCTCCTGTAACACAAACCACATCTCCCCATTCTGCACCCCTCCTGAATACTGGCTTCACCGATTTCCCCACCGCCGTAGTAACCACGCTGAATTCGTCTGAACTATCTAAATCCCCTCCTACATACTCTGCACCAGCCATCTGACAAACTTCATTTGCCCCTCGAATGAATTCATCTATCTCTTCCTTTCTAAATTCAGGAGACGAATACGCCGCAACAACTGCTATTGGATCTCCGCCCATAGCCGCTATATCTGAAAGAGATGCACCCACCGACCGCCAACCTGCAGTATAATACGTCATCCCCTGTGGAAAATCCGATTTTTTGTGTAGCATATCTGTAGTAATTAATAAATTTTGTATAAATGCAGCATCATCACCACTTCTTGGAACCTTTCCGTGTATAAATTTAAGAGCGTCTTGTTCATCCATCAAATCTTACCCCTTGACCATCCCTCAATATGTGAGCAGTACTTCGACGGACTTAAAAACCGAGGAAGAAAACTTCTACACCAATGGTAACTCTCTATGATGTCCCTGTAGATGCATTCCTAAGCACACTCGCAGAGACACTTTCAAAGCAAATAGAACCCCCTGAGTGGTCTGAATTCGCTAAATCTGGACCCGATAGAGAACTTCCCCCTGAGCAAGATAATTTCTGGTTTGTAAGGGCAGCTAGCATCCTCCGAATTGTAGCTATTGAAGGTCCTATTGGTGTCGAAAGACTATCGAGCATTTATGGCGGTGGAAAAGCGGGATCAACTCGATACCGCGTAGGTCCCGTTCATCACGTCAGTGGGAGTGGAAAGATCATTCGGACAATATTACAACAACTAGAAACCGCAGGTCTACTCGAAAAACCACCTAATTCTATAGGTAGAGTTGTAAGCCCACAAGGCCAAAGTCTCCTGGACAAGACCGCTGGAGAAGTGCTTAAAACACTTAACCGGGATGACCTAAACCGATACATCTGAAGTCTCTCCATCATTATATTCTTCTTTGTCAAATTCACCTCCGCAATCGTTTTGCTACATGGCGCTGAAGTTCTCTCTATATGAGCGGAAATGATGGCGATCTCGATGCTATCCGTCAACAACGAATGGCAGAAATCCAAGCACGCCAACAAGTAGCAGCACAAGACGTGGCCCAAGAGCAGGCATTACAACAAGCGGAAATGCAAAAACAGGCCATCTTGCGACAGTTCTTGACGGACGGCGCCCGAACGCGATTGAACTCGGTTAGAATGAGCAAACCCGAATTCGCATCCCAAGTCGAACAACAAATAATTGCTTTGGCCCAGAGTGGGAGACTCGGTGATAAAATAAGTGAGTCACAGATGAAGGATTTACTTCAGAAACTTTCTCCCTCTTCTAGAAAAAGCTTCGACATAAAACGACGCTGATACTCTATAATTTCTACATATTGTAAACGGAAGAATTCAAGCGCATCCAGGAAATACCTACGTATATGAACGACCGTCTCAAAGGCTTTCGAGAATTCTATCCTGAAGAGATGGCCAACCGAAAAGCTGTCTTCACTTCAATTGAAAAAACAGTATCTAGCTATGGGTTCCGAGAGATAGGAACACCTTCTCTTGAAAGAACCCAATTATATATCGATAAAAGTGGCGGCGAAATTGTAGATCATTTATATTCCTTCCAAGACCAAGGGGGCCGAGACATAACCCTAACGCCCGAACTTACACCTACTGTTGCTAGGATGGTGGCTTTACGTGGAAAATCTCTCCCAAAACCCATAAAATGGTTTTCAACAAGACCTTTCTGGCGATATGAACAAGTTCAACAAGGCCGTTTCCGGGAGTTTTACCAAACAAATGTTGATATTTTCGGATCTTCTTCTCCTAGTTCTGATGCTGAAATTATCGTTTGCGCTGCACATATACTATCAAATTTAGGATTGGGTGAAGGTGACTTTATTTTTCTAGTATCCCATCGAAGTCTTTTATCTGGTTTGCTGGAGTCTTTCTCCCCTGATGTCGACCTGAATGCTGCCATACGGGCAATAGACAAAAAAGATAAAATTGATTCTCAGCTATATGCAACATTGTTATCTGAAGCCAATTTCCCATCTGATTCCATCGACGATTTGACTGATATTCTTTCTCTCACAGATCTATCTGAAATAGCTGAATTTGCACATGATGAAACCATGCAATCTGCAATTAAAAATTTAGAAGAAATATTTAATATAGTGTCTCACACCATCGCCGAAAAGTACTGTTCTATTTCTCTTAAAACCGCGCGAGGACTTGATTACTATACGGGATCTATTTTTGAATGCTTCGATGCCTCGGGCGAAGTCCACCGATCCATCTTTGGTGGCGGGCGGTACGACAATCTGATTAGTGATTTGGGAGGGCCTTCAACCCCTGCTGTGGGATTCGCTTTTGGAGATGCCACTTTGGAAAAATTACTTATGAGGACTGGGACCTGGCCAACTAAAAATCCCAAAACAGATTACTATGTGATTCAAGTAGGGGACACCCGTGAATCTGCAATTCAACTAGCCCATGCCCTTCGAGACCGCGGAAACATAGTGGAAACCGATGTTTCTGGAAAGAAATTCACATCGCAACTAACTTATTCAAATTCAATCAATACAGAGACTGTAATCATTGTTGGAGAACGCGACTTAAAGGAAAACAAAATAACTATCAAAAAAATGTCCACTGGAGAGGAACTCCAAGTTTCTATAGACGATTTCCCTGGGGATTATGATAGCCCCACATATGACGATTTTGCGTCCCAAACATCTTAGATATTTAACATCATGAAACAAGCATTTCGGTTAGCTTATGATGGGCGACATTTCCATGGTTTCCAGAGGCAATCCCATCTACCTACTGTTGAAAAATCTTTATTTAAATCTTTGGTAAACTTGGGTCTTTGCAGCGACGTACCCGTTGATTATTCAGCTGCGGGGAGGACCGATTCTGGAGTGTCTGCGATTGCACAAACGGTTTCATTCGAAGCCCCCATTTGGTGTACTCCATCTGCTATAAATTCGAAACTTCCAAGCTCTATTAGAGTATGGGCCTCTACCACAGTCCCCGAAAATTTCAATGCTACTTTGGATGCTTTAAACCGTACATATGTCTATTATCTTGACGCATCCAATTTAGATTATGAGCTTTTGAATTCTAGTATCCAACTACTATCTGGACTACATGATTTTCATAATTTAACCCCTGATAAACAACGTACAAAACGAAACATAACGATAAGCGCTACTCCTTTTGAAAACCACTTTATCATCTCTATAGAATCTAGTGGATTCTCCCGTGAATTGGTACGAAGAATAATCTCCTTAATTGTGGAAATATCTTCGAAAAAATCACCCATAGAAAAAATAGATCGTATTTTTTCCCCCCATCCTCTAACTGGCCCCGAAGGAGTCCCACCCGCACCTGCATATCCTCTAATCCTTTATGATGTTGATTACCCGTACGAATTTCAATGTGATCCAAAAGCTATCGACAGTGCTCGTGATATATTTGAAACATTATCTAAAAAACATTTAACACTCTCTCATATCTTTCAACACATACCCCAATTTTTAATTTAACTTTCTAGTTTTTCTTTCGATTGCCACTATCATTCCTATTGATAAAACTACCACTACCACCCCATACGACCCGGGCAATGAATCAATCCACAATCCTACACTTTCAAGTGGCCAATTTAGTTTATGATCATTTGGGTCAATTATACCCAATCCAATAAAAAGCGAAACTATGTACCCGTATCCTGATCCTCCGATGAAATCTTCATTTCGAACCGTACTCCTATCTTTTTGCTGACGCCTTGAAACAATAAAAACCGGAGCAACTAGAGGGATCATTATCCCCAACAGTATGGCACCTAGAAGAATTTGCTCTCTAAACGGACCTGTCCCCACCGGATTTGCAGTCCACGTAATCCCTGCAAGTGTTATCAAAAAAATAACAAATATTCCTACCATTGAACTGATAACCACATATGATTTAAACACTAAAGAACGGCTTTTTTTAGCCGAATATTTGTACGTCCCAATTAAACCTGATTTCTTCTCTACCATATCCGTTATCTACCTATCTTCTACACCGAACTATGTAATCTATTTATCGCATCTGATATTGCCAGTCTCCGAACCAAAGCAGATTTGTTCATGAGCGCCACAGAAGAATATATGCGGATAGATATTGTGAACAGTCTCGATACAGTTGCATCTCCTGGCATGTCTTCTGATACTCTGGATTCTTTAGATAGTCAAATTGATGCTATCCATACAACTATAGGGCCCAAGATCCACAATAATAGCTTCGGATACGCCGCCCTCAACATCTTACCTAATGAAGGAACAAAACATTTACTCGATTTCACCGAGC
>JAKURE010000009.1 GCA_022450005.1 Halobacteriales archaeon
AGCAGAGAGATCATAAGTTGGAATGAGATCATCGTTGTGAACTATGATTCCTCCATTCTCTGCAACGACCAATATATCTATGCCTATGTAATCACAGAGTGCGATTGGGTAGGGTACTGCCTTTCCTGTTGCGACTACAATAATGCCATTCCAATTTCTCAGAGCGTCAAAAATACGACCTTCAATAGAACGGTCTTCTCGAGACATTGTACCATCTATATCGATGGCAAGAGGGGAGTTCATTGGTTGAGACTGGGAATGCAAAAAAATGAGCCTATCGATTGGAAAGCCTCGGGAAAAATCTAATCAGGTAGAAGAATTATATACACGGGATAATACATAAGGTACAGATATACCCACTGAAAAAGAAAATAAAATCAGGAGAATTGAGTTGAAGTTTGAAGATGGAATGTTGTTGACTATTTCGGAAATTGGAAATCTAAAGGAGCCCACCATCAGTGCAATTAGAACAGACATGGTCGTTGCTCGATCTCGAGTTAAGGCAAATTTTACAAATTTTGCAGAGTTGATCAGTCCGATAAAGAATCCAAAACCAAACACAAAAAGAATCAGTGATGATTTTAAGATAGTGTGATAATCTCCATCAAATAATGTGGGTAAGGAAAATAAGAACTCATTTAGAGTTGTAAGCAAGAACTCATAAAATCCGATAATGTAAAGTAGAGCCGCTCCGGAAATTCCAGGGAGTAGCATGGCGAGACTGGCCAACACACCAGAGATAAAAATATAAAAAATTCCAGGGGAAGTTTGGATGACAGAAATGTTTCCAGATAAGAAAAAGGAAATCGAGAATGCAAGTATTATTGATACAATCCTAAAAATGGAATCCAATCTGACTTCATTATAAAGTAGGATTAGTGACATGATCAAAATGCCTAGGAAAAATGAATTTGCAGAAGCACGAAAATGTACAAATGCAAATGAAATGAAATTGGAAAGAATCACTATAGCAGTTACTATCCCAATTGATAAAGGTGCTAAAAATAATAGGTCCAGTTCGCGGATGGAGTTCTGAAAATTGGATTTTGAAGAAGGATTTCTTGAATGGATCAAGTTAGATAAAAGTGATAGGTTGAATGCAGAGATACTAGATAAAAGACGATCATATATACCGATTATAAGTGCAATTGTTCCTCCAGATAGTCCAGGGACTATATTTGCAGTTCCCATGAAAATTCCTTTCACGTAGATATGAAGTGCTTCTTTTAGTGATTCTTTCATGGTGTATTTTCCTTAGGCTTGATTGTACCAATCTCACTGTCCCAAACGCAATTGCACAGTTCAAAGAAATCTTTTTCCAAGTCAATAGTGAGTTCGGGACCGATACCATTTACAGAAGAATCAGGTACATGAACGGTCCCCGAATATGTTCCGAATTCGGTGGTAATATAATAAGGACCCACAGCGCGTACATCGACATTTGTATAACCATCTTGGGGTCCAAGATAGCCTATTGTGGAGTAAGGAACTACCATCGTGAATTTTCCAGAAGCATCAGAGGCAGTATGTTGGATATATCGAAATGTAGAATTAGTTGTGGGAACATGCATTGCTACGGCCCCAGATATAGGAGTATTTGGCGGGGCCGTACCAGTAATGGTTGCACCAGGAACACGCTCAAAAATTTTAACCCAAGAAGAAGTGGTATGTACATAATAAGGGGAAATTTGAATTGCATTTGGCGTAGCATAAACTAACCTATAGTGCTTAAGTGCAGGGATTGGTTCTGTTGGAAATGTTCCAATTCCACCTATCTGAGAAGTGGGATTGTCTTGAGTGAAACTCTGAGCATCTTCGATTGTGTCGAAAACTGGAAACATATCAGGATCCCCAGGCCGGGTTTGAGACAGTTTATAGTATTCGGGGTCAAGTCCGGGTACGGTATCCCAATCAATGACAAGAGGTGTGGGGGCTATAGAACTTCCATGGTAGTGGTAAAGCCGAACCATTTGAGAGTTGTAATAAGAAGAGGGGTGAAGAATGTGACGTAGTCCATACCCTCCAGGAACTGGTTCAATCAAATAGTTTTGATAGTTCGTGACAGAAACTCCTTCTTTGAATGTTGCAGGGCCATGGAGTTTTGCTCCGGAAGATACTATTTGCCAATCTAAAACAATATATCGGACTCCAGATCCATCGTCGATAGTAGAAAGAATACTTTCAGATTCAGATTCACTTTGGGAAAGTAGATAATTTGCTGAAACCACTGCACCTTCCTGGAAGGGATTAGAAACCGGAATTCGTTCGGCCCTCAAGGTTATCCAATGCCCATAGTCCCACCATGACATTACACCATAGGCCCCATCGGGATATGCGAAATCGCCTGTGGCATTTATTCCAAGATAGTTAGATTCTACAGTTCCATAATAATCAAGAGGATTGTTTGAACCACCATAGTTTCCTACTAGTGGGGTTTCTAGTTTCATCCATTGGAGTGCAGGGTCCCAGTTATATACTTCGCTAAGAGGGACATCCATGGAGATTTCGAAAGCTGTTGAAGTATGGATAGGACCATTATCATCAGATCCTATTTGCATAGGGATTGCCAAGGGGGCAAGTACAACAAGAAAAATTACGAGAATGACTCCAAATTGGTATGGCTTTATAGACCGAAGTTTATCTATATTAAATTGTTGGAAAATGCATTTTAATACATATGCGTTTAGAACCACAACAGGGATTGCTAGATAGTAATTGAACCTAGCTTGAGTGAAAGTTGAAACCCCAATTAGAATGGACCAAATGAGCAGAAGTAAAATACCAGATTCGTATTTTTTTTCGTTTAAATAATCCTTCAAGATAAAAAATGGAGCAGCAAATGCCAGGAAAAAAGCATAACCGTATTCTCGGCGGATTACATCGACCCAACTAATACCGAAAGCAGGATCTGCGAGTGATAAAAAAGAATTGGCTTCTTCAATGGTCCTAGTTCCTGCGGAAATATTAAAACCAAAAGTTCGGGTTATATTGTTATATAAAATTTCAAATACATAGGGTAAAATTAAATAGAGGATTAGAGCTGCAAATGATAGTAGAGCAAGAAGGGTAAGTGGATATCCCCATTTTGGGAGATTATTGTTAGAGAAAAATCTAGAGAGCCATGCAAGAAATGCACATCCTATCGCTATGGAGAGAGCCATTGAGGAGTGTAAAAGAGAAATGTTAGTAACTCTGAAATTTAATACAGACGTAAGTTCTTCAGGGTAAGGTATATTTACAAAAAGGAGAAGTGCCAATCCTACAAAAGCCATACTGACCACGCCGAGAAATGCAATATAATCGGGAGTATTTCCGGAGATATGATCCATATTCGATCTAACGAAAAAGAATATACCGAAGATCCCTATTAGAAGTAACCCAGGGGGCCACACCAAAAGATAAAGTAAAGTCGTCAGCCCTACCAGTCCCCCCCATATTAAAGACCTCTTTAATTTGGGAAAGTCCTTTAGTTCAACAAATTCCCACACGGGTTTGTCATCGAGAAAAACGGTGATTGCAATTAACAAGGTCAGTATTGCAATGGCTTGGAAAAATACCTCTGCGACATGATGATCTGAATAACCTGCTATGCTTCGCTGTAAAAATACCCCCGGTAATAAAGCCAGTAACAATGCGGCGAAGATACCTCCACTTTTTCCTCCAAAATGTTTGGCTATAAGATAAGTAGGGAGTACAGTTAAAGAGCCAATGATTGCAGGAGCGATAATGAGTACTGTCATGATTAACTCAGTGGATGGACTTCCTACCCCGATAATTAGTGCAAATGTGGCTACAATTTGGTCATATAACGTTCCAAATTGACCTACTTGAGTCCCATAAGGGAAATTTGTCCAAGGGTCAAAAGGCATATTAAATGGCCAGTTATGAGTGGTATAAGTGACCATTCTGAGATGATACCAAGGATCGTTTCCAGCTAGATATATCTGATCACCCGTATAAGGGTGGTTGAAAAAATATAAAGAATACGCCCTCATTCGAATCCAAAGCATAAATAGAAAGATAAAAATGAGAGATATTTCTGCACACCATTTTTCAATGAAGTGTGCAAGTGAAGTTTGGGAGAGACTAGATGTAAGGCTGTTTTTCATTTGTGTGGAAATTTGGTTATGTCGGAAGAGCTTTTGCGGATAGGTAAATAGTTGTTACGATATGTGGCGAGTGTGTATGGTTTATCAAGGAGAAGGGCCCCACTACGCCCATAAGGTGTTTGGGGACTCCATAAATTGTGAATATGAGCACTTTGAAGGGGGAAGAGTGGGCAATAGCATTATTAGACGTGTAAAAACGGGCCTCAAGTTACGTAGAGGGTACGAAATAGTAGTTGCAGAGGGATCTTCGGTGTTGCAAACAGTGCTTGTTTATAATAATATAAAAGATAGGAGATCCCAGGCAATATTTTTGATAGCAGATGAAACATTCCATACCTTGAATTATAGGAAAACTAGATATTTATGGAAAATGGTCAAACCGATAACAAATAGAACCATAAACGGGTGCATTTCGGTGAGTGATCTTGCATATCAATGGTGTGAGCCATACATAGGCTCTTTACCATATGAAATTGTCCACCCACCCATTGAAAATGAAAAATATGGGCCACTATCGAGGTTAGAACCTCTATCGAACCAAGATGAATTTGTGGTGGTTTCTGTGGGAAATGCTAGGCCTTCGAAGAACTATCACCGATTATGTAAATCATTCGGGAGGTTTAGAGAGGATACAGATCCAAAATCGAAATTGATTTTAATAGGTTCGGGTCATGAAAATGAGAGTTATGCAATAGGAGAAGGCATAGAAACACCGGGGAAAGTATCTGTGAAAGAGTTGGTGCAGGTATTAGAGAGGGCAAGTGTGTATATTCAACCGTCCGTGGCAGATGCATTCCCAGTGGCTAGTTTAGAGGCGATGCTCTCTGCCACTCCAACTATTGTTACAGAGCAAGTGGGTACTAAAGAATTGGTTCCAAAAGATCAGGTGAGTTCGAGTACAGAAGATGGAATATACAATTGCATGGTCAATTGTCATGAGATGGGAGAGGTAGAAAGGATTGAAAGGGGAAAAGATCATAGACAATGTGTGTGGGGCCTAACTGAAAAAAATCAAGCAAAAGAGTTTAGAAATGCAATTAGGCGGTTAGTATAGAATAGTGAAATGGAACTAATCACGGGTAAAGGCATATACATCCCCATTCTCAAAAACGGAATATCCTGAACTTTCTAATTTGGACACCATGGGTTGAATTAATCCAAATTCGTCATGAAATTCGATTATTATCAAAGGGCAGTGGCGTACGATGATGTCAAATTCGTGTTGGATTAAATCGAATTCGTCCCCTTCTATATCAAGGAGTAAGAGGAACTGATCTAGTTTGTATTGATCGATAATATGACCAAGGGTGATAGATTCTATTTGGATCGTATCGGGAGAATTTACATTAATACGACTTGATTCGAAGGGACCACTTGCATCGAATGTTACAAATCCGGGTGTAGGAGAATAGGCATGATTGAGTATTTCAAAGTCACAACCATTCAACATGCGATTAGAGTTCAGGATGGGCAATATGAAGGGGTTTGGTTCGACCACAATGTGTTTATTTTTAGGTTTTATTTTCTGTCCAACGTAGCAAGATAGAAATCCGAGTCCACCTCCAAGTTCCACAACATCAAAATTTGACAAGAGATGCTTTTCCAGTAGATAGAATTCGTTTTCTTCGAATTTATCAGAGATTAAATCGTACTTCAGAGAGTTGGTAATTCTATTATTTTTTACATTTAGTAAAATCCCTCTAGATTTGACTTTCCCCCCAGTTATAATTATCCAAATGCCTACTAAATGCGCTAGAACTTGGTATTCCAATACACCACGAATTGTTGCAATGATATTTTTCATAGGTCGACTTGATTCTGTATAAGTTTGTGGAATTCTTTTACATTGTTCGCACAAACGTCGTAGCAAGTAACGTTTGAAAGTGCATGTTCAATGATTTCTTTTTCTTTTTCAAATAGCATTGCAGAATCAAAATCCGTGTAATAAGCATAAAAATTGAGAGAATAGATTCGGAAAGGATCAATTAGTTCAGTAGTGGTCATGAGTAATTTTTGAACTGCGACTGAAGATGGAATTGATGAAATTTCATTTTTATTTGCAGATCGCAAAAGGAATACATCGCTGATCGTTCCAGAGGTATCTATGAGGGAAGAAGGAACGTCTATTCGTTTGCTGAGTTCAAATTTAAATACGCTTTCAAGTCCAAACAACAGTAGCTGGTGTTTTGCAATCCATTGTTTCCAGGCAGGGGGCGTGTACGAGATCGAAGTGCCTGTCAAAGTGTAAGGGGAAATGCCTACACGGGTGGGATATGAAAATGCTTGGCCATTTTTGGATATTACGGTTAGATCGTCGGACATAAATTTGATGTCGTTTCCGTCAACTAGAGACAGGACAGTTGATGTTTTTCCAGTATCTCGCATTCCAGAAATTAAATAACAACTATCAGAAGTTGAGATACAACCGGAATGGACTATAGTGTGCCCTTTTTGAATAAATTTAAATAACAGAATTGTATTGAACAAATTTGTCAAATCTCCAAATCTTTTGAAATCTTTTGTAAATGAAATTTTAGTAGTATTTTCAAGATCGGTTAATAGAAGTTTTACATTTAGAAAGGGAAGCCTGTAATCGATTGCAAGTTGGGATTCATTGTGTCCAACAAAGAAGATGCTACACCGATGCATTTCTGTTTCTGTAAAAGGCATAGAGATAGATTCCTCGGATACATCAATATCAAAGTTAAAAGAAGTGGGTGGGGAAGAGATACGGAAATAGTCAGGAATGGGAAGATCGACGTTCGATCGGATATGGATGATGCCGTGTATAGAGTAATAGTGAGGACTGCTCGAGGATGGAGAAGACATGGTTGTTGTTACAATAGGTGGGATTAGGATATAGTTAGGTTATACGGTTTCTTTTTTAAAGGGAACGGAACAGAAAATATATCAAAACGCGGAGGTAAAGTGATGCAGAGTTAAGAGAAGGTAGTGGAGACAATATGTTATGTTAAATTGTGTAGTCGTAATCCCGACATTGAATGAAGAGAGCAAGATAGGAGAATTAATTCAAAGTTTGAATGACGATGAGTACCCAAACAAAGAAATTATTGTAGTAGATGGTGGTTCGAAGGATAAAACCGTGGAAATATCTGAAAAAAATGGTGCCATTGTCATTCTAGAAAAAGGTGAGAATAAATCATTGCCAATGGCTAGGAACCAGGGGGCAGAATATGCGATAAAAGGTGGAAATGTGGACGTGTTGTGTTTTATTGATGGGGATCTGGTTTTGAGTCACAATTTTGTTTCTAATGCAATGGCCCATTTTAACGAAGACTCCGAGATGGTGGCGGTTAGAACGGTGGCGAATTCCATCAGAGATAGTGTATTAATGAAAGCATACTCACCAGTGGAAGATATAACAAAGTTGATCAAGAAAAATAATAATGCGCCGCCCCCTCCTGCTCACTTCTATCGAAAGGACATTTTTGAATTGGCGGGTGGTTTCGAAGCGCTTGGATTTAGAGAAGATTGGACATTTTATAATAAAGTTAGAAAAGTAGTAGAAGAAAAAGGAGGTAAAATTATTTTAGAGGAGAAATGCACTAGATATGGAAAATTTGATTCGATTAAAGAATTTTACAAGCAACAGGAATGGTATGGAAGAACATTTTTCCCATATGTAGAATATGCAGGTTGGAAAAGTGGATTAAAAGATCTCTTTGTTTTAATGCCCATCGGGTACATAGCTAGCATTATTGTAAGTTTGGGTGCATTTTCTATCACCGGAAAATCGATTTTCCTAATAGTAGGAGTTCCATTTGGTATTAAAATGATAAAGATAATTTATAGAAGCGTAAAGTATCAATCTGCATATGTGTTTCCACATTTTTTGCTTAATTCGATTGGGAATTATTTTTTTATCAAAGGCATGATAAAATATATTATTGGGGATAATAGATTATCAAGAGGAGATGAATGAAAATTAATTTTCAGCTATAGTTTGAAGAACAATAGTGGGGTAACTAGATAATTCATTAGATTTAATTTCGAAACATTGAGTAGAGGAGAGTCCAGAAATTAGAATTTCTCGCATTTGTTCTATTTTTTGAACGAGGTCGTATCCAAAGAAATATGCATAATAGTTTAATATGAAACTGCCAAGTAAGTTGTGAGTATCCAGATGTTGATTCATTGACTGGACTATAGCATGAGAAGTGGATATTGGAAATGCTTTGTTTTCAGAGCCTCCAACTATAAGGAATAAATAAGAACATGTAGATTTGTCTGTGGTGAGATGTACCGGCATTTCAAGGTTTTTGGATTTGTACAACCACGGGAATTTCCCAAATATCAAAGATATCAGAGGGATTCGTGCAAGTTTACTACTGAAGAGGGGCTTAACAGATAATTCAGGTACTGCATTATTTTCGAGTACATAAGGACCAGTACCAATTTTTCCAGGGTAAGAATACACATCACCGCCATTACTAATAATGGAGAGATCGTCGGACATAAAAAGACGTTTTTTTCCATCGATTAGAGAGAGTGTAGTGAAAGTTTTTCCAGTACTCCCCATGGCGGGGATTAAAATTGCACCGCCATCGTAGGTCAAGCACCCAGAATGTAAGAAAGTACAATTTTTCTCAAGAAGTTTTAATTGGATAATAAGACCGACCAAAGTGTTCAAATGTTTTTTTGAACGAGTTACAAAACCATCGCTGACTTGAATCTCAGTGTCACCTTCAAGATTGCTAAGGGAAATTTTGAGATCAAGAGATTCATAATCTATGAAAAGAGTACCTTCTTCCTGCCAAACTGAGTAATCTTTTCGTTTTTTCTTAGAAGATCTAGGAACGTCGTGATCGAAATTGCATTGGCGTACAGTTAGATCGGGTTTGGGTACGGGTGGGCATGAGAAATAATTGGGAATTGGGAGCCCAACATCTGATTTAATAGTAACTAGATTATGGAGCGAATAGTATTTTTCCATTTATTTAATCTCCTTTTAGTATGTATTACTCCATATCTCTCGGTAAAAACCTTTAGGATATCGCGAGGGTATGCACTTAAATCGTCTGAAACAGAACGAAAGTTTTTAGAAGTGAAATCGGTGAATAGTTTTCGTAGTCGGATCCAGATCATGGTTCTAATTGAAAAAGTCCAATTGAAGAAAAAGGGATTATAAGGAAGTGTGATTTTGGAATTGAAAAAATCAGGTTCGGAAATAGAAAAATTTTCATGAAAAATCTGATAATGAATTGCATTTGCTGTTTGTAAAAATAAAATAAGTGAATCGCCCCAGCCATTCTTGGATGCGATATCAAATAGAGAAGGAATAGAGATATTTTTTGACGAAAATAGAGCGGAAAGCTCTAGAACATTATGGAGACTTACCCGCATATTTCCACGTTCATACAGCATGTGTGCAGACGTGATTAAGATTTCAAATTCAGCTGAAGCTACAGGAAAAGAGATCCCATAAAAAACTCGTTCTGTGGCCGATTTGATAACATCAATTGGGTCTAAGTAAATTACCCGCCTCCAGGCAATTTCTCCATGAAGATGTATATTCACAAGAATTCCATCAATGGTAGAGAGGCACAGGAGTTTGTGAGGATCGGGGTCGATACTAACATCGTAAGAATTCTGTTCAAGTAATTCCCCTGCTTTCTCCAGATCGTCGACCAGAATATCTACATCCCCAATGGGTTTTGCAACAGCAGGAAGAGACTTTATCACAACGCAGTGGATTCCAGAATGTTTCAATTCATGAATTATTCGGGAAACTTCACTGAGAACGAAAGCGTCATTGGATTGGGTAGACGCGAATGGGAGTTCGAATCCCATGTCCCTCAAGATAGCTGAAAGATGATTTATTTTAATAAATTGCTCAGGGAGGGGTTCGGGCAGAGTAGAAGCTGACTTCCCATTCTCTTTGACTATAGAAGTGATTAATTTCTCGCTAGGACGGAGAGGCATTCTGTTTGTTGTTTGGTTTAGCTCCGTATAAGATCCTGTTGAAAGGAGAAGGGGACATAAGATATTATTTGCGAGTGCTAAAAATAGATTTAACAGTAGATATCATTTTTTTAATTCGAGAGAGGAAGCGGAAAAAGAAAATTAGAGATATACCAAGTTTTTGTTCTACTAAAAATTGGAAAATATCAAATAAATATGCATATGTCTGAATGAGAGGTGAGGTATGGCTTTTGTGAGAAAGTGAGCGTAAAATTTTTGATAGTCTAATACGGAAAACGGTGGGTAGAGAGAACTGGTAGGGGATATTTTTGAAGATTGATGATTCTGGATCAAGAGAAGTGCGGAGATCACTTTCTATTGAAGAGATGAAATGGAGGAAATAGTCGAATTCTTGTTTCCACTGGTATTCTTCAGTGATGGCATACATGGTGGGCAAATTGTTTAGTTGAGAGGGATTGGATTCTTTCAAAGATAGTATGTGCAAAATATCAAATAAAGATATTCCATTATGTTTGAAAATACAATGGGCTGCGGTTATTAAGAAATCGTGGGGAAGGGAAGGGAAGGGGATCTTGATGTCTCCGATGGACTTTAGTTGACTTTGGTCAATAATTGATTGGGAATCCAAATAATGCACTCTACGCCAAGAGAGGTGATGGTGTAAATCGAGTGAAACTCGCGTTCCTTTTATCGATTTGATGTAAGTGCTCCGGTGAGGTTCTGCATCGTCTTCAAGGGAATATCCGAGCTCATGTAGAACGGGGTGGAGGTTATTGGTGTTGTGAACTAGAATGTCTATGTCACTAACAGATTTTGGTAGTTCAGAGAATTTGATGATGACAAAGGGGATTTTATTTTTTTGCAATGACAGGGAAACTGTTTTGAGCTCATCGATGATTATGAGAAGTGAATTTCGCTCTTTGTTGGAATTCTTGGTTTCAAATCCATATTCAGAAAGTAAGAGTTGCAGTGTGTTTTTTGAGATATAACTCGTCGCGAATTCTTCTTCAAAATTTTGGAGGTGGAGACATAACTGAGTGATTATATCAGTGACTTTTGTGGGCATGTTATAGCAACCTCTTAAATTCAGTCACGTATTGTTTGGCCACAATAGATAAATTGTAATTGGTCGAGATTAATTCATGTGCAGACGTCCCCATTTGAGAACATAAGTTTCCATCATCTAAAATTTGAATCAGATAGTTTGAAAGGGAATTAATTTTTTCAGGGGAGATTAGAAATCCAGTAGTGCCGTTCAATACCATACTATTATGATGCGCATCCAGTCCAATAACGGGCCTCCCAGTCGACATCGCTTCTAGAGCGGGCTGATTCCAACCATCAGAATTGGAGAGATGGCAGAAGACAGAGCAATTTTGATAATGTTGTACTAGAGCTTCTGCGGAAACATTCCCATAGAAATGAACTCTAGATAAAACGCCGTTTTTAGAGGCTTGTTGTTTTAGAGGAATGTGTTGAGGTCCATCTCCAACGATATCTAGATGTGCGTCGGGGACTTCAGAGAGAATATCGGGTAATGCATCAATGATGGTGTCGATTCCACGGCGCCGTATTAATCTACTAACAACCAATATTCGTGGTTCTTTAGGGAGAGGAGTACAAGGGAATAATTCCTGGTTTACACCATAGGGAATAATTCCTATTTGATTGCTAGGGAAATATTTCGAATAATATTGTTTTGCGGCTCCGTTGACTGTGATGAGTCTATCGCAGTGGGAAAGTGTTTTTTTAAATCGGGGCATGTATGCAATTGATTTTCCCACTTTCCGTAACAGATGGGATTTTAGAGGGCCGGAAACTTCGTCTCTAAGGCGATAGTGAGGCAACTCACACATACCGATTACAAATGGAAAATCTAACTTGTTTGCTAAGTGTGAGATCGGGGTGTGCTCGGGTTCATGGAAGTAAAAGTGAGTAAGGATTGTTTCTTTTTCTCCTTCCAGATATTTTGGCATGAGTTTTTTTACTTCACTGAAAGAAGTTGCATGGACTAGATTAAGTGAGGAAGGAACGGGGAGAGATAGATCAGTTCCCTGTGTAAAAGATATTACATCCACGTCGTCAAGGGATGAGAGAGAGGAAAGCAATTCATAACCAATACTTCCAATAGCGCCCCCATAGTAACTATGGGAATCATTTAGACGTAGGAGTGATAAATTTAAAATTCTCAATTTTCAAGCACCTCTTTATAGATATCTAAAGTGCCTGAAGCTGTTTGATCCCACGTAAATGTCTTACTTCGGTCGAGGGCTGGTTGGTCTATATCTAACTCCATTTTTTCAAAAATGTGATCACATATTTTCGAAGGGGAGATAGAATTCATATTGATTGTATTTGCAGGGCCAATTACTTCGGGTATACTTGCGCGATTATTGGCAATGGTAGGAGTTCCACAGGCCATAGCCTCTAAAATTGGCAGCCCAAAACCTTCATAATCAGAAGTGTGCAGGTAAACGTCTGCAGAATTATACAGTAGTGGCATTTTATTTTCAGGAATCCACCCTAAATTGATAACCCCATCCATCTGGAGAGAATCGCCATATCCAATCTTGAGTAGTTTTACATGCGGGTTGCGGGACCTGAGTTCGAGTAGGATGTCTTTTGCTAGATCCATTCTTTTGTGGGTTTGATTTGAGGAAGCAACTAGAACATAAAGGGATTCGGGATCCAATCCAAGTTGTTTTCGAGAATCAATTTTGTCGAGTGGTTTGAAAAGGGAGTGGTCCACTCCTTGAGGTACCACGTGTATGAGTTGAGGATCGACTTCTAGATGCTTTATAAGTTCCTTGCGAGTGAAATCTGATATTGCAATTATTGCATCGGCCATTTTGAGTGCGGAGGGGGTGAATTTCCATTGAATTTTGGTGGAAATATCATGGGAAGTATTAGGAAAGGTTGGCAAGATATCATGTACAGTGACGATTAAATTTTTAGGACGGGAAAAATATGCCGCAGGTGCTATTGTTTGGAAAGTTGCGTGCACAATATCAAAATTATCCGAATCATACCTAGTTAACCAAGAAGAAATCGTATTTCCAAATAACTTGCTTTCACGTCTAAAAATTCGACTGACAGAGCCATCAATGGTAGCATTTAATCTCTTGAAAAGCTCGTCCTCGTATCGGCGGGTTGCGAACATGGGATGACTCTGTTTGGAAATATTCCAATGTACAACTTTCATTGCATGGTCATTTTCTAAAGAGCGCTGTTGTTGTTGACGGGAATGTTCAATTCTTGCGGCTCTGGCAGCCATGGATGATATAAGATGCACCGCCTAAGAACAATAAAAGTTCGGTTCGAAGAATATTGCCTATCGAGAAAAGAAATTGATTGTTTTGCGAAGAGGATCTAGGTTTATTCCGAAGAAAGCTTCTGTTTGGGAAAGTAACAATTCTTCCTCGGCCCCCATCGCGTCAGATCTAAAGATAGTTATACAATAAATTAATCCAAAGATGAGTGTGAAAAGTAATAATTGGAGATTGTTTAAATCGATTCTAACGGATAAGAGGTAAACCAATGAAGCCATTGCGGTGGCGACAAGTGAAATTTTGATGACGGGCTTAGAAATGGGGTGAATTCCGGTCATCCAATATAGTTCGAGGGAATGTAGTAAGTTGAGGCATATGTACGAAAGGGTTGTGGCTATTGCGGCTCCGATAAAAGAATATTGGGGGATGAGGATTAGATTTAGAATTATATTCAGAATTCCAGCCGCAGTGGTATTTGCTAAGAGGTGTTTTGTTTTTCCAATAGCTAGCAAAGTTGATTCATTTACTCCAGTAAGAATGTGGAAAAGGAAACCGAGCGAGAGGATGGAAAGGCCGATGCTTGCAGGGGTATAGTCATTTCCGAAAAAGAATTCGATGAGGGTATTGGGGAAAAAGAAAAGGGCGAGGAAGAGGGGAAATGTAGGGATAAAAATCCATTTGGTGATCACTAGATACATTTTGCGCATTCGTAAAGAGTGATTTTGGGCGTGTAGCTCGGAGAGAGCAGGCATGGAGAGAAAAGTGAAGGAGTTAAGAAAAATCATAAGGAGTGCGGAGAGAGGATATATGACAGCATAGAGTCCTACCTCGGTGGCGGGTTGGAAATAAGCTAGAATGAGTGTATCCGCATCGACAAATAATAAAGCCATGATAGTGGAGATTGCCAAAGGAATAGAGAAATAAGTTAAGTCTCTAAAATGATATATTGGGGTGACTTTTTTGAACATTTGTGTGTATCGATATAGGGCGTAAACTCCAACGAGTGCTGCGATGGCATATGCTAACAAATAAGCCCATGCTACTTTGACTGCAGATACTCCAATTAGAAGAACAATAATTATTAGAATGAATCGGGCGGATGGGAGAACTATATTTTGGATAAAAACAGTTGGTGATGCCTTTTTTTCTCCTTGCATGCTTCCAATAACCATCCGGATAAATGCTGCAAATGGGACCGCGCCTGCAAATACCTTTAAAATGGGTGAAAAGGAGAGATTTGAGAATACATTAATTGCTATGTAATCTGCAAAAATAAATAGACAAAACGCAAGAAGTAGAGATGTTACGGTGGTGATAGAGAAGGCAGATAGTAAAATGCCACGTTTATCGGAGGCTTGTTTAAATCGTGGGAGATATCGTGCGACACCGTGATGAAGGCCTAAAACAACAAACGTCGTGGATATGGAAAGGACAATTATGCCAACAGATACGATTCCGTAATCATATACCCCCAAATAGCGGGCTATGAATATTTTTGCTATAAAAGCAATTCCAAGTTCAAATATAGTTCCTATGAAAATTAAGCTGCTTCCAGACACTATAGAAACGGAATCGGAGGCTTGGGCCATTGGTACAAATGAATCTGCCAAGAGGATTAGCGTTTTGGTCAGTGGAAAGGAGGATGGGAATGAATGGGATTCGAAAAGGCTTATACGCTTGATAATGAGACTTGCCAGTATGAAGCTCCCATTTACAATTTTTGAAGACACAAAGATGGATCAAATGGAAGTTGGAGTGATAGGAGCGGGTAAAATAACAGAAAGAATACACATACCCATCCTATTGGAATATCCAAAAACGATAGTGAAATATGTTGCAGACATAGACATAGATAGAGCAAATAAATTAGCCAAAATATGTGGATGTGATGCGATTGAAGTGGAAGAAGAGATAGAAAAGTTACCAGAATGCGATATTGTTCTTCTTGCAATGCCTGTTGGTGTTAGAAAACCTTACATCGAATTATTTTCACGGAGGGAGACCCCAATTTTTGTAGAGAAACCATTTGCGAAAAATATTGAAGACCACCAAGAATTTGTTGGGCTAAACAACAAAATGGTTTGTAATTACATGAGAACATGGTTCTCATCGACTAAACAGATGAGAGAGATCGTCCGCTCAGAGTTATTTGGACCCCTCAAAAATGTGAGAATACAGGAAGGACTAGTCAATAGTTTAGGAATAGGAAAGAAACATTATAGGAATGATATTCGATTGGCGGGAGGAGGGGTTTTAATGGAGAGCGGGTGCCACACTATTAGTCAGATTGTAGATATATTAGAAGGGTACGACATAACTGTCAAAAAATCAGATATAATGTGGAAAGATGAATTGGATGTGGCAGTGGAAGTTGTAATGGTAGCTATCAAAGATTCGGATGTAAAAATTGAATATCGTGCTAGTCGTGTTGAATCGTTTGAGGCAGAAGCTGAATTTGAATTCCAAAATGTGAAAATTAGGTTCGATCACACTGGATCGAATGAAAGACTAAGAGTGCATGTAGAGGGAATGAATGGGCCACTCATAATAGAGTCTGGAAGATATGCTACATCATTTGGGGAAGGGGTATTTTTAAAGTGGGCAGAATTTATCCAACAAATCAATTCGGAGGGGGAAATGAATACAGATCAAATGACGGGGATAAAAGTAACTGAAGTCATTACAGGAATTTATAAAAAAGCAAAAGGGGGAATCAAAATATGAAAATTGGTTTAGTTAATGCAATCGGCTTGAATTCTTCAGATGCAATGTTGGAAATGGAACTATGCTTGCTACTCCGAGAAGAAGGATTTGAAGTGGTCCCAATCATACAAAGTGAAATTGGTTCTGCGGCAATAGTAAGCAAAGAATTCCCATATAGAATTGCAGATATGACTATAGAAGAGGATGCAGCAGATGTGTTGTCAGATATAGACGTAGTCGTGTTTTTAAAAGAGGCAACACCGAATGTGCCGCATGGGCAGCCAAAAGTTGCGCGGGAGATTAATCAGAAAGTAGTTGATAACTTGGTCAAATATTCGAAGAGGAGTTCAAGTATTATTTACATTAGCTCAATAAGTGCATGGGGAGGAAAATTGGCGAGTAAATACCAACAGGATTTGCTTGTTAGAGAGAAACGTTTTATAGAAAAGCGTGTGAGGAAGAAATGCACTATTTGGAATCGAAAATATAAGAATCAAAAACGGGCATATATACTAAGAGTTGGGCATGTGATGGGAACGATGCAAAAACAGACAAATGATTTGAAAAGGTTACTAGAAAAAGGGGATAGAATTTACATAGACGCGGATGGAAATTTAGAATCAAATGTGGCCCATATAATGATAATTGTTAGGGCAATAGTTATGTCTCAAAATGAAGAGATAAAACCAGGAAAATATACAGTGGTAAACGCCCCTCAGTGGTCCTGGAAGGAAGTTATGGAGTATTATGCTCCAGAAGGAACAAAGATACAATTTTATGGATCAAGGGGTGGGAATAAGAAATCAATTAAGAGTAACGTGGTTGCAATGGTCTGGAAAATGGCAGAGGCGCAAAAGTCACGGTTAGTCCCTTTGTTGACATATATGCCAGAGGGGAGAAACATTCAAGTGGTTAATAAGCACCTTAGAGGAGAAAGTAAAGAGGCAATGAATAATCTTAAACGCCGGGTAGGGATTCAATTGGACATGTTTTCATATAATCCTGCTCCTGGAAAAGTTCCAGAAATAGAACTAGAGGGACTATTAAAAAGATACGAAAAGGCGATGAGGAAAAGAGAATAACTAGATAATTTTCTTTGGAAATAAAGGAAGGAAAGGCACATGAGGGGATACTTAATTTCAATTTTAAATTTATTAAATTAAATAAAAAATTATACTAAATTAATGAAAAATATTTGTGGATAATAGGAAAGTTTAAATCTGTCAAGGGTGAGTGATGAATCACAGTTATGCCTGCAGTACAAGTTAAAAAATTAACAAAACGATTCGTTAGCGGGGGTGGAAGCGTAGTAGATGCGGTTAAAAATCTTAGTTTCAATGTAAACGAAGGTGAATTATTCACATTACTTGGCCCATCCGGATGTGGAAAAACAACAACTCTTCGAGCCCTAGCGGGATTCGAGGATATAACAGAAGGACAGATAAAGTTATTTGGGGAAACGGTTTCCACATCAGATTTAAATGTACCTCCAGAGAGGAGAGGGATTGGGTTTGTGTTCCAGTCTTACGCTGTTTGGCCACATATGACAGCGAGAGAAAATATCCTATATGCGTTGAAAAATCAAGATTATCCAAAAGATAGGAGAGAGGATCGGGTTCAAGAGGCTTTGTCTCTTGTAGGATTGGCAGGAGGCAATGTAGAAGACAGATATCCATCAGAGTTGTCTGGTGGTCAGCAACAGCGTGTTGCGTTTGCCCGGGCTATATCTTATGAGCCAAAGTTGCTTTTGATGGATGAGCCTTTGTCAAACTTGGACTTCCAACTTCGAAAGAGAATGAGACAAAGTATACTAGATATTTTGGACGAAATTAAAGTTACCACAGTATATGTTACACACGATCAAGAAGAAGCGTTTGAAATTTCAGATGATATCTGTGTAATGAAAGATGGTGTCATGATGCAACAAGGAGGACCAGAGGCACTATATGATTCACCTAATTCACCGTTTGTGGCAAATTTCATAGGTGAAGCCAATGTATTCAACGCAGAAGTTAGTTCTAAGACCAAAACATCTGCGAATGCGACGATTACAAAAGGGGACCAGAAACTAGATATGGTTTGCCGACACGAAGGTGGGACTGCATTAAAGAACCCCGTAATTGTGATTAGACCAGAAAATATATTCATAGAGGTTGCCAGCAAAGCTGGTAAAGGATCTAAGTATAACAAGACAAGTCAAACCAACGAATATTCTGGTAAAATTACACATAAGATATTTAGAGGTGCTTCTGTGTACTATGATGTCATTATTGGAGAAAATACGACGGTTCAAGTCAGATCGTCACAGAGTAAACTTAAAGTTGGTCAGAATGTGAAAGTAGTGATTGCTAAGCAAGATGCACTTATAGTGCAAGGCGCTGCGTAATCAGCGACGACTGGGCAATTTTTTAGATAGATAAAAGATTTAAGAAAAATCAAATCAAGGGGATTTTAGAAATAATTCCCCTTCTTTTTCGACTATTTCAAACGTGCTGAGAGTTACTTCTGAATCTCCACAATGGGCCCCGGTCGAAAGGTCGAATTCCCAGCCATGCCAAGGGCAAGAGATAGTAAGGATAGTTTCAGAGAAAGATTCTTCAAGTCGTTTTCCCGCACTAACAAATGTCGCCTCGAGTTTTGGAAGAACTATGCCTTGTCCGAGGGGACCTGATTGGTGCGGGCAAGTTGCTTCGATTGCATAATAAGATCCATCTACGTGTAAGACGAGGACGGGGGTATCTTCTACATTAACTGTTTTTCGAGAGCCCTCGGGGAGATCATTTGTGGAACAAATAGGTATCAAAGTCATATTCCGAATATCCTCTCTGCTGTTTTTCCAAGGATCATGCCTTGTTCAGAATCACTTAGAAAGTCCATATTTGTGATGACACTTGGGCGATCATAATCCCAATGTGGGTAATCCGAAGCGTACATGAGGCGTTCTGGGCCACCAATCATGTCGATAATTTGCTGGAGGTATTCAGGATTATCAGGTTCTTCGAGTGGTTGGGTCCCATAATAAAATTCCTGCATGTATTTAGATGGTTTTTTCGTTAGAAGGGGGGCTTCCGATTGGCGTTTCATATATTCAGCATCGAGTCTGTGCATCATCAAAGGGACCCAGAAAATTCCAGATTCTTGAAATACGATGTCAAGATTTGGATATTTTTCAGGAACCCCTTGGACGACTAAACTCACAATTTGTGCCATGTTATTCCATAAGAATCCTAAAGTATGTGTCTCAAGGAATTTTCGATACCCTCTTATGAAGAAGCTGTCCACACTCGAGCCTCCTGCATGAAAAACTACAGGGAAATTACGATCGTTGCAAGCTTCGTAAATTGGATCGTATCTTCGGTCTCCGAGGGGGGGTTCAGGTCCAGCTGTGACTAGGCAGAGTGCTACGACGCCTTTTTCATCGGCTACTCGATCGATTAACGCGACGGACTCTTCTGGATCGTGGAAGGGTGCAACCAGCATCGTGTAAATTCCTTCGGAGGGATCAACAACTTTATCAAGCATATAGTCAATGAATCCATTTGCAAGGGGGACTGCTATTTCGTCGCTAGATAATTTTCCAAATGAAAGCATTTTATTGGGTAGTAAAACTATCTTATCAAGGCCAACATGTTTCATCAAACCAGGTATTTCCTCGGGTGTCATGTCTTTTTGAGGGTATGAAGTTACGTTCCTCATAATTCTGCCCCCTACCCACCTGTCACCGGTACTACCAGGGATAAATCTACCCCTCGTTGCTCCGCTAAACCGTGATTTCCAGGGTTCGTCCAGATAATTTGAAAAGTCATGTAATGGTTCAAAGAAATGTGCATCGACGTCGACAACCACATGGCCATTTAGAGTCATGTGCTAAACAAGGGCATTGGGGTTTAAAAATATGAAGATTTAAAATGGATCGGGCATATCTGGGAGATAAGCTCCATATCTGAGAAAAAATAGAGATTTTTTTACTGCGAGATTCTACGGGTGAATGACCAACACTAAATTTCATATTATTTATGAAGTGGAGGGCTGTAAGATATCAATAGAGTTGAATATCAATTGTAATCAAGAAAATAAAAGGACAAAATCTACAAATGAATGAGGATGGGAAATTAAAGGTATACTTGGAAGCTGGAATTGCAATTTATAATAGAGGGGAGTACAATGCTGCTCATGGCGCATGGGAGCGATATTGGTTTAAACTTGAGAAGGGGAGTGAGGACAAGTTATTTTTACAAGGTTTAATTCAATTTACAGCCATAATATATCATGGGACGAATGAGAATTGGAAGGGAATGAGAGGGCTCGTGGAAAGTTCATTTGGATATTTGGAGAAAATGCCAGAAGTGTACAGGGGTGTAGATATTGGACTTATTAGAGAATATCTTATTGAAATAGGTCAAGATGTAGAATCATTCTCCCAAGAAAAAATTCCTACTATAGTGTATAGAGGTGGTAAAATGGAATTGGAAGATTTAGAAATTGAATCTATATTTTTAGCTGCGGAAGTGATAGCAGAGGAGGTTGAAGCATACGAATATGAGATTATTAAAGGGGCGATTGGTTATGCGAGAGGGGGAATTGAAGGGAGAGGCTATAAAAAAATTGAGCAATTGATAGTAACTTTTGTAAAAAGCCCAGATTTGCGGGGGATGGTATATGAGCAGATAAGAAACAGAGTGGAAAGAATAAGAGAAAGTGGAAAGGATATTAAAAAGCTATTTAGATAATTTCTTAGAATTAAGAGATGTGCTCTGCAGAGTTGTCTTGGGGAGAATAGCCCAAGAGATCTCTGGTACGATCTAAGGAATAATAACTACTATCGTTGTCAGAAACACCATAGACTATTTCATATCCATAATGGGCCTGTAGGCATCTATCGAAAAGGTGGCCGCAATCTCGATTGGAGAGCCACATGGATTGTCCACGTGCGTAGTCAACAGGGGGGGCATCTCCATTTAAATTTCCAATCCTAACGCAGAGAACAGAGATACCGTACTCATCGTGATAATATCTCCCCATAATTTCGCCGAATGCCTTGCTGGCACCATAGAGATTTCCAGGCCGGGGGAGCTCGGTTCCATCGAGAGGGAATGGACTATTGGGATTGGAAGGATCAGAATTTGGATCGGATTCGTAGTGACCAACTGCGTGGTTCGAAGACGCGAAGATAAATTTTTCAACGCCAGAATTCACTGCGGCTTCAAGTAAGATTTGAGTACCTTCGATATTATTTCGAAGAACTGATTTCCAAGATGCAGAGGTTTGAGGATCTCCAGCAAGATGAATTATTGCACTAGCCCCCTCTACAGCTTCGTTTACAGCAGTGGTGTTTAAAATATCAGCAACAATTACGTCATAGGGAAAATCACTATCGGGAGATTGGTTATCAAGTAGACGCCAGGTATATTGATCGTGGAGGTGTGAAAGGATCGTTCGTCCCACATTTCCTAGTGCGCCTGTAAGCAATACTACCTCTTTCATTGAAGGTTAATGAGGGGGGAAAGGAGAAGTAACTTTTTCTTTAGAGGGCAGAAAGTTCAAGTTGTATGAAACCAACGGAAACAGAAATTGCTTGTTTCGAGTCAGGCGTCAAGCTTGGATCGCTATACCATCAGTTTTCAGGTACCCCTATCAGTCTAAGTAGTATCGAAAGTTTATCTTCTGCAATTGAAAAATCAATTCTAAACCAACCGCATTGTACAAATGTGTCAGTAGAAATATCCGAAGAGGCGGTGGAAAAATCGATGAATGATGATTTTGGATATGCAGAATTAAAAGGGGACATGATGGCAGTTAGAATTAAGATTCAATATAAAGATACAGAGGTTGTATCTAAAATGAGAGTTGAAAGAGACTATCCACTAATGTTTGTTGATTCTGTAGAGACAAAGGGATGAATTAAGAAAAAAGAAGACATCATCAAGAAAGTTTGAGCCCCGATACCACTTCTAGAAGTTTAGCGAGGGAAGTTCCAGATTCTTTTAATAATTTTTCCCCGAGATTGCTAGATGCGAGAGATGGGTCGCCTACAACGCCATTTTTTGTAAATTTTTCAACGTCGTATTTCATTTGTGCACCTTGTTCAAAAGATCCCCAGCTATCTCCAGAATCGGAACTTGCTTGCGATATCATACTGGAATTAACGAGGGTGGGGAAAAGATGCAATAGCATAGATGTTTCAACTTCTCCGGCATGACCCTTGGGGAGATCGTCTGAATAACGAAACCAGGTGTAGGTAGTTGCAAATGCGGGTTTTGTGGTGTTTCGGGTTATATCAGCACAGACTTCATTTAATGCGTTGATGTTGCCTCCGTGACCATTTACTATGATAATTTTGTTCCACCCATTGTGAATAAAAGAATTAAGTACATCCGATATGCAATTGCGAAAAGTTTGTGTAGAAAGCCAAAGTGTTCCGGGGAAATTTCTATGCTCCTCAGATACTCCGAAGGGGAGAGAAGGTGCTAGAATAGCTTCGCCTGGAAATTGTTTGATGCCTTCTTCTGCGACAGATTTGGCTAGTAGTAGATCAGTGGAAAGGGGTGCATGGGGCCCATGTTGTTCTGTACTTCCCACAGGAAAAACTACTATTTTTGATGCCGCATTTTTTGCATCTTCGGAAGTGACCTGAGATAGATCCATAACGTACTAAGGTTGCCATTGGTCTTGTAATCAACGGTGGTAGTTTGGGGAGAAATGGTCAGACAAATTAGACATTTCTAGCGCTCCAAAGTTCGAAATAGGATCCTTTTTTATTCAATAGTTCATTATGAGTTCCAGATTCTATAATCACCCCATCTTGTAAAACTAAGATATTAGTTGAGTCTTGTATTGTGGAGAGCCTATGGGCAATAGCCAAGATGGTCTTTTCAGAATGATGGGCCTTTATAAAATCTAGTATCAGAGATTCGGTGGGGGTGTCTACATCACTAGTAGCTTCGTCGAAAATGAAAATGGGAGGGTCTTTTAGAAGTGCTCGTGCAATGGCAATTCGTTGTCGTTGTCCTCCCGATAGTTTGATTCCACGTTCTCCGACGATAGTTTCATATCCATGTGGTAAATCCATTATAAAATCATGAGCCTTTGCTGCTTTAGCGGATTGAATAAGTTCCTCCTCCTTAGCTGTGAATGATCCATATTGGATATTTTCCCTAACAGTGCCGTGGAAAAGGAAGATATCCTGACCAACATATCCAATTTGGTCACGCAAACTCTTCAGAGATAGATCTCGAATATCATGCCCATCTATTGTGATGGACCCATGGTCTATATCGTACAATCTTAATAATAATCTTAATAAGGTTGATTTTCCAGATCCACTATGGCCAACTATAGCCAAAGATTCACCTTTCCCAGCCTTAAAAGAGATATTAGACAATATTTTGTCTTGAGAGTATCCAAAGGAAACATCTTCGTAGATGATTGTTCCAGAATCTACGATTAGTTCAGAAGGGTTGGATTTTTCAGGGAGGGTATTAGTTTTGTCGATTAAACCAAATATTCTGACTGTAGATGCCCGAGCCCGTTGATACATATTTATGACCTGTCCAAATTGGGTCATTGGCCAAACTAACTGTTGATGGAGCAGCATGAATGTTACAAATTCCCCGGCGTAGAGGGGACTGGAAGAAAGCCAAAGTATATCTCCAGATATAACCCAGAACCCCCCTACTAGAAAGGTCATAGTAAATCCAATTCCAGATATAATTTGAAGTGAGGGGAAAAATTTTATGCGGGTCGTAATAGAATCCCAATTGGTATTGTAATAATTCAGAGAAGTTTCCTCTACGCGACTAGATTCATAGGATTCGGTATTATAGAGTTTAATTAACTGGATTGCATTTAAATTCTGTTTAAGTCGGGAATGGAGTTTTCCCACACTGTCTCGTACTTCGGCATATTTTGGTTGTATAGATTTTGTGAAATTGTATGTAAAAAACGCAATTATAGGGATGGTAAAAAGAGAAACCACGGCCAAAGAAGGGTTCATATAAAATAATAAAGTTGCAATTCCAATCACCATGATTGCGAGACGGAAGACGGAGTTGAAACCATCATTTAAGAAAATTTCTAGTCGGTTAACATCATTAGATAGGATAGACATTAGTTCTCCTTTGTGTGTTCTATCAAAGAAACTCATATTTAAATTTTGCAACCGGGTGTAGGTATCGATGCGAATTTGATGTTGGATATTTTGAGAAAATGAATTCCAGCCCCAATTTCTAAACCAATGGAGAATTGCACTGAGGATAAAGGAAGATACAATGAGAAAAACCACAAACCAAAATTGGGATATTGGGTTTTGAGGAAGGGAAGATTCAGATAAAAATGGAATTAGAAATGGTTTATCTCGTAAAATAATTGAATCTATTGCAACACCAAGAAGGAAAGGAGGGACGAGATCGGATATACGAGCGAATAGGTTTGCTAGGAAGCCTACAAGAAAATTCCGGATATTGGAGGCCCCATAGAAAGATAATAGACGGAGCATCGGGTTGGAAAAATTTGAAGAAAGAATGGTAGAATCGATGTCATCCATGAGGTATACATAGTAGGGATGGTAGAAGGAAGTAAAATTTTCTCGGTTTAGTCTAAGTAGATATGGACGGTGTCCCCAGGAGATATATTGTGGTCAAGTGTCCAATTGTAGGGCAATTCAATAACCCATTTGCTAAGTCCTTCATAAGGGGTGTAAGGAGGTAGCTCGGGGGACGCATGATGAATAGAAACAATAGTACCCTGAGAATCTATGAAAATGATATCAATGGGAAAGCTCATATTGCGCATTACATAAACGTG